>JAPFDH010000024.1 GCA_026169045.1 Lachnospiraceae bacterium | reverse complement strand
GGCTGTAACGGGCGAGAAAATTATGCTTGCATAATTTTTCGACCGCTCAGACCTATGAGCTGAGCGCCTGTAAATGAGTAAAACAGTGGCGATAGCCACAATAAGCACGCAGTGCGGTTTTACGAATGGCGCGGGCTGAACTGTTACTCTTATCAACCCACCTATAACTAATTTTTATTTTTCATCCCACTTTAACATCCATCCATTTCGGGTCACAAAACGAATTTCGCGTTCACTGCATGCTATGGCAGCCTCCACACGTTCCATGCTGCGCTGTTCTCCCGGATAAAATACCGTGACCATACGAATATTTTGCCCGACAGTTTTTTGCTGCAGCGTTGGCACCGGAAGATATTCTCCCTGGTTGCCTCCATAAGCCCTAAATCCTTGCCATTCCGGTTTTTCCTGTCCGCAAATTATGGTACTGTTGGCATTGGAAACTGATGTCAGGATACTCAGTTCTTTTGATATCACGCGGTGATTCTGTATCTGCACTTCTCTTGTATCCAAATGCCATAACGTTTCATATGTATGAGAACAATCCGCATTCATACGATCTACCACAACAAAAAACGGTTCTAATTTTTCTTTATCACCCACACCTTCTTTTACTACGGTCAATCGTTCCGGATTTTTTATAAAATAAACGGAACGTGTATGGGTTATGGAACGATCCACCTCTGGTCCATATCCTTCCTCATAAATTCCTTTCGCATAATCATAGTCTTCTGTTATGCTATATTCCATACCGGAATTTTTGTGTATGTCTTCTTCCTTCCATACATAATCTCTTCCACGGTTTTGATCCATACCATCCACACGAATGGTGTTATGCGAACGTGTGGAAAGAACATATCGGCGCATTTCAGAATCATCATATGCATAATTACCGCCTTCCGTCAAAACCAGCTTATTTCCCATGTAAAGAAGGAGTGATAATTTGTCCTCATGCTGATGTGCCGTACCAAAAGGAGCTGCATCAAATAATCCCCATAAAGAATTTTCTGTCCATCCATTCCGCATAATCATATATCCCGAATCCGGAAGCGCCAGGGAATCATAATCCGGTCGTCTTCCTTCTTTTCCGTGACTGACTACCCAATTAAAATCAGGACAATCCGGATACAGTATTAATTTGGGCTGAATGAATACAGAAGCTTCCTTCATTCGTCCGTCATTCAAATCTGGAACTTTTCCATCTGGCATCATCATTCGTACATACAGGCGGACTGCATTTTCCAAGTCATCCATAAATTCCTGCGGAACAGCAACGTGATACGCTTTTGCCAGCTGAATTGTTCTTTGGTAATTATTAATGACAACGTCATGGTAATTGGTAGAAAGTTCAAACTGGAATCCGTCGGCATAAAACTGACGCTTTAACTCTTTTCCCAAACGCTCAAATGCAAAATCCAACCATTCTTTTGATTTTTTAAATTCCGGACATAATATGGCAATATATGCCAATCCGTTCATTTCCATAATCAGCCAGTTATTTTTCCAATGATGATATTGCATGCGGTTTCCATGCTCCCATAACGATTTATACCAATCCACCAGAATATCATCTGTAAAGTAAGGAGTCTGATAAAATGTATGAAGTGCATATGGCCAGGTAGCTCCCATACGGATACCGCATTCAATCGTTCTCCAGCATTTGGTTTGATCACCTTGTACTTCACCCGGATATATCGCCTGTTTAACCCAACTGGAGAAAAAATCTGCACATGCCTTTGCATATTTTTCATCTCGATTTATAGTACGATATACATACGCTAGCTCTTTCCATTCATTGTGCCGGTTTAACTGCCATGTCCATTCTTTATATTGATTATATGTGGGATTTGCCTCCCAATCTACGATTTCTCCAAACTGGCAGGGTACCCCCACGGAAATAAGACAGTGCCTGCATATTCTCTCCGCAGTTTCCAAATCCGTTTCCTCCGGCCGTTTATACACATTTTCCGGTTTTTCATAAGGCATGGAAAAAAATTGTTCCGGTTTCAGGCTTTTTCTGATATGTTCGGCAAATGCATGCCGGGCGGATTGATAGTTTTCTTCTTTCTTTGCCAATTCCACCGCTTCTTTTACTTCTTCCATACCTGTTCGATCCAAATCCAAACAGGTTTCAAAAAATGTGTAATCATCCAGTAATGGACCTTTTTTCTTTTCCATTTCTTTTCCTCCTACATTATAATAATATAAAGGTTTTATTTTATAGGGATATATAAAGAAGGGACCCGGCGGAGCCGAGTCCCTTTGTATTTTCCCATTGCTACCCCAACAATTGAAATACCATCTCTTTAAAATTGAAATCAACCCTTAATGGAACCGATCATAACACCCTTTACAAAATATTTCTGAATAAACGGATAAATTAACATAACCGGTACCATACTTACAACAATCAATGCATACTTGATTACACCAGCTGCTTTTGCCATCTGTGCCTGAAGCTCAGGATCGGAAATCGTTGACGGATCAATCTGTTCCATTAAAAGAATCTGTCTTAAGAACAACGTCAATGGGAACAAATTCTTTGTATGTAAATAAATCATTGCATTAAAGTAAGAATTCCAATGTCCCACACCATAGAACAATACTAATACCGCAATTACTGCCTTAGACAGCGGAATAACGATTTTAAGCATATATTTAATATCAGAACATCCGTCAATTTTTGCCGCTTCCAATAATTCCAACGGAATCGTATTTTGAATAAATGTTCGTGCTACAATTAAATTGTATGCTCCAATTGCACCTGGAATAATCAGACACCAAATTGTATCCAACATATTTAAGTTCTGAATCAACATATAAGTAGGAATCATACCACCATTGAAGAACATGGTAAATGTAAATAAAAGCATAATTCCATTTTTTCCAGGAACATCCGGACGTGACAATGAGTATGCTGCCACCATAGTCATAACAATATTAATGGATGTACCTACAACAGTATAAAACAAGGAATTACGAAAACCGGTCCATACATCCTTCGTATTAAATACTGTTTTATATCCTTCCAAACTGAAATCCACAGGCCATAAAATAACCTTACCTGCCTGAACTGCACTTCCTGATGAGAAAGATGCTGAAATAACATAGATACATGGATACAGCACAATCAGAAAGAACAAGGTCAATACCACTGTGATAATTACATAAAATATCTTATCATTCGTTCCCAAATTTTTAAATTTATGCATATGGTTCCACTCCTTTCTCCCTCTTAGAATATTCCGCTGCCGCTAAGCTTCTTACTACCCCAGTTAGCTGTCAACAACAATACAAAGTTGATCACAGAGTTAAACATACCTACGGCTGTGGACAGGGAAAAGTCTGTAATACCCATCGCAAGACCTACTTTATACACATAAGTACTGATGATTTCACTATAATTCATATTCAATGAATTCTGCATAGCAAATGCTTTTTCAAATCCAATATTCATGACATTACCGATAGCAAGAATCAACATAATACTTGCTGTTGGTAGAATACTCGGAACATCGATGTATAATACACGCTGGAATCTGCTGGCACCGTCGATGGTAGCGGCTTCATGCAGTTCCTGATCCACACCAGCCAATGCCGCAATATAGATAATTGCATTATAACCGGTACTCTGCCATACTGCCGACCATACATATAAATGATAGAAATTGGAACCTTTTGCCAAAATATCCGGTGCTGTGGCACCTGTAATGGCACTGTAAATGGCACCATATAAACCAGTACGATAGTTTAAAATCTGGTACAGAAGACCAACCATAACGATAACAGAAATAAAGTGTGGTATGTAAGTTACCGTCTGAATAACTTTCTTATATTTTCTGCCAGGCAGTGCGTTTAAGAGAAGCGCAAAAATAATCGGAATGGGGAAGGTAACCACCAAACTATATGCTGCCAGAATAATGGTATTCGGCACAACAACCGGGAAATATCTTCCCGTAAAGAATTCAATAAAATTATCAAAACCTACCCATGGACTTCCGAAAATACCATCTCGGAAATTATAGTCCTTAAATGCAATGATAAGTCCACCCATAGGCACATAAGCAAAAATAATGATATAAATCAATGGAAGCAACAACAGCAAATAAATTTGCCAACGGCTCTTCATCTGCTTCCAAAGCGTCTTTCTGTGCTGTACTCCCAAATTAACAGCTGGGGATTGCACTTGATTCTTTTTTTTCGCCATGTTATTTTCCCTCTTTCCTTTATATTTTTATTTTAACAGCAAAGCATCTTTACCTTTACTGCAATATACTTGTTTTAAATTTGTATCAGATCTCCTCCCTGATCACATTAAAAATCATACTATAAATCCGTCATTTTTCATAGTCTCATTTTCATATTTTACTCTCATTATAGTGATTTCATATATATCAATTTAATATTTTATCTCATTTTCCCGTTTTTTTGCTTAAAGCCGAGTCATTTTGAGTTCGATAAACGCTTTTCGTAAAAACTTCTTTCTTGTTATTCATTGTAAAAAGCGGTTCGTGGATTCCCATCCACGAACCGCTTTCTCCATTTACCTGATTAGTATGTAATCAAAATATTACATCTACTTCGATACAACAGATTCAACATCCGATCTTATTCCTGTGATCTTTCAAATGCTGTCTGTGCATGTTCAAGCCATGTCTGAAGTCCAAGGGAATCCAATTCATTCAAATATCCCTGCCATCCTGCATCATCCAGAGTTCTTGTACCTGTAACGAATTCTGCTGTAGACTGCTTCAGGAAGTCGATCATACTCATGATTGTCTGGGAAATATCATTGCTTTCTTCTTCTGTGTATTTTAACTTTGGAAGAATATGTTCCGGCCATTTTCCATTGTACAGTTCATAATTCTGCGCATTCAGCATCTGAACCTTCGTTCCTTCAAATTCCTTGGAACCATCAGCTGCAGAGTTACCCATTTCCAATGAAGAATAACGAGGTCCTACATTATGCCAGAACTGACTACTTACTTCAGACCATACCTGCTTTTCACCCTTATAGTTATATACAAGATTGATCTTATCAATAATTCCGGATTCTTTATATGCGTTACTGTTTTCATCACATACAGCTTCATCAACTGTCCAGTCTACACCGATTTCACCAAAGCGGTTTGCCATGGACAATGAGAAATCATAGAAGGATTCACCAAAACGATATGCCAGTTCTGCATTTCCTCTGTCTGCTGCTGCACTTGTAATAAAGAAATCCATAGTCGGAGAATATTCAGAATATGGTGTATACTGTACACCATCCGGTCCGATAAATGGTTCTACCAGTTCCATTTCCAGGAAGTTTGGATTGTTTTCATTATCCTGCCAGCTTCCGCTGTTGGATCCTGCACTTACCAAACCTACAATATTGGTATCTGCATTTAATGTAGCCTTAAACTGTGTTTCTTCATCACTGAAGATAGAAGCTACTAAAAGTCCATTGTCATACAGATCTTTCAAGTATTCCAGACCTTTTTTCCATTCATCGGTTGCAAATGGTGCAATAACTGTCTTTCCATCTTCAGATAATGTCAGACCGTTATTAGCAGAATTTTCGCCTGGGAAGAATACGAAGGAATTCATCAATGCCCAAACAGTATTCTGTCCATATCCGCCTTCCGCAAATCCGTAAACACCCAATTCATCCTTTTGTCCATTTCCGTTAGGATCTTCATTTACAAAAGCGGTTAATACTTCTTTCAATTCATCGGTTGTC
Source organism: Lachnospiraceae bacterium (assembly GCA_026169045.1). Lineage (GTDB taxonomy): Bacteria > Bacillota > Clostridia > Lachnospirales > Lachnospiraceae > Fimimorpha. The sequence goes on along the minus strand of JAPFDH010000024.1, from coordinate 74,072 downwards.
GTTGGTTTTTCCAGTCCCAGTTTATCCAGCCATGCTGTATTCAAATACAGACGGTATGGTGTCAGGTTCCAGGATTCTGGTTCATATTTTGCCATACCATAGATATGTCCGTCTGCGGATGTCATAGCTCTTAACATTGCTTCCTTATCTTCTTCCGGAATAGCTGCAATATGTGGACTCATGTTTTCATCATTAATATAGTCTTCCAATGGAAGGAATAATCCCTTGGAACCATAATCCTGAATCTGTACATCTGTTAATGCTCCAAATGTAAAGATAACATCCGGCATATCATCAGCACCGCTGTTAGCGATCAGAGACATCTGTGTACGGAAATCATTGGCATCGGCCGGCATGAGGTAAAACTCAATTTCAACCCCTAATTGCTCTTCCAGATAATTTGTAAACCAGTTCTCATCATAATTTTCAACAAAGGTATTTTGTTGAATACCAATGATCAGCTTTTCTCCATTTCCTACTTTTGCAAGACCTAAATCTGTAGGAAGGATTCCATCAAAAGAACTACCTGATAATTCCAACGGTTCTGCCTCAGTAGCTGCTTCTGTCTGATCGGAACCACCTGCCGCTGTTGTTTCAGTACTGTTTCCCTTATTGCCACATCCTGTCAATAACAATGATGCAACCATAGCGGAACTCAGCGCTGTAGCCACGATTCTGCGTTTTCTCATAAATCTTTCCTCCTTTTTCTTCTTTATGAGTCCCTAAATGCAAATACGTCTTTTCTTGACTCTGTTTGCAGTATACATGGGACTTGTCATTTTGTATACTCTCAATTTGAGGAAAGGCTTTCATTTTGATTACTTTGCACATCTCATTTTGAGAAACCACTCTCATTGAGATGTTTTTTATCCACTTTACCCTATATTTATTCCATATTTTTCATGCAAACCGCTCATATCTTTGGGTATTATCAACAATATCCATTTCCCAAATTGTACTCCATTTTTCCCTGTTTTTTATATCGTTGTTATAATGCGGGGGATCGTTCCAAAATAAACTTTTACACGATAGACGGTTTCTCCCCATTCTCCCTTCAGCTTTTCATCCTTCAATTCGATTTTTTCAATAATAATATCCCCGTCTGCCTGAATTTTCAATTTTCCACTATTATAAATGGATAAATATTCTCCATCCCATTTAGGTTCGCCAAGAGTCATCAAGGTCAAACAGGATCCTTCCGGAATACTATCTATTTCATCAATAATTGTAATTGATTTTTCCTTCTCCATCGTCACCTGGCGAATATAACTCTTTACTGTCCCAACCGGATAAGCGCTTGATAATTCCATCGTAATGGAAACATGATCCTGCTGCATATCCAATTCTTTTACCTGGGCGCCGTACTCCTTACCCGGCAGCTGTTGAATCGTTCCAAAATTAACAACATTATGATAATGCGACTGCATTGTCCAGATCTCATATCTTTGTTCCGAAAACGTCTTACGGCTATAGGTTTCCACTCCCACATCAATCAGCATAGGAGCTCCATCTTTGTATACAATAATACTTCCCACATCATTATGATTATGGCTGTCCCCATTGTTTCCTCCTTTTACACCCAAGAAATAATGGGAATCCCTGGCAACTAAAAGTCCCACGCTCTCATAATAAGTATCCGGTTTTCTTATCGGTTTTGTAATATCCATTTTCTGAATTTCATTTTCAGTAAATGCTGCCTGCAGACGATAGAACAGATTCTCTGTACGGGGATTTAAATATCCGTTATCTCTGCTGTGATCCAGTGCTGCGAAGCGCATCATTTCCTCATTTCCCACACGTTTCGCAAAAAGATATTCTCGGACACCGGCACGTCCGGCAGTGGGAGAACAATCATTAAAATTTGCATAATACCGGTCATCCACATGAACATTCATAATGTAAGGAGCAATATTTTTTATTATCTTTTGCTGATAAATACCGGCAAATGCACCATTGGTAACCATATTTAAAACTTCTGTTGCATTAAACAAACACAATCCTGCGGCACGATAATATCCGGCCCCTTCGTTGCAACATCCGTCCTCTCCATATTCCTCCAAAAAATAATCCAAACTTTTTGTTGCCTGATGCAGAATCAACCGTTTTTGATGATCCGTCAAATCTTCCCTTGCATAAAGTGCAATTAAAACATTCTGTGTAATCCATGGTGTCCAGTTATTAATCGGTCCGTTCCATCCTCCCATCCAGTGGAATTTATCTCCCAAATAGGGAATTAAAATTCGTTTTCCAATTTCTTCATGGATTCTCTTCGTAACCAATGGAGTAACCGAATCCAGTTCATCTTTCAGTAAATACGATACCATAGCCAATTGTTCTGCCGTTTCTGCGGCAAACAAATCAATAATAGGCATTTCATGATCTGGCAGACACAGCGATTCCGTATTAAGATAATTGTTGTGTGCCGGAATCTGCCATCCGCTTTCTTCACAAATCGCCATAATTCCGTTGATGATATCATCTAAAAATCTGCCTTTGTATTCCGCACACTCTGCCATAACAAGAGTATTCAGCGTTCTTCTTCTTTCAAAATACAAATCTTCATACATCTTTCTGTTTCCGATTCTGCAATATTCCATATATTTGGTAGCCGGAAGCATCGGATATCTGTAACCTATATTTTTTTCTCCTTCTCGAACAGCTGCCTCTCTTACTGTTTCATTCACTTGCTCCCAGGCAACTCTGTCTTTTGCCGGAGCAAAAGGACGAAATACCTCATAGGTACCTTTATAATTTACTGCCAATTCATAATACATCTCATTTCTCTCCTTTCTTTCTAAAAAATTTTATTTTATTCCACAGTTCCTCTCAACTGTTTTTCATCCAAATACAGTTCCCGTTTATCTTTCATACGAATAACAATGGTTCCATCTTTTGGATCGTTGGATGCCATTACCTCTTCCATCGGGCATCCCCAACCGGATCCCGGATAGAATACCGTAACAATACGGACTTCCTTTCCCTTTATCTTTTGAGAAAGTGTGGGAACCGGTCGATAACAGCCCTGAATTGACGCAGTAGCAACAAATCCCTGCCATTGGGGATCTTCCTGTCCTATAATTAATTCCCACTCAGGAATATCTTCTGCGGTAAACACAGTCAGGTTTTTTGTGACTGTCATTTTTTTCTGAAGCTGTGCCCAATCTTCATTCAAATGCCATAACAGTTCATATGTATGCTCTTTGTCAGCCTTTATCCGATCCACAACAATAAAAAACGGTTTTGTCTCTTCTATACGCTTCATAAAATAAACTTCTCTACAATGTTCCACTGAACGATCTACATCGTCCCCGTATCCCTCCGTATATTCTGCTTTTGCATAATCTATGTCATCCGTTAAAGAATACTGCATATCCGCCTTTTTCTTAATATCTTCATCTTTCCATACGTAATTTTTTCTTCGGTTCTGTCCCATACCATCAACCAAAATTGTATTATGGGATGCCGATGACAACACATATTCCCTCATTTTTGAAGTATCATACGCATAATTACCTCCTTCTGTGAGAAGAAGTTTTCCGCCCGCATACATCAAAAACGATAATTTGTCCTCATGCTGATGGCCTCTCCCAAAAGGTGCACAATCCAAAAGTCCCCAGGTATCCTCTTTTTTCCACCCTGTACGCATTACAGCAAATCCCGAATATGGTAAAACGCAGGAGGTAAAGGATGGCTTTTCTCCCTGTTTTCCCTTGCTCACAACCCATTGGAAAACGGTATTATCCGGGAATAATTCCATTTTCGGTTCTAACAGATCCGCCGCCTGTTTCCAGTTTCCATCATTAATATCCGGCACCTGTCCACTTGGCATCATCAATTTTACATTAATCTGTGCTGCTTTCTCCAACACCTGGTAAAATTCCTCCGGTACGCTCACCTCATACGCCTGTGCGGTACGGATCAAACGCTGAAAATTATTGATGACTACATCATGGTAACCCGTTGATAATTCATACTGGAATCCATCCGGGTATATCTGTTTTTTCAATTCTTCCCCCAACATTGCAAAAGCAAAGTTTCTCCATTCTTTTGCCTGCTTAAATTCTTCATAAAGAATGCTAATATGAGCCAAACCATTCATTTCCATAATCAGCCAGTTTCCACTCATATGATGATCCTTCAGGCGAACTGCATGTTCGTACACTGATTTATACCAATCTATCAAAATATCATCCGTAAAAGCTTCAGAAGTATAAAAGCTATGCAGGACATAGGGCCAATTTGCTCCCATACGGATTCCACACTCAATGGTTCTCCAACAAAGAGTTTGAAACCCTTCGGTATCTTCCGGCCGTACTGCCTGTCTTACCCAGCTTTCAAATAAATCCGCACATGTTTTGGCATATTTTTCTTTTCCTGTCTTGCGATACATATGTGCCAATATTTTCCATTCATTATGGCGGCTTAATTGCCATGTCCACTCTGCGTATTTATTATATGTGGGATTTGAAAACCAATCTACCTTTCCCTGAAACCTGCAAGGGGTTCCACACGAAATCAATTCCCCTGTACAAACACGATCCGCTATTTCTTCCTCAGTTTCATCGGGATAGAAGAAAATATTTTCCGGCCATTCAAAAGGGATCGTAAAAAAACGCTCCGGTTTCAGACTTTCCCTGACATGTTTTGCAAATGCATGACGTGCCTTTTTATAGTCCTTTTTTTCCGCTTCCACGCGCACTTCTTTCAGATCCTCCCGCTCCAGATCCAAACACACCTGAAAAAATTGCTCATCACTGACCATCGGTCCTGTTACCTGCATTTATGTATCCTCCTTTTACTAAAAATACTATGTACACCATGTCTTCATCATAGCACCCCCTATTTCCATTGGATAGTCTCACTTTGCACATAATCTCTCATTTTCCGTTTTCCTTTGGTTTCCTTTTCATTTTTCCTATCAATCCCTTATATTTACAAGCGACCATTTTTTAGTCTCTGCCATATTAAAAAATACCCTTGCTTTTCCTGGCATTAAAATACAAATTTTTATTTTCTTGCGAATTATTAACAAATCATGTATAATATATTTTATATTTCATTCATATTTTTGTTACTTTTCCATGAAATCGCACTGTAAAAACAATATCTCTTCAATTTAAAGGGGGATTTATGCAAATCAAACACATTTTTTTTAAATACTGTCTTCGATATTTTATCGGATTTTTAATTGTTCTTCTCGCCTGTGTACCTATCATTGTAGTATCCCACAGCATTATTGAACGTAAAGTTTTGGAAAGTAATTGGCTTCGCCTGGAAGAGGGAGTAAACGAAATTGATCAAAATATCTCTAAAATGGCATTCATTGATAACATCATTTCGGCAAACACCCACTTTAACCGTCTCATTCATACCGATGGTTTTCTGCTTTCCAACCAATATATGGATTTGGTGTATGCGCGGGATCAGCTTTCTGAATTTGGATACATTTATACATTCTCTCCGTATTTTTTTGTACTTTTTCAAAATAATGACTGCTATGTCTCTTCTTATCAATGCAGCGAATTTTTTTCAAAAAATTACTATCCGACTTTCTTAAACACAACGGATCAAGACGGAAATAGCATGGATGCCAAATCATTTAAGGATTTTTTGTTTCAAACCTCCTCCAGTTATGTTCAATTGGATTCCATCACCTATTACCAGAACAGTTCCGCACATACCCTGACACAACCTATTCTTTATATTCCAACCTATACGTCTATTCTTTCTCCCCATGAAAAAGAATACCGTCTTGTCTTTGTTTTGGATTCTGACGTTCTAATGCGTCGTCTTCTGACTGAAGATTCTCTCAATTATGGATTTGTCCAAATTCAAGATTCAAAAGGAAACATTATTTTCCGTTACGGAAACGAGGTTTCTCTTCTGGATAATTCTTCTAAGACCTCCGGACTGATAAGCGGGGTAAATGATTCTTACCATCTCCTTTCTTATCAGGCTGAGGAAAGCGGATGGGATGTGACCATAGGTTATCCCCAATCTCTGATAACAAATGAAGTCAGTCTATTGATGAATATTATTGCATTCTATATTCTTTTAGGAATTTTTGCTGTCCTTATTCTTACCTTATTTTATAGTTACCACCAATACTCATCCGTAAAAAAACTATTCACGGTTGTTCCGGATGACAAAAAGAGTCTGGCCGTCTGTTCCAGAAATGAATATGAAACTTTAAGTCGTGTTTTTCGTGAAATTACCCAAAATACCCATCGCTATAAGGTTCAACTGGATCAATTGGATCAACAAAACAGAATCATAATGCTGGAAAACTTGATTGTACGCGGAATTACCACAAAAGAAGAACGGGCTCAATTTGAAACATTTTTTTCAACATCAACCGATTATTTCTGTGTCGTCCTTATTAAAATGAATGTTCCGAATCCGGATGACTATCAACCTACATTATTGTGTATTGTAGAATATTTAAAGGCAAATTACCCCAATGACTTTGTCAATGTGCATTCCAGCCCTTCTGACGAGTTATTTCTCTTATCTTTAAATCCCAGTGATGCACCTAATGTACAGAGCATACGAAAACTGTTCCAAACAATAGCCAGTGCCCTTTCGGATGATACCGGAACCACATTTCATATTGGAATTAGTGCCATTGGTACAGATATTGCCAATATCAATGCCTGCTACCATCAGGCAAAACAGGTAACCCAGGCATTTATCAATGAACCCAAAAATATCATTGAAATTTATAATATCGAGATCAATGCTGTCCACGAAAATGTAGTTAACCCGGAATTTTTAACGAAACTATATAATTTGCTTCTCTGCGGAGAACAAGACGGCATTGAAAAATTGTTTTCTCGCATGATAACTTACTATCAGAAAATGCCTATGCAGTATGAAGACCAAAAGCCTCAAATATTCTATTCCATTCGGAATGTCATATTCAGCGCCGGTCTTCATCTTTCCAAGGATAATCTTCCCAAAGATTTTCTCCCATCATACCGTATGAATGATACCATCCGTATGATGTCCAACCGTTTGCTGGAATCCGCTTCTCAAATTTGTTCTCTTATAAACCGCGGACATTCCGATAAACGTCTGGAAACAAAAGATAATATTCTGCAATATATGGAAGATCATTATTCGGAAGTGTCCCTTAGTATCTCCCATGTATGCCGTCAAATGAATATTTCTGAGAAAAGCCTGCAGCAAATAATGAAAGAACATACCGGCGAGACATTCGCTGCTTCTCTTGAACGGATTCGTGTGACACATGCTGCTGAATATCTTCTTTCCACTACCTGGAGCAATGAAAAAATAGCAGAAGCAACCGGATTTGCTGCTGTCAGCACATTTTATCGTGTCTTTAATAAGGTCATGGGAATGTCCCCCGGTTCATATCGCAATACCCATGCAGCCATTCAAAATTCATCCAACATGAAATCTTAAATATTGTAATCCACACGGATTTATTATCTTGCTTTTTACAGAAAAAGTGCGGAAAATCCATTATGATGTTCTGTATCAGAACACAATCGATTTTCCGCACTTTTTATATTTGTCCAGCGCCATCACAAATGATACTTATCTGTCCCACTTATCACACAGCGCATTGATCTGATCCGCCAATTTAGCCAAATCTTTATTTGCTCCTCCTTCGTTGTGATGAATTACGGTAATCAGACGCCGTCCGGCAGCCAGGAGTCGTTCAAATACAACCGATGGATGACGTTTCGCTGGTACGCCTTCCTTTTTGACATATTCTTTTATACCTTCACTAATCCATTCACCTTGTTTCAAATCATAGCATGCTCCGCTGTAAGGTGCCATTGCCTGTTCCCCATATTCATCTGACAAACATCTGGCAAACGATTCACATACCAATTCTTCTCCGTGTACAACAAATATCTGTCGAGGCTTTTCCTTTAATGCTTCTACCCAATCAATTAATCCTTGCTTATCTGCATGGCCGCTGATTCCTTCCAATTGTTCAATTCTTGCCTTCACTTGAATGGTTTCTCCAAACAGCTTAACCGAATCAATTCCTTCTAAAAGAGCCCGCCCCAAAGATCCGTATGCCTGATATCCCACAAATAGAATCGTACTTTCTTCTCTCCATAGATTATGCTTAAGATGATGACGGATACGACCGGCTTCACACATACCGGATGCCGATAAAATTACTTTGGGATGATCGTCAAAATTGATCGCCTTTGATTCCTCACTGGTAATGGACAACTTCAATCCAGGGAAACTAATAGGATTGATTCCTTTATTCACTAATGCCAAAGCCTCTTCATCAAAACAGCTGTCCACATTACGATTAAATATGGATGTGGCTTCCACAGCAAGCGGACTGTCCACATATACTTCGAAATTATCAAAGGCTTTAAGCAAATGTTCTTGTTTAATTTTTCTGAAAAAATAAAGCATTTCTTGGGTTCTTCCCACAGCAAAAGAAGGTATCACAAGATTTCCGCCTTTTGAAAAGGTTTCCTCCATCAGTTCTACCAAGCGTCCCACATAGTCAGGTCTTTCTTTATGGTACCGGTCTCCATACGTAGACTCCATGATTACATAATCTGCTTCTTCCAAATGCTTCGGATCTTTAATAAGCGGTTGATTCGTATTTCCAATATCTCCTGAAAATGCCAATTTCCGTGTTATTTCTCCCTCTGTCAGCCAAACTTCTATGCTGGACGATCCCAATAAATGCCCCACGTCCACAAATCGGATTTGTATCCCTTTACACAAATCAATCTTTGTATCATAGGGACATGGAACAAATAATCCTATTGCGCCCATAGCATCCTGCATATTGTATAGAGGCTCATATGGTGCTTCTCCAGAACGTTTTCCCTTTCTATTTCTCCATTCTGCTTCAAACATCTGAATATGCGCACTATCACGCAGCATAATATCACAAAGATCTGCTGTGGCTTTTGTGGAATAGATCTGCCCCCGAAAACCTCTTCCATACAAAAGCGGAAGTAATCCGGAATGATCAATATGGGCATGGGTCAAAAAGACATAATCTACCTCTGCAGGAGAAAACGGCAATTCCTGATTAACAAATGTATTCGGTCCCTGTTCCATTCCGTAATCAATCAAAATTTTTTTTCCGCAAGCTTCCAAACAATGACAACTTCCCGTTACCTCATGATCTGCACCAATAAAAGTAAGTTTCATATCATCACGATCCTTTTCCCGGCAGTTTAAAACTGCTCTACTATAGTATATTGGAGAATTTGGAAATTATGTAAAAAATATATCCCCATATAATACTCCTAACCGACAAGTTCCATTGGTATTTCTTTTTTTATTTTAACATATTTTTTGAAATTCCACCATTTATTTTTCAGAATTTTATTTATTTTTTATGTTTTATACTGACTATTATCGGATAGAGCATATATAGAATCGCATATCTCCAATGTGTTTTTTCTATGAGAAGTGAGAATAATCATTCGTTTTTCTTTCTCTTTTTGCAGAACACGTTTCAAGGCATCCGTCCGATCCCCATCCAAAGCCGAAAATGGTTCATCCATGACCAGTATGGGCTTATCTGCCAGAAAGGCACGCAGCACACAAACCATTTGTCTTTGTCCTCCGGAAAAGTTATTTCCGCCCTCTTTTACTTTTTCATCTAATCCATCCTCTAATCCACTCATCCATTGCAATAAATTCAGTTTTTCTGCCCATTCCATACATTGTCTCTTCGTAATATCAGGATTTCCCATACTTATATTTTCATACAACGTTCCCGTGAAAAGCTGGCAATCGGATGGAACATATGCAAACTGTTCCTTTATTTCCTCCGGGGACACCTCTCTTCCATTGAGAAACATCTGCCCTTTTGCCCGATATATGCCCATGAGACACTTTAACAGCGTAGATTTTCCACTTCCACTTTCCCCTGAAATTCCATACAGATTTCCCTTTTCAAAATGAAGCGTAAGATCAGAAAATACTGTATTATCTTCATATGCATAAGAAAATCCTCTTACCTCATAGTGCTCACATATCTTCTTTCTATTCTCCCTCTCGTTTCCTTCTATTTCCGATAATTGAAGCACCTCATTGATTCTGTCCCAGGCAGAATCACTTTCCATATAAGTAGAAGTCCATTCAAAAATCTGTTCCACCGATGACATTGCCACATGAGATAAGATGATAAATGCCAGAACTCCCCCAATACTTCCCCTTCCTTCCAAAGACAAAAAAGATAAGTAAATCACACTTCCAAAACGCGTAATATGATTTACAATTGTATAAAACCCCATACGGACACTATCTATTTTCTTAATATTAACAAAAGATGTTTCATATGGATGCCGATACTTCCAAAACTTTTTTTCCATATATGCTTCTTTTTCATATAATATAATACTGTCTGCCATATCATAGGTATTTGTAACAAAGGATGTTAACCTGCCTTGTCCTTTCCTGATTTCTTTTTCATTTCTTTTAATTTTTTTTAGGATTTTTCGATTCCATAATCCAAACCCGGTAGTAACCATCAGGATCAGAAGTGCCATTTCCATATTAATCTTTGCCAAAAATAGGATACTGAAAAACGCAGAAAATACTGTGGAACCAATTCCTACAAACAAAATAAAAATAAGATTGGCTGCTGTTTTTACATCATTTTTCATAATAGACTGCAAATTTCCATTTTGCTCCTGCTCATATTGTTCATATGGAATCTTCAGCAAATGCTCTGACAACTTCATACGAAGATCCTGAACCATATAATTCTTCAGTCGGACACTCATATATGCATTTAAAAAACGGGTAAAATAGTGAATCAGATGAATACCTGCCGTCAGCGCAATTAAACTTCCGACTCCTTCCATTCCGACAGATGACACATGATCTACCAACTCCTGAAAATATGAAGATCCCCATGCCCGAAAACTTCCTGAAACAGGAATACAAACCACAATGATTATCAGAATTACCCAATGATTCCGCAGGCAGCTTCCTACCATTTTCCATTTCACTTTACACTTCTCCCCCTTCTTCACAGATCTTTCCGTTCTCCAACCGAATGGTGCGATCAAAAGGAATTCCCATTGTTTCGTGACAGACAAACAATATCGTTTTGCCTTGTCCATACTGCTGCATTTGTTTTGCTATATGGAAACGATTTGCTGAATCAATACTGGAAAAAATTTCATCGCCCAGAATAATGGAATCTTGTTTTATATGATAAAATGCTCTTCCAATACAAAGTCTCTGTTTTTCCCCTTGCGAATACATTTCCGGCAGCTCATCTTTCACTTTTTCAAGATGAATTTCCTTTACAATTCTTTCTGCCCGTTTTTTCTCTACTTCTTCATCCAGTGATAAATTTTCCCAAATCGAACCATTTATAATCTGAGGAACCTGCGGAATATATACACAATTATCAAGCAAATATCTTTGAGATTTCTTTTTATCATCGCATCCACGGACAAGGATCTGCCCTTCCTGAGGCTGATAAACACCTGCCAGTATCTGTAAAAAAGTGGACTTTCCTTCTCCGTTTGCTCCTACCACCTGAATCCATTCCCCTTTATATAATTTTAAATCTGCATGATCCAAAATCTTTTTATCACCAAAAGAAAAAGTCACTCCTTTCATTTCTATAAGCGGCTCTTTCTTCCCCTCACCTTCCTGTATCATTTTATCACCATGCTCTGTTCCACTCTGCTTTTCTGACTCTTCTTCCTGCTCCAGAAATTCTTCCAGAGAAAGGATGTTGGGAATCGCTTTGTTCTTATATACGATTGCTTCTGTCCATTTTATAATACCCTTTGCAAAATAATCGGTTGCCATGGTAAATGCAATGATAACACTAAATTCCATCTCACCTATGGATACCATCCAGCTTCCCAGACCAAAAAGCAAAATTAAGTTTGCCATGGATTTGCATGCCCATTGAAGTTCTTCATAGGACTGATAAAATGCAAACTGTTTATCAGCGTTCTTTCGATCCTCCTCTTCTCTTTCATTTAAAAGATTCAAGTAATATTTTTTTCTTCCAAATATACGAATTATAATATTATTCTGCAAAATATCCATCAAAAAAGATGTATTTCTTTTGGATATATCAATTCCTTTTTCTGTAATTCTCTGTATTTTCTTATCGTAAAACAAGGTTACCAAACGAAACAAAATGTCATACAAAATGACCAGACTTCCCATTCTCCAATCCAAAAGCAACATATAAACTGCTCCGGAAAAAATGACCATAAATCCTTCTGCATAGGTAAACAGAGTCTCCAGTGTATTCTGAACCGCCTCAGGGACATTTTGGATGGCATATGTCAGCATATCACCAATGGAATAACCGGAACGTATCCTTTTTTCCAGACGATATTGTTTCAGAATAACCTCTTTCTGCAGAATTCCCTCCATTTTATTTATGTATTTTCGACTTTCTATCTGATACCAATAGTTTACACAAATATAAAGCAAAGTAACTGCCACAGCTTCTGCGATCACCCAAGAGAGTGCTCTTATTTTTCCCATTTCTATGGCATTTGTCGCCTGCCGCAACAATTCCGGTGTTGCCAAAGATAAAAACGCATATAGAATTCGAAGAATGCTTAATCCAACGATCATTTCTTTATGCTCCCACTTATTTCTGATAAAATGTTGAATAACCCCCATGATACTGCCACCATTTACCTTTCCAGATACACCTTCTCACAAAAAAGAGGTGTTTGTTTTAAAACCAACACCTCTTCCAATTATTCCATGATTTTTGGACATCCTCTGCATTCTTTATTACTGGTAAACGATTCTTACATATTCTTAATTCTTTCAATCGCTTCCAGAGTATTTTCATAACTGCCGAATGCTGTCAGTCTAAAATACCCTTCTCCGCTCGGTCCAAATCCAGATCCAGGTGTTCCCACAACATTTGCTTTTTCCAATAAATAATCAAAAAACTCCCAGCTTGTCATGGAATCCGGCGTTTTCAGCCAAATATATGGAGCATTAACCCCGCCGGATACACTGTATCCTGCATCTTTCAGTCCATTCATAATCACTTTTGCATTATTCATATAATATGCAATCTGCTTTTTCAGCTGTGCATCGCCTTCCGGAGTATACACTGCTTCACCCGCACGCTGCACGATATAAGGAGCACCATTATACTTTGTTCCGTGTCTTCTTGCCCAAAGGGTATTTAACATAACATCTCCACATTTCAGATCCTTCGGCACTACCGTAAATCCCAAACGGGTTCCTGTGAAACCAGCTTTTTTGGAGAAGCTGCGCAATTCAATGGCACATGTTCTCGCACCTTCACACTCATAGATCGTATGGGGAATATTTTCTTCGGAAATATAAGCTTCATATGCAGCATCATAAATGATGACTGCGCCAACCTTATTAGCATAATCCACCCAGACCTGAAGCTGTTCTTTTGTCACAGCAGATCCCGTAGGATTATTCGGGAAACACAGATAAATCAAATCCGGTGTTTCTTCCGGAAGCTGCGGTACAAAATTATTTTCTTCTGTACATGGCATATAAATAACATCACTCCATGTTTCCGTCTTAGGATCATATGTGCCTGTTCTTCCTGCCATAACGTTACTGTCAACATACACAGGATATACCGGATCACATACCGCTATCCTATTATTTTCGCTGAAGATTTCCTGAATATTTCCTGAATCCCCTTTTGCGCCATCACTGATAAAAATTTCATCCAATTCCACATGAGCTCCACGAGCCTGATAATCTTGTTTTACAATCGCACTTCTCAAAAACTCATATCCCAAATCAGGCGCATACCCATGAAATGTCTCAGCGTGAGCCATTTCATCCACTGCTTTATGAAGAGAATCGATAATTGCCGGAGCCAATGGCTGTGTCACATCACCAATACCTAAGCGGATAATTTTTTTATCCGGATTTGCTTTTGAAAATTCATTTACTTTTTTTCCTATCATAGAAAACAGATAACTACCTGGAAGTTTTAAATAATTGTCGTTAATCTTAAACATAGCTTCTCCCTTTCTCTCCTTCAGGCCATTTCTTTCCCTCTGAAGAAACACTTTATTTGGTTAAAATGATAACAGTCCACATTCCATTTGTCAATGCTTTTCCCATTCATTAACTTTGTATGTTATATTTTATAGAAAATTTTCATAGATTTACAAATTGTTTATAAATTGCTACCCGCCTATTTTCTTGATTTTCCCCCGGCACTTTGTTACAATGTTATCCAGATGATGACTGTCTGGTATGAATTTCTTTACTTCCTGTCCATTGTCATCCTCTTATTATTGTGAAAGGAGGATTATCTATGAAACCAATCCTGGAATGCCGACATGTAACCAAACAATTTGGTCGCTTTACAGCATTATCTGATATCAGTCTTTCGCTGTCCCGTGGCAGTGTCACCGGACTTCTCGGTCCAAATGGGAGTGGAAAAACCACCCTCATTAAATTAATCAATGGATTATTAACTCCTTCCTTTGGAGAAATTCTTATTGATGGCATGCCCATAAGTCCTGAAACAAAGAAAATTGTTTCTTATCTTCCGGACTGTAACTGCCTTCCTAATACAGGAAAAATATCAGATGTTATCCATTTGTTTCGTGACTTTTATGATGATTTTGATGAAAAAAGGGCCTATGAAATGCTGCAGGCACTCAGCCTGGATCCCTCGTTCCGAATGCGTCCGCTATCCAAAGGAACTCTGGAAAAAGTACAGCTTATCATGGTAATGAGCCGTCATGCTGATCTCTATATTTTGGATGAGCCCATCGCCGGGGTCGATCCTGCTGCCAGAGATTTCATTCTTAATACCATTTTAAACTACTACGATCCACAAGCTTCCATTTTGATTTCTACTCATTTAATATCCGACATCGAATCTATTTTAAATGATGTTATTTTTCTTCAAAACGGACAGATTCTTCTCCAGGCAAAAGCCGATGACATACGACAAAAAGATGGAAAAACCATTGATCAACTATTTCGGGAGGTGTTCCGATGTTAGGGAAAGTATTAAAACATGATATTAAAACTTGTGCCCGTTATTATCTTCCCATGTATTTACTTTTCGCAGTTGTAGTTTTCATCAATAAAGTTTACTTACTGATTAATCCCAAAAACAGCACTGTTTCCAATGCATTTCGGGGAACAATTATATCATCCTATGTGTTCTGTCTCATTGGAGTTGTGCTTTTAACAGAAATTTTTCTAGTTATCCACTTTTACAGAAAATGTATCTCCCGGGAAGGCTATCTGACTTTTACTCTTCCCGTAAAAACAGGAACACATTTGTTATCCAAATGTATCAACAGTGCTTTATGGCATATCATCAGCTATGGATGTATTGTTTTATCATTAGTCATTTTTTTATCACCGGATGAATGGAATATCATCAGAGCACTACTTCGGATTATTTCTATGCCTTTTTCAACGATAAACATAACTGGATTTACCACATTTTTGATTTTAACTGCTTTGACCAGACTTTTTACTGCCCCTCTTATATTCTTTGCATCCATGTCCATGGGGCAGATCGTGACACGGCATAAAATTTTGGCATCTATTGGTTTTTACCTTGCATTTTACATTGTATTTTCCATGATTTCTTCCTTTGGTTCATCCTTCCTATACATAGGAGCTGAAGTCATTTTTTCCGGAAATGAAAGTATCAGTCTGATGATTTTATCTGCATTTTCCTTCCTTTTAGCTTTATTGCAGGCATGTTTATATTATTTCCTCAGCTATTTCTTCCTGGATCGAAAACTAAATTTGACATGAGAGGATTTAAACTTTATGAAAAAATTAACTACCAAAAAACGTTTTTTACTTCTTTTTATTATTTTAGTCTGCTTCCTCGTTCCCATGTTTTCCTATACTGCCACCAACCGAACGTCTCCGCAGATACGGGAAAATAATAAGAAACTGGCAGAATCCATAAAAGCCCTCGTATCCGGTGAGAAAAATCTGAATGATATCACCGATTTTGAGTGGGATTATCTTTATAGTTTCCCCTCCAACATTTCAAAAGACGAAATGGTACAGATTACAGGTACCGCTTCATCCAACGGAATGATTCCCCCCACTTCCGATACCCAGGTAAATCTTTTGTTTGTAAAAGGCGATGAAGTCGTAGCAAATATTTGCGGAGAAAAGGAAAATCTGCACTACGATTTTGACTTTGGTATTTTGACGTCACGCTATGTCCGTATCAGTCACAATGATAATCCTCTCTTATCTGTAGAAGTATCTGAGGGAATTGCAACCTTGAAACTTCCCGATGATTTTTCTCCTTATGTAGCATTAACTGATGATGCCTCATAATAATAAGTTAAGTGTAACTCTTTAAAGCCTATTGGTAAGAGCGTTTATACAAGACTTTTTTGCTCTTTATTTTTCTTTCCTTTTAGAAAGGTGAATCTATGAAAATAACATCTAAGATTCCAGTGAATCATTCCATAACTGAGGTTCCATTTACAAAAGAAAAAAAGCGGGGATTCCTTCCCGCTTTTTTTCTCTCTTTTTTTCTTGCGCCTGTTCTCCTTTTTTTGGGAGAATGGATATTAAAAACAAGTTCCCTTATTCTGCTTGCCATAGCAGGCATCTCTCTTTATATATTAAAAACCCGGGAATCCATCCATATCCGTTTCCACCATTTTTTCGGTATTATATCCGGCTTTCTTTTGTTTCTTCTTTCCTTTTTTCCATCTTATTTCTCTCTGTCGTCCATTTCCCTAGTTCAATGGACTGGACATTTCTTATTTCTTTTATTAATTTACCTCTGGTCTCTATTTTTCAGTATTCTTATTGTGTCCTTCTATTATATTTTACATCCGCCAAAAACGGAAGTGGACAGTATTATCATTCTGGGATGTGCCCTATCCGGGAAAAATCTGACTCCTATTTTGAAAGCACGTACGGATTGCGCACTCCGCCGGTATAAAAGCCAAATTAGGCAAGGCCAAAAAGCGCCTCTTTTGATTCCATCCGGTGGAAAAGGGCCGGATGAAGCGATATCCGAAGCATCAGCCATCCAAAATTATCTTTTAAAAAACGGCATTCCCGACGAACATATTCGGATTGAAAACCGTTCCCGTACCACCAGAGAAAATATGGACTATTCTTTCCGTATTGCCAAACAATATTTTCCACATCCAAGATGTATTTTTGCAACCAGTAATTACCATCTTTTCCGTTCATCCATCTGGGCGAGGCACAGCGGAATGAGCGGATTTGGTATTGGCGCTCCGACAAAATGGTACTATTGGCCCAACGCTTTTATGAGAGAATTTATTGGTATTTTATCTGCCACCTGGCAATATCATATTGGTATCTTTCTCTTTTTATGCATCGTTTCCCATTTTATAAACGGTTAAAAACGAAACGAAAGCCGGATTGTGATGCATTCGCACCACAGTCCGGCTTCTTTTTTTACAAACGATCAAATCGTCTGCTTCCTGCCGTCATCAGATATCTCCACATACCGATACAGAGCACTGCAAACACTGCTGCCCAGATCCATACATAGATAACCAGATCCAGCGCACCTTTTATAACAAACATATACAGTAAAATCGGAATTGCCACAATCGCCATACCACCAAACATTGCAATCATAACAGAAATACCCTGTTTTACGCATGCGGTTTCGCTCACCCAATCAAATCTTGGAAAAAACAAATTAACGATTACTCCAAAAAATGCCTGCCATATATTCACTAAAAGAGGTAAAATTAATGTCATTAAAAATCCCTTTAAGGAAAACGGCAAAAGAAACAAACAGACAATTGTCCCCAATAATGCTGCCGGAACACAGGCAATCACATGTGCCCAGACTTTAGAAATCAATATTTTTCCTGATGGAATCGGAAGTGTTTTTAAAATCCACAAATTTTTTCCTTCCAAAGAAATACTTGGTGCGGATACAATGTTCATAATGGAACATGCTCCGAACAATGAAGCCGCCAGAGCCCACAATACCTCATTCACTTCATCACCCATATATCCTTTTCCCATCTCTATGATGGAAGCTACATCATCATATTTCCATATAGCAGCTCCGATGGCTAATAACAATAAAATTGATCCTGTACATGCATTTAAAATATACATGGGATTTCCACCCAGCCGGGACAAATCCTTCATGGTAAGTGCCTTCACACCGGAACTGACCTTTAGTTGTTTTTCTTTGTACTCGATACGTACCGTACCCCTTTTGGCTGTGGCAATGTGAATAAAATTCTTAGACAAAACCACATATACGATAACAAACGGTACCACCGCACATAGCACAAATAAAAGCAGGCTTCCAACACTGGAATCAGCAATAGCTTTTCCCAAATGGTACGCCGGAAAAATACTTTTCTGTACCGCTTCACCGATCTGTACCCCATTTTCTACCAATGCTTCCATATAAGAATATAACTGTGTACACACTGCCATATACCCACAGAACAGCACCACAGAAATTATGGTAACAATTAAATTCTTTCTTCTCATACGGGAACTGATGAGTGCCACCAGCCATCCGAAAATACATGAAAACGTCATAACAAGAAATGGCAGCAATACAACCGATACAAGAAACGCTATTACTCCCATCGCTGTTACCGGCAGAAACATTACATATACAATACCTGCCGGAATCATGACAACCAATTCATATAAATAATTCATCAATAGCAATGCAATCATGCGGCTTAATAAAATATAAGAAGGCGGAACCGGCATTGCCAATAATAATTCATTATCTTTCGCCTCGTAAAGTTGGCTTTGCGTCATAAATATACTTCCAACAAAACAAATGGCAAAGGAAAACATACCAGCCAGGGCAAAATATAGCCAATTCAATCCAAGGGCATCAAAGGGTTCACACATCATATAAAAAATAGAACCAAAAAGCATTCCCATTACCCCTAAGATATATGCAAAAACAATTCCCATGAAAATCTTCATTCCGATTCCATAGCTTTTTCCTTTTTTTGAGTTACGAAACATAGAGGAAAACATTGCCATAAAACGGATTTTTATCAATGATTTAAGCATTTTCCCCCTCCAATTCTAAGAATACATCCTCCAGAGATGTATTTCCCTTTACCTCTTCCATGGTTCCTTCCATGATCAGCTGACCACCCTTTATAATTGCCACTTTGTCACAAAGTTTTTCAGCGACTTCCAGCACATGGGTAGAAAAGAAAATAGCTCCTCCTTCATCACAAAGCTGGCGCATCAACTGTTTTACAGTATGTGCCGCTTTGGGATCCAATCCCACAAAAGGCTCATCCATAATCAATAACTTAGGCTTATGAATTAATGCCGCTATAATTGCCAGTTTTTGTTTCATGCCATGGGAATATGCACTGATCGGCTGAGCTAAATCCTTTGTCAATTCAAACATATCTGCATATTCCTTAATTCTTTCATTTCGATCCTTCGATGATACCCCATACACATCTGCTATAAAATTCAGATACTTGATACCGGATAAGAATTCGTATAAGTCCGGATTGTCGGGTATGTATGAAAGAATTTTTTTGCATTCCAGCGGATTTTGTTTTACAGACATACCATTGATATAAATTTCTCCTTCATCAAAGTCCATAATTCCACAACACGCTTTAATCGTTGTCGTCTTACCAGCGCCGTTATGCCCTATAAATCCATAAATTTCACCTTCATGAATGGTAAGAGATAATTGATCCACCGCTTTTTTGCTTCCATACTTTTTCGTCAAGTTTCTAATTTCCAGCATATCTGATTTCCCCATTTCTGCACTGTTTTGTAATAGCAAAACCAAAGAAAGACACAGTGCTGATCTTTCCATATTCTGCTTAAAGAAAATCTTCTTTAATGCTTTATTCATATCACACTTTGAACAGAGAATCAATATTTTTCCGTGATAATAGAAACATTTCCTGTCATAGCAAACTTCTCCAAAAGTATTTCTTTTCTATTATCACAAGGATGTTCCAAAACATATTCCAGCATTTTCTGAAGCACTTCCCCCAGTTCTTTTCCCGGTTTCATTCCCATTTGGATCAGATCCTGTCCATTGACTGCCAATCCGGCAAGATCAACACACTCACCTTCTTCGCATATTTGTTCATACATCATTCGAATCATTTTTATATCATCAAGACGTTCCTGACGTGTATATTCACTTTTTGCTTTTGTATCTGCCTCCATAATTTCCAGCAAATCAGAAAAAGCCTCTTTCCCCACTTGATTTATCGCCTTTCGCACAACTGTTTTATCTTGTTTTAAATGATAGGCATGATACCGAATCAGATTTTCTGATCGCCGAATGGTATCATTATCAAACTTTAAACGACGCAGAATTTTTTTGGCCATCCTGGCACCAGTTTCTGCATGACCATTAAAATGATCTTCTCCCTTACTGTCTCTGACATGACATTCCGGCTTTCCCAAATCGTGCAAAAGAGCGGTCACACGAAGTACTTTATCTGCTCGTATTTCCTGTAACATGTGTATGGTATGCTCTCCCACTGTATAGCAGTGATATGGATTATTCTGCTCCAATTCCATCACCTGATCCAGTTCAGGAAGAATCACACGGCTAATTCCCATCTGATAAAGTTCTCTCACTTTTTCCGGATGTTCTGAAATAAGAAGTTTAACCAATTCTACCTGAATTCTCTCCTTACTTACCCGTTCCAGATTTTGAACTAATACCGATGCCGCAGTTTTTGTTTCTTCTTCAATGGAAAAACCAAGCTGTGCACTAAACCGGACAGCACGCATAATCCGAAGAGCATCTTCCTCAAACCGCGTTTTTGCATCCCCCACACATCGAATTATTTTTTCTTTTAAATCTTCTTTTCCGCAAAATAGATCTACAATTCCCGTCCGATGATTGTACGCCATCGCATTAATTGTAAAGTCTCTTCTTTTCAAATCTTCTGCCAGTTTAGAAGTAAAAATCACTTCTTTAGGATGTCTGGCATCTTCATATTCACCATCAATCCGAAATGTGGTCACCTCATATCCGTTTCCTTTCAAAAGAACGGTTACAGTACCATGGGCAATTCCGGTATCCACCGTCCGATGAAATAATTGCTTTACCTGAATCGGAAGGGCAGAAGTCGTAATATCCCAATCTCCCGGAATTCTTCCCAAAAGAGTGTCTCTGACGCATCCCCCTACGGCATATGCTTCATAACCTGCTTTTTCCAATGTTTCTATAATAAATTCCACTTCATCTGGTATCGAAATTCTCATTCTGTCCACCTTTCTATCCCTCTACAGTCTGCCTTCCAAAAAAACGCTGCAGTTTTCGCTCACTGCCTTACAACAGTTCTGCGATCCATTCTGCAGCGTTTTCTTACCGTTTTTTACGTCATTCTCTTTTATTCCGTAAATTCAATTCCGGCCACAAAGTTCACATGATATAAATTTGCAAACTGTTGGGCATATGTTCCTTCTTGGCCTACAATCGTAAATGCAGGACAATAATCAAATGCCCCCTGACCGATTTTTGTCAATGTGGACGGAAGAACAATCTGGCTCAAAGATGTACAATTGTACAATGCATTTTCCCCGATTTCCACCACACCTTCTGGAATATATAATTTTTTCAGGTTCTGGCAATCGCGGAATGCATCGGCATCCACATAGCGCACCGGATATCCATTCACTTCTGATGCCACATAAATTTCTGTTGCGTCCCCGGAATATACTCCGACGTAAGCTTCTCCATTATGGAAATGATAGGTTAATCCATCCTGAACGACAGGTTCCGGATCCGGCTGAGTCGTTTCCTCTACCGTTGTTTCTTCTTCCGTCGTTTCCTCCACGGTTGTCTCCTCTACTGTCGTCTCCTCCACCGTCGTTTCTTCCACAGTTGTCTCTTCTACTGTTGTCGTTTCCTCTGCTGTCGTTGCTTCCTCTGTTGTCATCTCCTGAACCTTTGATGTATCTGCACTGGTACTTCCACTTCCCACAGGCCGTGTAGACGGAATATAACCGGAATTTCGATTGCTGAATACATTAAATAATACAATAGCCAGCACAACAATAGCTGCCACAACTCCGATAATACCCACTAAAATACCAATCGGTGGCTTACTGTCATCGTTTTCCTCGTCATCCTCATAATCATACTCGTCAAAATCATAGTCATCATCGTCATCAAACACTTCTTCCGGTTCCGGCTTTTTCATATTATCAACCGCTATTGGTTCTGTATATCTCCGGTTTACTCCCGGAATGACGTCCAATTCCGGCTCTTCTTCCGGATCCGGATCCTTACGTTTTCCTTTTTCCAGAGAAAGATTCTTATCTTCTCTATTTTCTTTCAACGATTCTTGAACCTGTTTTTCTGTCGCTTTCTTTCTCTGCAAATTCTCCCACATTTGGGCACGCTGTTTCTGGCTCAGGTCAACTTCGATCACCGGCTCTTCCTTCTTCTGTTCCGGCTGGTCAATCTTTTTATCCCAGTCTATACCCTTTGTAAAGTCTACCTTATCCACCCAGGAGAGATCTTCACTGTCACTCTGAACCTCTATTTTGGTTCCGCATTTTTTGCAAAATACGGCATCCCCATCATTCTCAGTTCCACAATTTGGACACTTCATACTTATTCTCCTTTCGTACCACCGGTAACAAAACGCTGTTTTTCACTCCAGTCAAATCGACCTTTTCCCAATCCATTACCGCTGTTTCTTTAGTATGCTTTTCCCCAGTATACCATAGCTTTGGCTTTTCTTCCACAGCAAACGCAAGTATCTGCCAAATGTTCCTGTTTCCATGGCATACAACGGCTTGTGGCTGTGGTATCTTCTTTTATTTTATTTTCACACGCCTCATCTCCACACCACATAGCTTTTACAAAACCAGGTTTTTCAGCAACTGTCTTCTTAAATTCATCGTAGTTTACTGCTACATACGTATGGGCATCTCTGTGAGCTCTTGCCCGTTCCAGCATTTCCTTCTGCATCGTATTCAAAACTTCTTCTACCTTTTCAGCCAGCTGACTGAATTCTATGGTAATCTTTTCTCTTGTATCACGACGTACAATTACCCCATGACCTGCTTCAATATCCTTTGGTCCCAGTTCAATACGAAGAGGAATTCCACGCATTTCCTGCTCTGCGAACTTAAAGCCCGGTCCTTTATCGGAAGCATCCATTTTAACACGGAATTTTTGTGCCAATTCCTTTCTTATTTCTTCGGCTTTTTCCAGAACACCTTCCTTATGCTGCGCAATCGGAATAACCATAACCTGTGTCGGAGCAATTCTTGGCGGAAGAACAAGACCGCTGTCATCTCCGTGAACCATGATAATTGCACCAATCAGACGTGTTGTCATACCCCAGGAAGTCTGATGCACGTATTTCAATTTATTATCCTTATCCGTAAACTGAATACCAAAAGCTTTCGCAAACCCATCTCCAAAATTATGACTTGTACCAGACTGAAGTGCCTTTCCATCATGCATCAATGCTTCAATAGTATAGGTTGCTTCTGCTCCGGCAAATTTTTCCTTATCTGTTTTTCTTCCACGAATTACCGGCATAGCCAAAACTTCTTCACAAAAATCCGCATACAAATTTAACATTTGAATGGTTCTTTCTTCTGCTTCTTCCGCTGTCGCATGGGCTGTATGGCCTTCCTGCCACAAGAATTCACGGGAACGTAAAAATGGTCTTGTTTCTTTCTCCCATCTTACAACAGAACACCACTGATTGTATACCTTTGGCAGATCACGATAAGACTGAATATCTCTTGCATAGAAATCGCAGAACAATGTTTCCGAAGTAGGACGAACGCACATAGGTTCCTGAAGTTCATTTAAACCACCCTTTGTCACCCAAGCCACTTCCGGTGCGAATCCTTCCACGTGATCCTTTTCTCTCTGCAAAAGACTTTCCGGAATAAATATTGGCATATATACGTTTTCTACTCCTGTCTCCTTAAAACGGGCATCCAATTCTTTCTGAATGTTTTCCCAGATTGCATATCCGGCTGGCTTAATTACCATACATCCCTTTACACTGGAATAATCCACCAACTCTGCTTTTTTAACCACATCTGTGTACCACTGTGCAAAATCCTGTTCCATTGATGTGATTGCTTCCACCATCTTTTTTTCTTTCGCCATGTCTCTTCTTTCCTTTCCACTACATACTCTCATAAAATGACAATTCAATCCGCGTCATTCATAAAATGAAATCAATCATCCGGGGACAGAAAAAACCTCCGATCCCCACAAGGGACCGAAGGTCTCGGCGGTACCACCCTTATTAACAGCAATCGCTGTTCACTCATTCCTCCGTTAACGCCGGTTATACGCTGCATTTTCATACAGAGCTCCAGGACCGGTTCCATATCCGTCACTGAGATGCCTCTCACCCATAGCATCCTCTCTGTCAGTTCGGTTTTACGTACTATTTCCTTTCACAGCTTTTCATGTGGCTTTATTTTAAGACGAATAGCAGATTTTGTCAATCTCTTTTACCAAAATCCATCCAATGGGACCGAGAAATAAACCGAAAATTCCAAATAGTTTTAGACCGATATACATAGCTGCCATTGTTTGAAGAGGTGATAAACCGATTTTCTCCCCTAAAAGTCTGGCTTCCATAATTTCTCTTAGAAAATAGCAAATTCCGTATAATACAGCCAAATATACCGCTGCCAAAAATCTCCCACGTATTAACTCCACAACAATCCATGGAATAAATATAGTCCCTGTTCCGAAAAGAGGAAGTGCATCCAAAATTCCAATCAATCCCCCCAGAAGAATTCCGTACGTATTTTTCATTAATGTCAGTCCTGCCATACATATAACGGTCGTCATAAGCATAATAATGCCTTCTACTTTTATATATGCTCCGCAAACCATTCCCATACGCCTTCCAATCAATGTCAATTCTCTGCGAAACATGGTTTCTTCCCGCCAAGCCCGGATATGATCTCTCTCTCCGATTATCATAACCGCAGACAAAACAGCTACCGTTCCCACGGTAAAAAACTCTGCCAGCCATTTTACCACAGGCAGCGAATTGGTCATAACATAGGGCATAACAAATGAAATCATATTATCCTTTGCACCTTCCTGTATTATTTTTAATTGCCCCATGATACTTCCGCTTTCCAAGTGGAATAAATGCTCCAATTCACCACAAAATCCATTGAGATATCCACACACATGATTCACATATTCCGGTATCTTATCCACAAAAAAATCCAACTGTTCCACCAGTTTTCCACCAATTATCCACAATATCCCCAAAAAAATACCAAAATAAAGAAGTAACATTCCACTTGCTGCCCATGTTTTCGGAATCTTCAGATGATGATTCAAAAAACGGGCTGCCGGCCATACTGCCCGTGCAAAAACAAAAGCCAATAAAAATGGAATAACGAGGGGCAGCAGGTACCTGAAGATCAAATAAACTGCCCCGGTTATTCCAACGATGGTTATTGCTCTCTTTTGTTTTCTGCTCATGAGCGATCTTTCGTCCCTTCTGTTCTTTTCTGTTTTGTACAAGAACTAGTATTCTACATTCGGGAAAAAATATACGCCCATGCAAAAGGAAATTATTTCCTATTTTTTGCCTGATAATCAGCAGATATGGAAATTTCCCATGTTCTCTCCCTGCCAATTTTCTTTTGCGCATCCTGTGGATTTAAAGAAATATCCAATAAATTCACCTCTACGTCTGGTTCATTTGCTTTTCTTGTATAACTGGTTTTTGAAACAGTAAACACACCAATATTACTTTTTAAAATGACATCTCCTTTTTTTCCGTGGATAGTCGCTGTATTTTCTTTTACTGTAACCGGATATTTTGTTATCAAACGTTCTGTGAACGGACATATTTCATTTTGAAACGTTGCAGTATCCTGGAGCACCAGAGAAGGTATTTTACCTTTTACAAACGTCAGTTTCCGATTCAAAGATTCCAGATCACATTCCGGATATGCCTTGGTAAGATCTGCTGAAAAGATAACCTTTTCCTCATTCAGTACTGCACTCACCTGCTGCGCCGCAAACGCTTTTCCCTCTTTTTGATAATTTCCGTTTACAATGGGAACAGAATGTCCCTGTGAGCCTGTCACCAGCATATTATATCGTTCCTCACTGAAATATTGCCGTGTATAAAGTCCTCCTCCCAAATCACACAAAAATACTTCTTCATCTACAGAAAACATAAAACTTCCCAGATCATTGTGATTATGGGGCTCATCATTATGTCCACCTTTGGCAGCAAACGAAGCGGTATGGCCATTTCCCGTCTTTCGGCTTATTACCCATTGGGCATCTTCAAGAAACAAATCCTGATCTTTAAACGGATAAATCGGTTCATCCGGGTCACTCCAAAGAAAGTTTCGTACGACTACCGTCCAATATTCGGTATTTCCCATCATAGGTTTTGCACAGGTCAAAGGCGGAATCTCTACTTCCGGATATCTCTTTTTCAAATAATATGCCACAGCGTATTCGTACTGTACATTGGGAGCACAGTCAGAAAAACTGATCGCATGAATTCCATCCAAAAAAGAACGCTGTTCAAACAAAGCAACGGTTTTTACATGTTCATCAGCAAACAGATCTATGGCTCCATCTGTCCTGCGCAGCAGCAAATCAGCAAAATAGATAAAATTACCAAATCCATAATCCCAGTATCCGAGACCTTCCTGACATACACCATCTTTTCCAAACCCGGACAAAAAGCAATCCATCGAATCTACCACACGGCTTAAGATAGGAGCCAGCATATCACTGTCATCAATCATATAGATGGCAGCAATTCCTATATTTCCGGCACATACCGCTGACCAATTAAAATCAGCCGTTTCCCAGAAAAATGGTGTATTAATCTCCATAAACGGTTCCAATACCCGTTCCCGAATCAACGTACGGGCACGATATACGACCAACGGAGCCAACCGTTCCTCAAACATGGCAATCACTTCAGAAAGAATGGCCGCTGTCGCAGCCGCACAGAGATCAATCATGTGTTCCTGCTTTCTGTAAAAAGGACGCATTTTCCCATCGCCTTTTTTTTCTTCATTCAGCATTTCCACAACTTTTGTTCCGCCATATCGAAAATGCGCAGTCAGACACCAGGAATATTCATCACAAATCGCCCAGATGATATCCTCCAAATCGGTGATATGTGTTCCGTCAATCAGACAAGCCATGGCATACGCTATCAATATTTCTCTGTGTTCCATATAAATTGTTTGAAACTGAATACGATCACCGGTTTCATCATATGCCTTAAAATAAGAATATTTAATACTTCTGATATCCTGTTTTGAAAAACGTTCTGCTTTTTCCCGGCATTCTTTCACATGGGAAGCATAAAACGGATGATTTCTGATTTGTTCCAGTTTTCTCTCATCCGCTAAATAAATACCCTTTCCTTCCCCCATCTTTAATCCCCGAATCATTGTATTTATGTTCATTTACACTCCTCCTATCACCCTTACTCCCAATGAAATGTCATTCTCTTTCCCATCACAGGATGCAAAAAAGAGAGGGAATGGGCACAAAGCCCAATGGCACTCCCTCCCTTTTTTCCAATAAACGCGGGATTATAGCGTGTATCCCACAGAAGGGGACAGCCTGCATGAGAAAACTGAACTCGTATCTGATGATGACGTCCGGTAAGCAGTTCAATTTCCACCATGGACAATGACCCTTGCTCTGTTCCTTCAGTCAAAAGAGAATCCAAGCCATGAAAATCTGAAAAATCTACCGTCTTATAGTTTAATACCGCCTTTTTGGCTCCTTTTTCTGCTTTTCCGGCAATCCGTGAACAATTGGTTCTTCCATCTTTTATCAGATAATCCTCCAAAGACCCCCTCTCTGGATTCATTTTTCCGCAAAGAATGGCATAATACCGTTTTTTCATTGTTCCGTTTTGAATCTGGCGGCTCAATTCCGCTGCTGCCTGTTTTGTCTTTGCATAAACCATCACTCCGCAAACCGGTTTATCCAACCGGTGAACAACTCCCACATAGCTGGCTTTTCCACCAGATTTTCGACTGAGATAATTTCGGATCTCACTTTCCAAATCCATGGAAAAGCCTCTGCCACTCTGGGATTCGACTCCAAACGGCTTTCTTACCACCAGTATCGCTTCATCTTCCATTATTATATTTAACATCTGCCACCATCCCGGTCTTACAATCTTTTTACAGATATTTTTTCAAAATATCTACTTTATCCAGTTTTTCCCAAGGAAGGTTCAAATCATTTCTTCCGAAATGTCCGTATGCTGCAGTCTGCTTATATATTGGGCGACGCAAATCCAGCATTTTAATAATTCCAGCCGGTCTTAAATCAAAATTTTCACGGATAATTTCTACCAAACGCTCTTGAGAAATTTTTCCTGTTCCAAATGTATCCACCATAATTGATGTCGGATGAGCCACACCAATGGCATAAGAAAGCTGAATTTCACACCGATCTGCCAATCCTGCTGCTACAATATTTTTTGCCACATAACGGGCAGCATATGCTGCGGAACGGTCTACTTTCGTGCAGTCTTTACCAGAGAAAGCACCGCCGCCATGTCGTGCCATACCACCATATGTATCTACGATAATCTTTCTTCCTGTCAGGCCACTGTCTCCATGAGGTCCCCCAATTACAAAACGTCCGGTAGGATTGATAAAGAATTTTGTCTCATCATCCACCATTTCTTTTGGTAAAATCGGATCAAAGACATATTTTTTAATATCTTCATGAATTTGTTCCTGTGTTACATTTTCATCATGCTGTGTGGAGAGCACAACCGCATCCAACCGGATCGGACGATGGTTTTCATCATATTCTACGGTTACCTGTGTTTTTCCATCCGGACGAAGATAGGTAAGAGTTCCGTCTTTTCTGACTTTTGTAAGCTGACGTGCCAGCTTATGAGCCAGAGCAATGGGATATGGCATATATTCTTCTGTTTCATTGGATGCATAACCAAACATCATTCCCTGATCTCCAGCTCCAATACCATCCAATTCTTCCTCACTCATTTTATTTTCTTTTACTTCCAAAGCTTTATCCACACCCATAGCAATATCTGCGGACTGTTCATCAATGGCTGTCAACACACCGCATGTGGTTGCATCAAATCCAAACTTTGCTCTGGTATAACCAATTTCTGCCACCGTATCGCGGACAATTTTTTGGATATCGACATAAGCATTTGTCGTAATTTCTCCCATAACCATTACCAGACCGGTCGTTGTACATGTTTCGCAAGCGACACGGCTCATGGGATCCTGTTCCAGCAATGCATCCAAAATAGCATCAGAAATCTGATCGCACATTTTATCTGGATGACCTTCTGTTACTGATTCTGATGTAAATAAAAATTTTTCCATTTTTCCTCTTTCTGCGCTGCTTCTGTTCTTTTTTCATCTGTGAACGCAACGCTGACACAGATGTTTGTGTTTCGCAATTTCCGTTACATGCAAAGGTATTTTCCCGTGCATAACCCAATTTCTGGGGAGCCGTTTCAGCATCCTGTCCAATGAACTTTTATATGTCTGCGCGTAAATTAAAAAAAGCCTGCCAATGAGGCAGACTTTTCATACTATTTCACTCCACCTCTTATTGTTCGATTGCTCGCTCAGGTTGGCACCTTCCTTAAAAGGGGTTGCCGTGACTTCATCGATCCTATGTATCTCCATCACTCCAAATAAGAGAAATTGCTTTTTAGTTTTTAGTTTCATAATTCGTACTGATTATAACCGAATTCCCACCTTTTTGCAAGGACTTTTTTATCCAACCACACTCATCCTAAATTTCTGAATGTCTTTTTCTGTCTCCACTACATCGATCATGCCCCCCAGACCTCTCAATTTAGCGGCAAAATCCTCATAGCCCCGAAGAATATATACAATATCTTCCACGGTTGTAATCCCTTCTGCGGCCAACCCTGCTATTACAAGTGCAGCACCTGCCCTAAGATCTGGTGCGGTCACCTGAGCACCCATAAGAGAAGGAATTCCATTAATAATTGCAGTATTTCCCTCTACCTTAATATCACTGCCCATACGATTCAATTCATCCACGTATTTAAAGCGATTCTCAAAAATACTCTCCGTAATTGTGCTCGTACCCTCGGATAATGCTAAAAGTACCGCCATCTGAGGCTGCATATCGGTAGGGAATCCCGGATATGGCAATGTTTTAATTGTGGAATGAGAAAGACGGCCTTTACTCACCACACGAACCGCATCATCAAATTCAGAAACTTCACATCCGATTTCGCGCAATTTGGATGTAAGGCACTCCAAATGCTTGGGAATTACATTTTTAACTGTGACATCGCCTCTGGTAGCAGCCGCAGCAAACATAAATGTTCCCGCTTCAATCTGATCCGGAATAACCGAATACTCTCCCCCATGAAGTTCTTCCACACCTTCAATGCGGATCACATCTGTTCCGGCCCCTTTAATTTTAGCCCCCATGGTATTTAACAGATTTGCCACGTCCACTACATGAGGCTCTTTTGCACAGTTTTCCAAAACTGTTTTTCCCTCTGCCAATACCGCTGCCAGCATAACGTTGATTGTCGCTCCTACAGAAACCATATCAAAATAAATGTGTGCCCCAACCAAACGATCGGTATTTACAACAATCATTCCGTTCTTTACTACAGCCACAGCACCAAGCGCACGAAATCCCTTCAAATGCTGGTCAATGGGACGGCTTCCAATATTACAGCCACCGGGCAGAGAAACCTCTGCATGGTGGTATTTTCCAAGCATAGCTCCCAAAAGATAATAGGAAGCTCTCATTTTTTTTATGTAACTATTCTCCACAACCATATTATGAATTGTAGAACCATTCAACAAAACAGTATGTCTGCTTTTCCTCTCCACGATTGCTCCCGATCCGGCAATCGCCTCCAACAGTACATTAATATCCTTCACATCCGGCAAATTATGAATCACTACACTCTCATCTGCCATGATAGCACCTGCCAAAATTCCAAGAGCAGCATTTTTTGCCCCTCCGATTGCAACTTCGCCTACCAGCGGATTACCACCTTTTATAATATATTGTTCCATTCTGATAACCATGCCTTTCTTTGATCTGCACAATGATGTGCCGACACCATTCTACATGCGCATTTTACACCGCACTTTTTCTTTCTTCTTCATAGCTCAGAATTCTGCTGCTTTGCAGCAATATTCCAACTTTTTCCCAAATATCGAAGGATTTCCACAAAATACATGGTTCTTTTTCCAATTAGCAGGTTATTCCCGTTTTTCCTGTTATTTGCCATATATTTTCTGGAAATCCGACGCTTCCTAGTTCCCCTATTGATGCGTGTTCATTATATCACAAAATTATTTTTTGTAAACCCTTGAATATCAAACCAATACATTTCCAAACATACACTTATAAACGATCGGTTATTTCTGTCTCGCGTTTTTATTTTCTAAATCGAATCCCCCAATGGGAATTGGACTTATGTCTGTTTCATCCAAAAGTCCGCATTCCCATTTTACAAACTCACAAGAATCATTTCTTTTCAAAAATATCTCTCAAATAATCCACAATGGCACCGGCATCTTTTCCCTTTTCATCCACAACAATATCCGCATATTGTTCATAAAGCGGCACCCGCTCTTCATATAAATCTTTTAATGTCATTCCGTCTCTTAGCACTACTCCACGGTCCTTCAGATTGCCCAGACGTTTTTTCAATTCAGAATACTCCAGTTTTAAATAAACCACCGTACTAATTTCTTTCAGATGCCTCATAGCTTCTTTTCCGTATACCACACTTCCTCCCGGAGCAATTACAGCATCTTTTACTTGTATTTCACTGTTTACCTGATTTTCCACTTTCATAAACCCTTCCAGGCCTTCTTGGGCAATGATTTCTTTCAACAGTTTCTTTTCCTGTTCCTGAATCAAAATATCTGTATCAACAAATGAAAGCCCCAATCTCTTTGCCAAAAGTACTCCCACCGTACTCTTTCCTGAAGCAGGCATTCCGATCAATGTAATATTCATTTTCTTACCCTCTAATTTCTGTAACGATTCAAAGCCCCTGTGAAAAAAACTTCTACGAAGCTATTCTTTCGCTCATATATGACTATTTCCGCTTTCCTGTTTTCTTGCTCTTTTTCTTTACACTATACCCAAATGTTCCAATGGGTTTTCCCAATCCATAGTATTCTCCGTGAGAATATACAATAGGGTTAGCTTTTTGCAAATCAAAACGCCCATGCTCATCCATATATTGCTCATCAGCATGAACCGCTGTCACTTCTGCCAGAAACATATCATGAGAACCCAAATTTAAAATTTGTTTTACTTTACATTCAATATTAACCGGACTTTCCTCTATCATCGGCGCAGATATCGTCTGCGCTTCAATAGGAGTCAGTTTCATTTCCTTAAATTTATCCACATCCCGCCCGGAACGTACTCCGCAATAATCCGTAGCATACGCCAGCTTTTCGGTTGTCAGATTGATAACAAATTCCCCCGTTTCCATAAGAATTCCATGGGAATATCGTTCCTTTCTTACAGAAATATAAGCCATCGCAGGATTGGTACATGTCGTTCCTGTCCAAGCTACTGTAATAATATTGGGACGTTTTTCTTTATCTGCCACACTGACCATTACTACCGGAACTGGATAAATCATATTGCCCGGCTTCCACATCTGTTTTGCCATTATCTACCTCCGCTGTCACTTTCCAGTCCATTCATCAATGCGGGAATTAACTGTTTTTTTCTGGATACAACGCCCAAAAGATCAGCCGGCCCCTGTCCCACCGTCACTTCAAAGGAACACTCCACCAACTTTTCTGCACCGTCACCGCTGTACAAAAGACGAGTCGACTCCTCCAGAATATTGGTAAGCATAAAAAAGACCATATCCAATCCACGACTCAACTGCACTTTTTCCAAATATCCATCTAAGCGCTTCTCGATTGTCTCCAATTCTTCCGTATTCATGGAACTGATCTGACCCACACCAATTGCTCGCCCTTCCATGGAAAATTCTTTAAAATCCTGATAAAAAATCTGTTCCTCTGTTTTTCCTGCCAAATTACTTCCAGCAGCAAACATATCTTTTGCAAACTGCTCCATATCAATTCCGGCAATACGGGATAATTTCTGTGCCGCTGCCTTATCTACCATAGTGCATGTGGGAGAACGGAACAATAATGTATCCGAAATAATAGCACTGCATAGAAGACCTGCTGTCTGTTGATCCAGCTCCACTCCTGCTTCCTCATACATCTGGGATACAATTGTCGCGGTACATCCCAGTGGTTGATTTCGGAAGAAAACCGGTGCCATTGTCTCGATGGTTCCCAGCCGATGATGATCAATGATTTCCAAAATCTCCGCATTTTCGATACCATTTACTGCCTGTGTACGCTCGTTGTGATCCACCAGAATCACCTGCTTCTTTCTCGCTCCCAAAAGATTTCTGCGGGAAATCATACCAATATAACGTCCTTCACCATCCAGAATCGGGAAATCACGATGACGCACTTTCGCCATAGTATCCCGAATATCATCGATAAAGTCATCGGTATTAAACGTAATCAGATGATCTCTTTTCATAAAATAGCTGACCGGCATACTCTGATTGATCAAACGGGAAGCCGTAAATGTATCATATGGTGTAGAAATCACCGTACATCCTCTTTCCTCTGCCAATCGCCGTATCGTTAAAGATACCGGAGCCCCTTCACATACAATAATACATGTAGCATCCATTTCAATGGCACATAGCTGCGATTCATAACGGTTTCCCAGAAGCACCAAATCTCCTGGTTTAATATAGCTTTCCATCAAATCCGGATTTGCGGCGGCCACAAGAACTTTTCCCTTGGTATAATAGGTTTTAGGATCTCCGACAATCAAAGACGCATCCAATGTTTCCACAATATTTTTTACCCTTGTATGCGCTGACGATAGAATCGTGCTATCATACGCATCCATATAAGTCTTTGTAATATCAGCAATGGTAATAAGACCTTCCAGTCTTCCATTCTTTGTGATAGGAAGCGTCACTACCCCTTGTTCTTTCATTAACATCCATGCTTTTTTTAATGAAATATCCCTTTTTACACCATCAATCTGTCGGATTTCAATGTCACAAATCTGTGTCCGGACATCCTCGATAAGTCCCGGTGCCTCTTCTTTAAAATAGTTTAATACATACTGTGTCTCTTCATTGATTCTGCCGGCACGGCATGGCACATATTTATTACCGGAAATTTTGTTTTTTAACCGTGCATATGCAATAGCCGAACAAATGGAATCTGTGTCTGGATTTTTATGTCCGGTCACAAGGATTCTGTTGTCTCTCTTCATGAAATACTCCAATCCTAAATAAAAATAACAGCCAAATGTTTCAGACCAATTCCAAAACATTTGGCTCCCAACATTCTGGTTTCCAATATATTCTACTCCCTTATTTGGGGCTCCCAATGATTTTGGTTTTTAATTATTCTTCTTCCTCGGCTGCTTCCTGTTCCGTACTTTCCAAAATACCTGCCATATCCGCTACTACCTTTTCAGACACTGTATAATTCGGAAGTGCTGCAAGCTTTGCCTGATGCTGATTATAAATCGTAACCCCTACTGCCGTACCTAGAGCTGCAACCAAAACTACCAAAATCGTCCAACCGGCAATTTTTTCTATTTTCTTTTTTCTTTTTTCTTTTCTTAAAATCTCTTTTCGATTCTTTTTATATTCTTTATATTTATCAACCTTTTCCTGGCTCATAAGTTACCATCCTTCCCATTTCTGTCATTTCCTGAATAAATCATGGAATCTCTTTTATTTATACCACATTCACGCCTAAAATACTATACCCAATTCCGTAAAGTTTCATCAACACCTTTTCTAACCATAACAAAATACAGGGCATGTGAAATGCTTACTTCAACAAAACATTTCAAACACCCTGTATTTCTATATAAACTCTGAATAGTTACATATTTTGTAACTATTCAGAGCCCATTCGCAAAAGCGCTTCTATAATGCCAATTTTGCAGCACCGTAAATTCCGGCCTCATTGCCCAACTGTGCCAATACAACATCTGCCCGATCACTGGTAATACATAAATAGTTACGATAATATTTTTCTATCACTTGGATCAGGATTTCACCGGCACGTGAAACACCGCCTCCGATAACAAATACATCCGGATCAACCGTCAAAGAAACATTCGCCATCACAAGGCCCAAATATTGTCCAAGAATTTCCACAGCCTTTCCTGCTACAGGATCACCATTTCTTGCCAGATCAAAAACATCCTTTGCCGTAATGACTTCCAACTTTGCTAATGCTGTTTCTTCTTTTCCTTCTTCCATCAGTTTTCTTGCCACGCGCACTACACCGGTAGCCGATGCATACTGTTCCAGGCAACCACAATTGCCACAGTTACAGCGTTCCGTTTCATTGGGATTTACCGTAATATGGCCCAATTCTCCGCCGATCCCACGTTTACCGGCAACCATGCTTCCCCCCAGGATAACGCCGCCACCGACTCCGGTACCCAAAGTAAGCATAACGACATCATCATGGCCTTTGCCGCCGCCTTTCCACATTTCTCCTAAAGCAGCTACGTTGGCATCGTTACCGATTTTCACATGTATACCAAGCATTTCTCCCAGCTCTTTTGCCGGATCACATTCCGACCATCCCAGATTAACACATTTGATCACATGTCCATCTGCCATTGTAGGGCCTGGAACCCCCATTCCAATGCCACACACATCGGTTCTGTCGATTTGCTTTTGTTCCATTTTTTGCCCGATGGAATCAGCCACATCTCCAATAATTTTCGAACCATTGTTTTCTTTTCTCGTCGGAATCTCCCATTTTTCCAGAAGTTCTCCTTCTGTCGTAAACAGTCCCAGTTTTACACTGGTTCCGCCAACATCTACCCCAATACAATATTTTCCCATAAGTTCCTCCACAACTTTTTCCGTTCTATTTGTTACTCTTCATAGCCATTGGGATTATTTTTCTGCCATCTCCAGGAATCTTCGCACATTTCTTCAATACCTCTCTGTGCAACCCATCCCAATTCTTCTTTTGCCAAAGTAGGATCAGCATAGCAGGTTGCAATATCGCCGGCACGACGCGGTTTAATTTCATATGGGATCGCTACTCCGCTGGCTTTTTCAAAACTCTTTACCACATCCAACACACTGTAACCCGTTCCTGTACCCAGGTTATATACCAGCACACCTGTCTTATTCTTGATTTTTTCGATTGCTTTTACATGTCCCAAAGCCAAATCCACTACATGGATATAATCACGTACCCCTGTTCCGTCATGGGTATCGTAATCATTTCCGAAGACCCCCAGTTTTTCCAGCTTTCCTACCGCAACCTGTGTAATATAAGGCAACAGATTATTTGGAATTCCCTTTGGATCTTCTCCGATCAGTCCACTCTTATGAGCACCAATCGGATTGAAATAGCGAAGTAAAATAATATCCCACTCCGGATCAGACACTGCCAAATCACGGAAAATTTCTTCCAGCATCAACTTAGTACGTCCATACGGATTTGTCACATGAAGAGGAAAATCTTCCTTAATCGGTACCGTTTTCGGATTGCCATATACTGTAGCAGAAGAGCTGAATACAATTTTCTTAACCCCATGATTTCTCATGACATCACAAAGCACCAGCGTACCTGTCACATTATTATAATAATATTCCAATGGTTTCTGAACAGACTCACCTACAGCTTTTAGACCAGCAAAATGAATGACAGAATCAATCGTTTCCTTATCAAAAATTTCATTCAATGCATCGCGGTCTAAAAGATCTGCTTTATAAAATGTTACATCCTTTCCTGTGATCTGTTTTACACGCTCCAAAGATTTTTCACTGGAATTACATAGATTATCCACAACCACCACATCATACCCTGCATTTAACAGTTCCACACATGTATGACTGCCGATAAATCCAGCTCCACCTGTAACTAATACTGCCATTATTTTGTCCTCCTGAATTTTATAGTTGTATGGTTTCCTTGTAACTTTACGGGTTTTACCGGCAAAATTCAACCTTTTTACCGGGAAAAACCAGGCGCTTTCAACCAAGATTTCAGGTATTTGCTCCATTTTCCGCCTTATTTACAATGTACCACATTTCCATCAAAAATCAACTGCTTTAGCCAATAATACCAATATCTGACCCATTTTTTCCTTCCGAACTGTTATTCATGAATCTCCAGAGGGAGCCCATCCGGATCATGGAAAAAAGTCATTCGTTTTCCGGTATATGTATCAAAACGTATCGGTTCCGTCTCAATTCCCCGTTCATTAAGTTCCTTCACCGTATCCTCCACGCTTTCCACATAAAATGCCAGATGACGAAGGCCACAAGCTTCCGGATAGCTGAGGCGTTTGGGGCTGCCGGGAATTCCGAAAATTTCCAATTCACAATCTCCCAATTTCAAATCCAGCTTATAATCGCCTCTTTCTTCCCTATAATTCTCTCGAATAATGGAAAATCCCAGTTTTTCTGTATAAAATTCTTTGGATTTTTCATAATCCGATACAATAATTGCCACATGATGAATTTTTTCCAACCGCATACTAAAATCCTCCTGCTTTTTCTCTTAATGTTTCATTCTTTTTTTTCGATATGTAAAAATCCCGAGCATCACACAGAACACTACAGCAATGGTAAAAATCGCCATGGCATAGGAATCTAAAATTCCTACAACACTTTTCCATGATGCCCCGGCAAAGGATCCCAGCCAAATAAGAACCGTATTCCAGATTACACTTCCAACTGTTGTCAAAACCAGAAAAGGAACCAGCTTCATCCGCGCCATTCCGGCGGGAATGGAGATTAAACTTCTGATAATCGGAATAAACCTACAGATTAAAACAGCCGCATATCCTTTGGTTTGAAACCAATCCGAAGCCCGGTAAACGTCTCCTGGCTTCAATCGCAATAGTTTTCCTGCTTTTCCCTGTAAGAATCTGGCTAAATGTTCCTGACTGACCAAACTTCCTATTTCATAAAGTAAAACTGCCCCAATCAGCGATCCGATTGTGGATGCCAAAATAACCATCCATTCATTCATCCTTGTGTATGTCGTCATAAAACCACTGAATGTCAGTATCACTTCCGATGGAATAGGCGGGAAAATGTTTTCAATAGCAATTAAAGCCGCAATCCCAAAATACCCAAATTGATTCAAAACTTGAATAATCCACTCCTGCATGTAAATCCTCTGCTTACTTTTTTTGTAAACTTTATGAAAAAAAAGGATATTGCAAAACTCAAAAAAAACGCCATTTTCGACTGAACCCAACATTGTCGTCACATTTCAAGTTTTGCATATCCTTTTATATTCTGGGGATGAAACCCGATTTATTGTTTTGCTTTTTCTTCCTTTTCTGCTTTCTCGCCCATAACTTTCAACTTTTGCATTCCCAAAACCAAAACCGCTCCAATCAGGAAGAACAAAATGCTAAATGTAGACAAAGACAACGGATCCTTAGGTTCAGAAAGTGTGGTGGGGCCCATTACTATCGCATATAAAGATCCAATCATCATACCAATGATCAGATATACCATTGCCGAACGGTGACGTTCCAACCCTGCTTTCAGTACCTTGACTACAGAAATGATTCCTGTAATGACTCCTAATCCAAAAATAATTAATACCGGAAGATACTGTAAATTCAGATGAAGGAATTCTTTAATGGATGTAATGATCGGAACATACAAACCAAAAATCAAAAGCAATGTGGATCCAGAGATTCCGGGAAGAACCATGGCAGCTATAGCTACCATACCGGCTACAAACACATACGCACCCAGTCCGAAAGAAAGATTGGCCACATTAACATCCACACCTTTTCCGGAAACCGGATTAAAATATGTCACAAGAGCCACGATAGCAATACCTATAGCCAGGAAAATAAAATTTTTATATTGATGGATTAATACTTTCTTCTCTTCCACAATAATCAAAGGAATAGAAAAAAGAATCAAGCCCAAAAACAAAGAACTAATATCATAAATATATGTTTCAAACAGGCTTGCCAAAATCAGAACGGAAAGGCACATTCCTACAATCCATCCCACTCCGATTTTCAATAAGAACAACAGCGACTTCTTTCTGATCTCACCATCCCGGCTCATAAGTCCATCTAACGAACCAATGAAACGGTCATAAAATCCAAGCAGGAACGCAATCGTTCCACCGGAAACTCCCGGAACACTGTCAGCAAGTGCCATACAGAATCCCCTGATAAAGTTCATAATCATGTATTCATTTCCTCCTATTTTTTTGTCCGCACTCACTTTTATTTTTAATTTTCGGACAAATATGCTGTTTTTCACAGCTAATCCCCATTATACACGATACCTGTCTGTTTGAAAATCTTTTTTTATCAATTAAATACTAAATCGTAACAGTTCAGCCCGCGCCATTCGTAAAACCGCACTGCGTGCTTATTGTGGCTATCGCCACTGTTTTACTCATTTACAGGCGCTCAGCTCATAGGTCTGAGCGGTCGAAAAATTATGCAAGCATAATTTTCTCACCCGTTACAGCCCTATGGCTGAACTGTTACACTAAATCTGTGTTGTCACAAAAATATCATAAATCGCTTTAATAGCATCCTCGAAATCATTATTTTTTACACCAATAATAACATTTAATTCACTGGAACCCTGATCAATCATTTTTACATTGATTCTGGCATGTGCCAATGCGGAAAAAATTCTTGCTGCTGTTCCCCTTGTTGCACGCATGCCGCGCCCTACAACTGCAATCAAAGCAAGATCTGATTCCAACTCCATATAATCCGGATGAACGGCTCTATGAATTCCTGAGATGATCTTCTGTTCTTTTTGTTCAAACTCATCCTGATGGACAAATACCGTCATTGTATCTATTCCGGAAGGCATATGCTCAAATGCAATCTCATTTTCCTCAAATACCTGTAAAACTTTCCGGCCAAACCCAATTTCTGAATTCATCATATCCTTATCAATACTAATGGACGCAAATCCTTTTTTTCCGGCAATTCCCGTAATTGTATATTTTGGTACACGGCAAGTGCTTTCCACAATCAAAGTACCAGGATCCTGCGGTGCATTTGTATTTAATATATGAATCGGGATTCCCTCTTTGCGAACTGGGAAAATAGCATCTTCATGAAGCACCGTAGCTCCCATATAAGATAATTCTCTCAGTTCCCGATAGGTAATTGTCTCAATTACTTTAGAATCTTTAATAATGCGGGGATCTGCAACCAAAAATCCCGAAACATCTGTCCAATTCTCATATACATCTGCCAAAATTGCTTTCGCAACGATGGATCCCGTCACATCCGATCCACCTCTGGAAAATGTTTGGATTGTGCCATCCGGCTTTGCACCGTAAAATCCAGGAATAACCACATGTTCTTTTCCTTCCAGGGAGGCTTTTAACTTTTGATCTGTTTTTTCGCTTTCAAATTCTCCATTCTCATTAAAACAAATTACATCCGCAGCATCAATAAATTCAAATCCAAGGTATGCTGCCATAACGATTCCATTCAAGAATTCTCCTCTGGATGCTGCATAATCTCTTCCCGCTTGATTTTCAAACTGGTTCTTAATTGTAGAAAACTCCTTTTCCAGTGAAAGAGCAATTCCCAATCCGTTTATGATTTCATTATAACGATCCTGAATTTTTTGAAAGAAATCGGAAAATTCCTCTCCGTTAACCGCTTTTTCATAACAAGCATACAAAAGATCTGTCACTTTAGTATCGCCGTCATATCTTTTTCCAGGTGCTGAAGGTACTACAAAACGTCTCGCCGGATCTGCTTTAATGATCGCTCCTACCTTTTTGAACTGTTCTGCGCTGGCCAATGAACTTCCACCGAATTTAACTACCTTTTTCATTTATTTTCCTCCTTAATTAATCCCGAAAATCTATTAATATGACTATCATCGATTCATAACAGGATTCTTATTCTCACTGCGATTGTTTATTATAGTAACGTATAGCTGTGAAAAAGTCCAGTGGGATTTTGACGAAAAAAAGAAAAAAAGTATTCTCCTCTGCATATAATTTAGAGAATCTCGGATATTCCCAGAAAGGTTATTATGAAAAAGAAACTTCGTATTGTCATGACTCTTCTTCTTTTTGTCAGCGTTTTTTATCTCTCCAGGCAAGGTGCCGCCTTAGAGGAACAATACACCGCAGCCCTATCCAATCCGTCGTCTCCTGTCGTCGTCCTGGATGCAGGACATGGTCATAATGATCCCGGCAAAATAGGGACCGATGGCGCTCTGGAAAAAGATATCAACCTCTCTATCACAAAATACCTGCAAAATTACCTGGAGGAATCGGGCATAGCCGTTATTCTCACAAGAGAGGATGATTCTCCTCTTTATCAGGAATCCGATTCCAATAAAAAAAGAGGGGATATGAAAACACGTATTTCTAAAATTGAAAATGCCAATCCGGCTGTTACTGTGAGTATCCACCAAAACAGCTATCCGGATCCTGCTGTTTTGGGACCACAGGTATTCTATTACACAACTTCAGCAGAAGGTAAATCGTTGGCAGAATGTATACAAAATAATTTTACCTATGCTGTCGGAGACAAAAACACAAGAGCAGCGAAAGCAAATCAGGATTATTATCTTTTACGCCATACTTCCTGCCCCATTGTTATTTGCGAATGTGGTTTTTTAAGCAATCCCGATGAATGTGCCAAACTTCAGGAAGAAGATTATCAGAAAAAAATTGCCTGGTCCATTTATCTGGGCATTATGGAATACCTCAATCTGCCGGTTAATTCGTAATTTCATTTTTTACCAATGCTTTACATATTCTTAACAAAACACGGTTTTATCACGCCTTCATTGTTGCAATTATATGATTTTTTGTATTTATCCTGGAACAAATTCTATTATCTACCTATTGACTTCCGATATGCGAACCTTTAAACTTAAAGAGGTTGAAATGACCGGGATACCATATTTTTTGTATTCTATTGTGATATGGATCTTCCAATCAGGAGGTAATAAATGAGAAAAACAAAAATTATTGCAACAATAGGTCCTGCATCTGACAATGAAGAAACCATGCGTAAACTGGCGCTGGCTGGCATGGATTGTGCCCGCTTTAATTTTTCTCATGATGCACATTCAGATCATGCCAGAAAAATCAATTTGTTAAAAAAGGTTAGGGAAGAACTTGGAATTCCGATTGCAACCTTACTGGATACAAAAGGACCGGAAATTCGCATCGGTGATTTTGAAAATGGCTCTATTTTTTTAAATAAAGGCGATACCTTTACATTTGTCTCTGATCCCATTCTGGGAACTCAGGAAAAAGCTTCCACAACCCTTCCAACTTTATATGAAAATCTGAAAGTTGGCGATCCCATCTTAATAGATGATGGAAAATTATCCATGGAAGTATCTGAAATTCGCGGAACAGATATTGTATGTACCGTATTGAATGATGGAAAAATCAGCAATCATAAAGGTATCAATTTACCAGGCATTGAAATAAAAATGCCATATATCAGTGAAACTGACAAGAGTGATATTATTTTTGGCTGCAGTCAAAAAGTCGATTTTATGGCGCTTTCTTTTGTCCGTTGTGCCGACGATGTTCTCCAAGTCCGTAAGATTCTCGCCGAAAACGGCGGATCAAAAATCCGTCTAATTGCAAAAATCGAAAATATGCAGGGTGTACGCAATCTAAGAGAAATTCTGGATGTCAGTGACGGAATCATGGTCGCAAGAGGCGATATGGGTGTAGAAATTCCATTTACACAACTTCCATCCATTCAAAAACGAATCATTGAACTGTGTAATAAGGAAGGAAAAATGGTAATCACCGCAACCCAGATGCTGGATTCCATGATCAGCAATCCCCGTCCAACCCGTGCTGAAATTTCAGACGTTGCCAACGCTGTATATGATGGTACAACTGCAATTATGTTGTCAGGAGAAACAGCAGCAGGCCAGTACCCGGAAGAAAGTATCCGTACCATGTCTGCGATTGCTGAAGAAGCGGAAGGCCATAAAGAATATATTCAGGAAAGCCCGGTTTCCATCAAAGATTGGGATTTTTCTGAGAATACCAGAAGAACCATTATATTAGCTTCCTGTACCGCTGCCAGATGTCAGCAGGCTTCTGCCATGGTCGTAGCTACCCATACCGGTCACAGTGCCCGGATTCTTTCCAGTGTTCGTCCGGATTCTCCGATTATTGCCATGACAGATGATAAATCCGTTATGTATCAATTAAACTTAGAGTGGAATATTAAGCCGCTCTTCATGGAAACCAAGGATAATGCCGAAGATTTAATTGAGTCTTGCATTGAAAAAGCTGCTAATCTTCCATTTATCAACAAAGGAGATTCTCTTGTTATTTTAGGTAACTCCAGAATAGCTTCCGTAACAGACTTTATGAAACTTCATATTG
Organism: Lachnospiraceae bacterium; assembly: GCA_026169045.1. Taxonomy (GTDB): domain Bacteria; phylum Bacillota; class Clostridia; order Lachnospirales; family Lachnospiraceae; genus Fimimorpha. Next base: position 30,644 of record JAPFDH010000024.1, on the reverse strand, counting down.
TAGAATAATAGGATTTTAAATTATACTTGAAAAGGAAACTTGGAATTTTACAAAAACCAGGTTTCCTTTTTTTTACAAAACTATTCCTTAGTTGACACCCTTCTGTAAATTATAGTTGCATAACCTCTTTATCTTTCATATAATAAACCTAACTATTGGATCAGATTCTATATTTCAACAGACAGAAACACTAATTTCACGTTTCACTGTATATGTAAAGGAGGGTTCTATGAAAAAACTGAAGCGTATTTGTTATTTCCTTTTTTTATTCACCTTAACCATTGCTTTATTTGGATGTGCTTCATCCAAAAAAGAAACAGACCCGAAAAAGGTTCTTCAAAATGCACAACAAAAAAACTCAGAACTGTCATCCAATGATTTAACCATGAAATTGGATATGAACATCGATGTTTCCGGAAAAAGTCTCACTATGGGTATGGAAATGAATTGTAAATCTATAAATGATGAGGCTTCTCCTCAACTTGCTCTGACAGGCAGTATTGACAGTATGGGAATGTCCATTCCAATGGAAATGTATTATAAAGACAATTATCTGTATTTAAATATTTTAAATCAAAAAATGAAACAAGCAATGCCTCTTGACGATATCAAAAACCAGATGATTCCTTCTACTCAGACATTTTCCCTGCCGGAAGATGCTTACAAAGAAATCAGTATGACAGAAGACGGTTCTTCACAGGTGATTACATTTACTGCTGACGGTTCTAAAATGACAGAATCTGTAAATTCCCTTCTGTCAACACTCCAATCACAACTGGGGGATAATGTTTCTTACACTTTAAACGATGTGACTGGAACGATTACAGTAAACGAAGAAGGTTATTTTACTGAAGAAATACTTCACATTCCTATGACAACTAACATACCAGAAAGCGGTGAAGTGACTATGGATCTGACATGTACCATAACGATTCATGACCCCGGAAAAAATGATTTATCCATTGATTTTCCCGATTTTTCTGATTTTGTAGAATCTGATTTATCGAATATTGTATAATTGCACAGGCAAAAACAAAAACAGCTATTTTAAGCAGCAGTTTCCTCTTAAAAATGAAAAATATTGATATTTTAAAACGATTATCGATATTCTCAATTGTATATAATAAATAGTATCAAGGCAATTGGGAGAGAACTATGTCTGATACAAAACTGGCTGAACAGGCTGATTTCGTTCGCAAACGGATTACCGAGCTCCGTCTTCAACACAATCTATCGGAATATGAGTTGAGTCTTGCTCTCGGGCATAGTCAGGGATATATCCAGTCCATTGTATCCGGAAGAACCTTACCATCTATGGCAGCCTTCTTTGAAATTTGTAATTTTTTTAATGTGGAACCTTGGGAATTTTTCTCTCCAACTATAGAAAATCCCACTGTGATTCACGATTTAGTTACAAACTTTCAAAAGTTTCCGGATCATGATCAGCAGTTCTGGCTACTCACACTGAAACGAATATTAGCTTACTATGAAGGAAATAAAAGCCTGTCAGAAATGATTGATACAGATTTATTTACTAAAACATAAAGAGCAGGATTCCTCGCCAAAGTCCCTGCTCTTTATGCTTCCTAATCAGTCTGTTTGAATCATCTTCTGATAAGCTTTTATTATATTATAATCTTTTACTTCTTTATGACCGATTTTACTCGGCGCAGTTTTGCCAAATTCCCGAAATACATCCATGAATGCAATAATTTCCTCTTCCATCATTTGCCGTAACGGTTCCGGTACTTGCTCCAAATCCCCATGATCATTCCCTGAATTTTGTAACAATACCTCCATTTGTTTATCATATGCCTGATCTACCATTTCAAGCGCATGATGAACCTGCTCGTCACTGTAATTTTCCTTCAATGTCCGGATGAAAAGTCCAGCAAAGTTATACATCGCTTCCTCCTTTCGTATTGTAAAGCTCTTTTGCCGCAGTTCTTTCTATTTCTTTTATCAGATAGTTTTCCCATTATTATTTATATAAACATAAAATAACTTTTTAGATACTCAGATCGGAAGGTACGCGTCATTATCCGCGAATATATAATCTGCGTCAAAATACTGCTTTAACACAAAACGTTCTAGTTTATGTTTTAATCAATCGGAACAATCGTTCCATATTATCCTTTGAACGTCTATACCAATAAACCACCTGACAAAATTTTCATTTTCCTCCTGGTTTTCGAATCCATCCACAATCAAACAAATGATCTGGAATATAACTGCGAAAACGTATCCTCTGATATCTCTAGACAGTATCATACCACATAACCGCCTTAAAATGTTTAATTTTTTGGATTATTGCGCTAAAATACATCGCATAATTTGATATCATTCGCCATAATTTTTCTTTTTTTCCCATATATCAACAAAAATTTGAATTACACACGTTTTTATACACTTACATTTCCTCTCTTTTTCGGCAGACACAAGGTCGGATTCCACTTTATTTCTTCTCTTATTCTCCATTGAAATCTTTATTTGGCATCCGCAAAAGAACAAATCAATATTTTCTTTCTTACCTGTGCCTGCCTTTTCCCTGTCTAAATTTTCTTGGTGTATTGAGACTGACTGAGATATATTATCATCAAAAATAACAGGGTGGGAATGCTTCTTTTATCTCAGGATGACTTGTTTTTTCATTACAATTTAGGCGCCTTAACTGTTTTTTATCTTCCGTAACCCGATAAGCTCTCATCCAAGAATAAAATATATCTGGAAATAATTCGGTAATGGTACCATAGACTTAAAACTATTTCTCTGTTTTTACTCCCTGTCTTCACTTTACGTTTTTCTACTCCTTTTTTCAAGAGTCTCTTCCCCCTTTTTCTTCCATTCAACCATCTTTTTTTCCATAAATATACAGAATGTATATAATATCTTAGATTTTGCTACACTTTGTAAAACCTTCTTTTTATAAACTAATTTGAAAAATCTCTATATATTTTTTGAAAATTTTCTCTTTACAATGGATATTTCCGAGGGTATACTGTATAATATAATTAGGGAAGGTATCGTCAAATGAGATTTCTCTTATTTGACATATCATACAAAAGTACCTGCTGTGGAAGGATGTGATATTATGAAACTGGAACGAGTAAATGAAAATCAAATAAAATGTACGCTTAGCCGTGGTGACCTACTTGACCGCCAAATTAATTTGAGTGAATTGGCTTATGGCAGCGAAAAAGCCCGGTCTTTGTTCCGTGAAATGCTGAATCGTGCTTCCTATGAATTAGATTTTAATGCTGAAGATATTCCGCTTATGATAGAGGCCATTCCTATGGCAGAAGACAGTATTGTTCTTCTGATTACAAAAATTGAGGATCCCGAAGAATTGGATACCCGATTTGCAAAATTCGCTCCTGGAAACATAGAGGAACTCGATCTGGATGAAACAGAAACTTCAGAACAGGCAAAAGAAGTCTTTTCCCGTGCCGATGAAATCCTGGATGCATTTACAAAAAACTCTGTGCTGATGAAAGAAATGGAGGGAACAGAATCCACTGATCCTTCTGCCGGAGACCTGTCTCGGATTTTCTCATTCCGGGATCTGGATACTGTCACAGAAGCTGCTCATGCGATATCTTCATCCTATAATGGAGATAACGCTCTATATAAAAATGAATCAAACGGATTTTATTATTTATCGGTTCATAAGTCTGATCATACACCGGAGACATTCAACCAATTATGTAATATATTATCTGAATATGGTACCGTCGTAGGAAATACACCTTTGGTTACCGAAGCATATTTAGAAGAGCATCAAACGATTCTGATTGCCAGCAAGGCTCTCCAGAAACTGAGACAATTATAAATTTCTGTTATATAATTTTGAGGAATCTTCTATATAAATGAAACGGCCGTGGAATTCCGGCATGATACTCATCTCATGCTGCGAATTTCACGGCTATTTTGTTTACAAAATCACGTTTACTTTTTATTGATAATCATTGGGACTATGCTCTTTGTTTCCAAACTTTGTATAATCCGGCAGCCATACCAATTCCACCGTACCAATCGGACCGTTTCTCTGCTTTGCTATAATTATTTCTGCAATATTTTTTGCTTCAGAATCTTTATTATAATATTCATCTCGATAGATGAACATAACCACATCCGCGTCCTGCTCAATCGCTCCTGATTCTCTTAAATCAGAAAGCATCGGACGATGATCCTGTCGGGTTTCACATGCACGGGATAACTGGGAAAGCGCAATGACAGGAACATTCAATTCTCTCGCCAACGCTTTTAATGAACGGGAAATCTCAGAAATCTCCTGTTGACGGTTATCTGAATTTTTCCCTCCGCTTCCCGTCATAAGCTGTAAATAATCAATAATAACTACTTTTAAATCATGTTCCATCTTATATCTGCGACATTTAGACCGCAATTCACCAATGGAAATACCCGGAGTATCATCTATAATCAAATGGGAATTTGCAATAATACCAGAACTTTCCACCACCTGATCCCAATCATTATCCGATAGGCTTCCCGTACGCAACGTCTGACTATCCACACGGGATTCCATACTCAAAATACGGTTAACCAGCTGTTCTTTTGACATTTCCAAGCTAAATATTGCCGTCGTATAATTTTGTCTCACCGCAAAATTTTCTGCTAAGTTAAGAACAAATGCCGTTTTTCCCATGGATGGTCTGGCTGCTAACAGTACTAAGTCAGAAGGCTGCATTCCAGATGTCCGATAATCCAAATCAGTAAATCCGGTGGGAATACCGGTAACTGTACTTTTGCTTTTGGATGCCTGTTCAATTTTATTGACAACATTCATGACTACATCACGAATGGGAACATAATCCCCTGTATTTCTCTTCTGAACCAGATCAAAAATTTTCTTTTCCGTCTGCTCCATTAAATTTTCTACTTTTTCTTTTCCCGCATAGCAACTGTCTGCGATTTCTTCCGTCACTTTAATCATTCGACGAAGTAATGCTTTTTCTGCTACGATTTCTGCATAATAACGAATGTTCGCCGATGTAGGAACAACATTCAGCAAATCCCTTAAAAAATCTATACCACTGATCTCAGGAGGAGCATCTTTCATCTTTAACGCATCCTGCAAAGTAACAAGGTCTGTAGGCTTCCCCGCATTATATAATTCTGTAATTGTTTCAAACATAATCCCATACTGATGCTGATAAAAATCATCTGCATGCAGCATCTCGGTCGCCACTACAATTGCCTCTTTCTCCAAAAGCATGGAACCGATTACCGACTGTTCTGCTTCAATACTGTGGGGAAGAATCCGCTTGATTAAATTCTCTTCCATGATGTTTTTCTCCTATAATCATTGCTTATCTGCCATCAATCTGTTTTTACACAGGAAAACCCTGTCTCCAAACGCTTGCAACAGTCTATCTGTATACAGCCCTGAGACAGGGGTTTTTCTTTCCTTTAATGAATGCAGACAAGCTGCTCTTGTTCCAATATCTACAAAGTTTGTTATCCTATTATGCTTCTGTGACCTTTACTGTCAGCTGAGCGGTTACATCTTTATGAAGCTTTACCGGCACAATAGTCGTTCCCAAAGAACGAATCGGTTCCGACAGCATCATTTTCTTTTTTTCCACTTCAAATCCCAACTGTGCCACACATGCAGCAGCAATTTCTTTTGTAGATACACTTCCGAAAACCCTTCCGCCTTCTCCAGCGCGAATTTTTACTACAACCGGCTTTTGTTCAATCTTGGCAGCCAGATCTTTTGCATCCTGAAGACGCATTTCTGCCATTTTATCCTCATGTTTCTTCTGCAATTTCAAATCATTTATGTTTTTTGCTGTAGCTTCAACACCCAGTTTCTTCGGCAAAATATAATTATGGGCATAGCCATCATTTACCTTAACTTTCTCTCCCTTTTTTCCCAATGTCTTTACATCTTGCAATAAAATAACTTCCATCTCATTTTCCTTTCTACTAACAAGCTACCAGAAGGTATCTCAAGTTTACCTTTATGCTGTCATTTTACTAAATATCTTTTTTTGCTGCCATTTCTATAATGGTATCTTTCAGTTTTTTCTTCGCTTCCTCAATACTGATATCCTTAAGCTGAGCCCCGGCCACACTCATATGACCACCGCCGCCCAGCCGTTCCATAATAATCTGTACATTCACTTCATCAATTGATCTGGCACTGATGTAAATCTGGCCATTAAATTCCGTTAATACAAAAGATGCCTTGATTCCACGAATTCCCAACAATTCATTGGCTGCCTGCGCTCCAATTACAGTCGGGTTATCACTGGTGTCACTGGGGCATACACTAATCGCATAGTGAGACTCAAATACCTCGGCATTCTTTACTGCTTCCGCTTTTGCTTTATAATCTGCCATTTCATCACGGAAAAGTTTTCGTACTCTGGTTACATCAGCACCATTACGGCGTAAAAACGCTGCCGCCTCAAAGGTACGCACGCCAGTTTTATTCATAAAATTATTTGTATCAATTACAATACCGGCATAAATAGCATCTGCATCAATGGCTTTGATCTTTAAATCTTCTGAATAATACTGCAAAATCTCCGCTACCATCTCACAGGCAGAAGATGCATATGGCTCCACATACGACAACACCGCACTGTCAATTACATCTCTCGTCTGGCGATGATGATCCAAAACCACAATATTCTGCGCTTTTTTCAATAGTTCTGGACATTCTGTATAGCTTGGACGATTGGTATCCACTACAACCAGCAACGTATTGGCATCCATCCGCTCCAAAGCTTTTTCATTATTAATAAACAAGTCTTCCTCATAATCCGGATTGCTATAAAATCGTTCCATTAAAGGTTTCACACTGCTGCTGACATTATTTACAACAATATTTGCCCTTTTCCCCGATGTTTTCGCAGCACGGTAAATACCAATAGCTGCTCCCACACAGTCCACATCACTGATCCAATGCCCCATGATAATAACCTTTTCCTTGGATTCAATCAGTTCCCGCAAGGCATGGGCTTTTACACGGGCTTTCACACGGGTATTTTTTTCCAATGTATGGGACTTTCCACCATAATAGGTAATATTTTCTCCGGCTTTTAAAACTGCCTGGTCACCACCTCGTCCCAAAGCCATATCAATTGCTGTACGCGCATACTCATAATTACGAATATAGGATTCTCCCTGCGCTCCCAATCCGATACTTAGTGTTACAGCCATCTGATTACCAATATTTACTGTCTTTACATCTTCCAAAAGGGAAAAATGATTTTTCTGCATATCAGCCAAATGACGCTGTTTTAGAACAATAAAATATTTGTCCTTTTCTATTTTTTTCAACACACCATCGTAACTGGATATATATTTATTTACTTTACGGTCAATCAAAGCTACCAAAAGAGAACGTCTGACGTCTTCAATACTATCCAGCGCCTCTTCATAATTATCTAAATAAATCAAGCCAGCTACTAATTTCTCATCTTCTACTTCACGCTGATAGCGAAGCTCTTCTGTTTCATCAAACAGATAAACCGCAAACATTACCACTTTATTATTTTCTTTATTATTTTCTTTATCCTTATCCAGTAAATCATCCATAATATCGCTTAATGTAACACGATTCACGGAAATCTGATAATTACGATTCAGAAAAACAGAGTGGTAAATATTCGATTCCTCTTTAAATCTTAGTTTATCTGTTGTAATATCATCGAAAACGGAAGAAAGATATTTATGTTTTTTTCCATCCAACTCTACAATTCGTTCAAATTCCCCATTCATCCAAAGGATACGTCCTGTCTCATCTACAACTGCATAAGGAACCAACATTTCCTGTAAAAGCTGTTTTTGAATCTGCGCATATCCGCTTCCAAATAATATTAAATCTCGAACAATATATTTTTTATAACGCCGATACAACAGAAAAGCCATAATGAAATACAATACCACAAATATGCTCACCAAAATCCCACATGATACATGAGCGATAAAGCATATAACATTCATAACGATCAGAAGAATTCCCATTATTCCTGGCCAGTATAAATAGGCCTTCAAACCATTATTCATTTTTATATCATGTTTCATATACAGCCTCCATTTTTTCAGAATCAATTCTAAACATAGCCTTAATTCCAAAAGTGATACTTACTGGTAGTATACCATTTTTTCACAAGAATAGGAAGAGCAAATTCAAAAATAGTCTTGCACCAATGCATATCCTATACTAAACTAATACTTAGGAAAAACGTAACCGTTCATCCCTCGCCGTTCGTCAAACCGCACTGCGTGCTTATTATAACTGAACGGTTGCGAAAAAACTATTATTTAACAGGAGCGTCTACAAATGAAGAACTCTGATCCAGCAGCTTCCGCTGCCTCAAATCCAATTACAGAAGGAGTCATCTGGAAACAACTTCTTCTTTTCTTCTTTCCCATTCTTCTGGGAACCTTTTTTCAACAACTTTATAATACTGCAGATGCCATGATCGTTGGGCAATACGTAGGAAAGGAAGCACTATCTGCCGTAGGTGGTACCACAGGAACACTCATCAATCTTCTGGTTGGGTTTTTTGTAGGATTATCCAGCGGTGCTACCGTAATCATATCTCAATTTTATGGGGGAAAGCATCTGGATCGCCTTCATACTGCCGTACACACCGCTATAGCTTTTGCAATCGCAGGTGGCGCTATTTTGATGGTTACAGGAATTTTATTGTCTCCCTGGGCTTTAAGAGCTATGGATACTCCCGAAGATATTATTGATTATGCGCTGATTTATATCCGGGTTTATTTTATTGGTATGATTCCCAATCTTCTTTATAATATGGGCGCCGGTATTCTTCGTGCGGTCGGAGATTCAAAGCGGCCTTTGTATTATTTAATTGTCTCTTGCCTCACCAATATTGTTCTCGATTTTGTATTTGTATTAGGCTTTCAATTAGGTGTCCTGGGAGTTGGGCTTGGTACTATCCTCTCTCAGCTTATCAGTTCCATCCTTGTTCTTCTTGCTTTGATTCGCACAAAGGATGTGTATCGCCTGGAACCAAAAAAAATCTGGATTGTTCCCAGAATGTTGGGACGCATTGTAAAAATCGGTTTTCCTGCCGGACTTCAGTCCGTCATGTATTCCGTTTCCAATATTATTGTCCAGGTAGGTGTCAATCGCCTTGGAACCGATGTTGTTGCGGCCTGGACCACTTACGGCAAAATTGACGGACTTTTCTGGATGATGTTGGGTGCCATGGGAATCGCTGCCACCACATTTGTGGGACAAAATTTTGGTGCCGGGAAAATTGACCGTGTCCACAAGGGCATCTCGACTTGTATGATGCAGGCAGCTGTAATGACAATTCTTATGTCAGTGATTCTCTATTTTTCAGGCATATATATTTTCCGGCTTTTTACTTCCGATGCTGCTGTTCTGGAGAATGGTATGAAGTTGCTTCATTTTATGGTACCCGCTTTCATCCTGTATATTCCCATTGAAATTTTATCCGGATCTCTGCGCGGTGCCGGTGACTGCTGGGTTCCCATGATTATCACCTGTGTAGGTGTCTGCGTCTTACGTATTATTTGGATCATTTTCTTTGCTCCATTTCACGCGGAAATACGCTGGATTGCATTTTGCTATCCACTGACTTGGCTTGTAACTTCTTTAGCCTTCTTAATTTACTATTACCGTTTTAGTATTCTTAAAAAGCAAACTTTTCTGAAAAGAAAAAAACATTAAACACATAAAAAGGAGCTGATGTATGAATCAATTTATCCATCTGATATTGATGCATACACGGCTCCTTTTCCATATAAAAAATTTCACAAAAAAACTGCCGCCTTAAGATCTTTCAATCCATAAAGCGACAGCATTCTTTATTCTTATTAGTCTACTGTATATGGCAGTAAAGCGATATGACGTGCTCTCTTAATAGCAACTGTCAATGCTCTCTGATGCTTTGCACAGTTTCCTGTAATTCTTCTAGGAAGAATCTTACCTCTTTCAGAGATATACTTCTTTAACTTTGCTGCATCCTTGAAATCGATATTTCCGTTATTTTCACCACAAAATACGCAAACTTTCTTTCTTCTGCGTCCGCCTCTTCTCTTCATTGGAGAATCTGGTCTTTCAGCTTTATTGTATGCCATGGTAATTGCTCTCCTTTCTTATTATTGCGGTAATCACCGCCCGTATTTAATTGAATGGAAGTCCTTCGTCCTCGACTCCATCCGGAATATTCATAAATCCATCACTAACTGCACTGCTTGGTGCCGGTCTGGAAGATGGCTGCTGATAGCCGCCTCCGAAGTTTCCGGAATGTTCGCCGGCAGCAGCTTTGCTTTCAGCAAATTCCTGATCCTCCACTACGACATCAGTGGTATATACTCTTTGTCCATCCTTATTCGTATAGCTTCCCGTCTGGATACGTCCTGTCACTACCAGTTTTGTACCCTGATGAAGATATTTCTCCGCAAATTCTGCTGAACGGTCAAATGCTACACACTGAATAAAGTCTGCTGTAGACTCACCATTGTTATTTCCGCGACCTCTGCGGTCCACTGCAAGTGTATAACGGGCAATCGCCATTTGACGTTCTCCCTGTGTATAACGAATATCTGGATCTCTGGTCAGTCTTCCCATTAATATAACTTTATTCATAATCTGCTCCTATCTGCATGTCCTGGTGACATACCCAACCCGGAAGATCAATTTCAATGTAATCGATCTCTGTATTATCTTCTAACAGCAGTTATTTTTATGCTTCCTGTTTTACACAAAGATATCTGATAACAGGCTCCATGATACGAACATGGCTTTCTACTTCATTTGGACAGTTAGCATCGCCTTCGAACTGAACGAAATAATAAAATCCTTCTTTCATTTTCTGGATTTCATAAGCCAGTCTCTTCTTGCCCCATTCATCCACGTTTGTTACTGTACCGCCAAAGCGTGTGATGTAGCCCTGAATTTTTTCCATGGCTGCAGCTCTTTCCTCATCTTCAAGCTTTGCACTCAGTATAACTGCTAATTCATATTTGTTCATCAGTCTTGTACCTCCTTTTGGTCTCTGGCCCCTGCCATGCAGGAGCAAGGAAATGATAATATATCACAATGAGGCATTATAGCATATATTTTTTTTAAAAGCAAGTACTTTTTATATTTTAATTTTAGGATTGTAGTAACCATATTACCATGATATACTAGCAAAAACAGCCCATATTGCTGGCTGAAATCCAGAAAGAATAATCCCATCAAAGGAGTGGATTGTATGAATTACGAAATAGGTGATATCGTCAAATTAAAAAAGCCCCATCCCTGTGGCAGCCAGGAATGGGAAATCCTACGGGTAGGAATGGATTTTCGATTAAAATGCCTTGGATGTGGACATCAAGTCATGGTAAGTCGGAAATTGGTGGAAAAAAACACACGCGGACTGCGTAAAGCAAACGGTGAAAATAAATAAACCTACAGCCAACATAAAAGGAGAACAAGCTCAGTAACATTCCGCTGATTCTTGTTCTCCTTTTCTATCATCCATAGCCTTAATCGTTGCCGGTCATTCACCGGAATCCATAAATTATATTTGAAACAGATATTCAATCCGGGTCATTTCTATGAATTTTATTCTTTATTTTATGAATAAGCGTATTCCACTTTTGTTTCATCAATGTACACCATTTTTCAAATGAAATGCCATGTGCCGACCACCAGGTACCCATATTTTGTATCCATTTTTGACCAACCGGCCTTATATTTTCCATAATCCTTTTCCAGCGTTCCCCATGGAGATACCAAATTACCCCGGCTGCAGCAATAAATACAAACAATGCAATCAACGGCATCGAAATTAAATTTTTTATTTGTGTCGTAAACGTAATATGGAAAACCGTTCCATTCACCGTAGCACTGTATCTATTTGATTTAATGGTTTCTTCTTTTCCTTGATGTTGCGCTGTGGAATCAAGCGTATCTTTTAAAATTACATCTCCTGTTTCAAACTGTATCTGATATGTTATCTGTGGTTCCTCTCCCTCTGGTACAAAAGAAGAAAAATCCAGTTTTTCTTCCATATACCCATTGGATGATGGTGTTAAAAGCGTCGTTTTATCTTTTTTATATGATGCCGAATCTTTTCCGTTAAATACAGTTGTAAATAAATCAGATAATTCTTCCCAATTTCCTTCCTGATTGACCTGTACACAGTATTCTCCATCTTTCTCTAAAATTTCCGTATAGCCATACTGTTCTGTTTTCGTTTCAAAATCCTGCTGAATCCCTTGTTTATGACTTTCCAAAGGTACTCTATCATACGCAACAGTAATACTGCGGCTAACGGATGTGCTGTCCCGAATGATACTGGAAACATCTATGGACTTTACTCCATAGCTGCATCCCATATCATAGGAAACCGTTGTTTCTCCAATCGATTCTCCTATTACCATGTGATATTCGTTCGACTCTAATGTATGTTTTATCTCTTCCTGAATTGTCTGGTTATTTAATTCCGGTACAACCAGCTCATCATTATGATTTTGTTTTTCCGATAAATAGGTTAATTTTCCATCCTCAGAATTTTTCACATAATAATAAACCGGAATCATTCCTGTCTTTGGCGCAAAGTCTTTCGTATTTATATATTCTTCATATTGGTATTCAAAAGAGAATACATCATTCTGTTCCAAATTTTCTTCTATTTTGCATGTACTTTGTCCAAATAGCAAACACATGTTCTCCGACATGGCATCGCTGCTATCCGCCGAGAATGTAAGACGCACACAAGTCTGTGACACCCACTCCATATCGGTACCATCGGAAATCCTGCTTTGCAAAAACTTCTGAATCTGAGCTTCATTTTTCTCCATCAGTTCAGAAGGAAAAAATAAATATAACACACGTTCCCATTGCTGTTCCAAAGCTGGCTGCGTCAATATGAGTATTTCTTCTACATCATAATCTTTTTGTGTTTCATACTGAATTTTACCATCATAGAAAGTTTGTCGTTTACCATCATAAATAAAATATGTCTTCTCCAGTTGAAACAGCTCTTCTTTATCACTTTTTTTAATATATTTTTCCTTGACCAGAGCCTCTTTCATCCAGTCCAGAAAATCTTCTGCCGTCACATTCTCTTTTAGGGAAAATCCGACACGCAACCCTTCTGACATATCTTCATATACAATCTTTTGTTTTCCGACAAGACTTTCAGCTTTCTCCACATACTCTTCCAGTGTGTCAAATTCCAGCGTTAACGTCAGATTATACTCTTCTTTCTGCTGCTTTACCCTCCATTTCAGTTCCTTCGGACAGTACTGATCCATGAACTGTTCCAGAGTATCCTGCGGGTCATCATTTCCCTTTCTTACCAGATCTTTATCTAAAACAATCTGTATTGTGCGGTTGCCGCTTCTATCTTCTTTCACGGTCATCTCAGAAGTTAATTGTGCCTGTTTTGCACAACCACCCAAAATCACGGTTCCCATCATCACAAGACAGATCAATAGTATCTTATACCATCGTTTCATATGCCCTCATTCACACAATAAGACAAAACTTCTCCTATACGCTCCCGAATCACAAGATCCGCCTCCTGATCTCTTGATGTAGCATCCCGATTAATCAAAACCAATTTATTTCCTCTGTAATAATCAATCAGACCGGCAGCCGGATATACCGATAATGATGTCCCTCCCACAATCAAAAGATCTGCATGACTAATATCTGCAATCGCATGGTTCAAAATCGTCTGATCCAGACATTCCTCATATAACACCACATCCGGTTTTACAACTCCTCCACAGCTACAGCGGGGAATTGAAGTCGAATTCAATATAAAATTCATATCATATTCTTTCTTACATATTTCACAATAATTCCTGAGTACGCAGCCATGCAGTTCCCACACGGTACGACTGCCCGCTTTTTGATGCAGGCCATCAATATTTTGAGTGATCACTGACTTTAATTTACCCTGCTGTTCCAAAATAGCCAACGCTCTATGGGCAGAATTAGGCTGTGCATTGGGATATATCATTTTATTTCGATAAAAGCGAAAAAACTCTTCGGGATTTTTTTTATAAAAAGAATGACTTAAAATAACTTCCGGCGGATAAGCATATTGTTGCCTGTAAATCCCATCTTCACTGCGAAAATCAGGAATATCACTTTCCGTAGACACACCTGCTCCCCCAAAAAACACAATATTATCGGACTCCTGAATCCACTTTTTTAATTGTTCCAATCCACTTATATTGCATTCTGAACTCTTAAACACAGTTACTCCACCTTTCTGCCCTGAACGTTTTTATTCTTAAGTTAATCTAACTTTATGTTTTTAAATAAAGCGCCCAACCCGGTAACCGCCTGTCCTTCTTCTTTGTAATCAAAAACTTCTTCATCCACTTCTTTATTGATTACTTCATTGGCCTCTTTCATACTAAGACTTACTTTTCCGTCCGCTACTTTTGTAATTTTTACTTTTACTTTATCTCCTACCGCTAAAACCTGCTTCGGATGCTTCAATCTTCTGTCACTGATCTGTGAAATATGCAAAAGTCCGGTAATACCGTCTCCAATATTCACAAAAGCACCATAATCCTTTAGCTGTTCTACACATCCTTCCACCACTGATCCCACTGCAATGCGATTTATCTTATCCTTTTTTTCCTCCAACGCCTTCTTAATCAATACATCTTTCACAGATAAAACCAGTTTTTTATTCTCTTCTTCCACATTGATAATCACTGCATCCACTTCTTTACCTAAATATGCTTCTGTCTCCTCCACATAGTTAAGATCCAATTTAGAAGCAGGAATAAATCCACGCACACCCTCTACATACATGATCACACCGGCATTAACAATACCACCGATTTTTCCATGGATAATTGTTTTGTTTTCCATCATTTCCGTCAATTTATCCCATACAAGCTCATCGTTTGCTTCTCTTCGTGATAAAAGCATATTACCAGCTCCGTCGTCTGTCTTTACCACGGAAGCAGTCAGTGTATCTCCAATTTTAACATCTTCCATTACCTTAAAATCCGGATCGTCACTCATTTCAGACACCGGAATTCTTCCTGGCGCATAATAATTAAAATCAATCGTAACATCCGTTTCTGTAATATCAATAACCGTACCAGTAACCATATCCCCTGGTACAATCCTACGATAAGAAGCTTCCAGTTCTTCCTTATAATCTTCCATGGACTCTACTTTTTCTTCTGCTGCCTGATCCAAAATCTGTTCATTTTCCATATCAATCACCAAACCTTTCTTTTTTCCTGGTACGTTTACGTTCAGTATATCATATTTTTTTCCCTTTTGGTAGAAGAATGTACCTTACAAAAACACATAGAGAAGATAACTTTATCCATATTTCCCATTATCGTTTTTACGATATATGGTAACTTTTTTACACTTTTCATTATATTGATTTTTTGTATTTTTTTACCATATAGTGTATTTTTTTCATGATTCCAGACTAGACAAATTTGGGAAATCATTGTAAAATGATGAAACAACGGTTTTGCCCATAACTATACTTACTATGAAAGCGAGAAACACCAATGTCAAAAGCAAAACTAATTAAAGATATCAACAAACCCTTCTATCAAAATATTGCGCTAAATACAATGCTTTATCGTAAATGCCAAAGACTGACTCAAAATGATCTCGCCGAAATGGCCGGTATCAGCAAATCATTCTTGGCCGCCATTGAATCTCCCGGAAATATCAAACCCTGTTCTCTTGAGACTTTATTTGATATCGCGCGGGCACTTCACTGTGATCCCGGTCAGCTCTTGGTTTCTCCTGACGCCTCCAAACTTTCTTTAATCGAATTACCGTAACCCCATAACATCTTTTTCTGTTTCAATCCTATACCGTTTATTTCTCAGACAATTTTTCTTCCCACTCTTTTTCTTTAAAACCAATTAAAATAAAATCATCACCGATGATAAGAGGACGTTTTACAAGCATTCCGTCTGTCGCCAACAATTGAAACTGTTCCTCATCACTCATAGAAATAAGCTTTTCCTTTAAATTCATACTTTTATATAATATACCACTTGTATTAAACAAACGTTTCAATGGAACACCGCTTTTTTTATGCCATTCTTTTAACTCTTCTTTCGTGGGATTTTCTTCCTTTATATGGCGGCTTTCATAAGGAATCCCCTTTTCATCCAACCACTTTTTTGCCCGTTTACATGTTGTACATTGGGGATATTGCAAAAAAATCATCGTTTTTTCCTCCATTCATTTTTTGTCTATCTATAACTCTTAAGTGCCATGCTGATTAATCCTGGTCCGTTTATTAAAATATCAGAAAAGTGCCGCAGCTTCCTTACTCTGCGGCACTCTTTTCATATAATCAAGCACTAACATTTTGTTTCGTGAATGATTTTATTTTTACCAAATTAAGAAATCCTTATCCAATAATCTCAGGATTGCTTCAATGAAGAAATAGTCTCCATAAACAATGTGAATATGACGTCCTTTTTCATTATGGTATGCTTCATTTCCCATCTGTAAAATAGAATCTCTCTCCGGATCCCAGTCACACCATTTTTCTTCCATAGCCTTCAGAACACGCATAGCCGCATCAATATACAGCTGTTTTTCATTTTCTCCCACATGTTCTGCGATTTCTAAGAAACCACATGCTGCACATGCACCGGCTGTAGAATCATAATATACTGGTTCTGCTGGCTGACGGAAATCACACAATGGCAGGAAATCAGAGCGCACCAGATTGGCAATAAAGTAGTTTGCTACACGCTTTGCAGCATCCAGATATTTCTGATCCTTTGTATGACGATAGCTCAATGCAAAGCCATATAATGCCCATGCCTGTCCACGGCTCCAGGAAGAACCGGATTCATATCCCTGTCCACCCGGATTATCAAGCATCTCACCTGTCATTGGATCCAGACAGCAAATATGATTGGAAGAACCATCTGGACGTATGGATACTTCTAATTCCTTATCAGCCTGTGCTCTTGCTACCATTTCAAATCTTGGATCCTTTAATTCTCTTGTTGCCCAATACAACAATGGAATATTCATCATACAATCAATGATGATCCATCCGATCTTGTCTTCTCCATTCCAAGCCGGAAGAAACTTTCCTGCCGGATTAAAACGGCCTGCCAGTGTGCTGGCAGCATGAAGACCTCTGATTCTGGATTTTTCATTTCCTGTTAAACGATAATCTGCCACTGCTGAATGAAGCCACATGAAGCCCACATCATGATGAAGTCCGGTAAAATCTTCAAAACACTTATCCAATTTTTCTTCTACGCCACGGGCTGCTGTCATGTATTTTTCTTCTCCGGTAGCATGATACATCTGCCAAAGAATTCCTGGCCAGAATCCGTTTGTCCACCACTCCAGATCATTCACAGATTTATCATCAAATCTTCCATCTTTTGTTGTATAAGGAATTTTATCTCCAGTTCTGTCACATTCTGCTGACAGCTTTGTCACAATCTTATCATAGACTTCCTTTACCCACTTTTCATTGTCATTGCTAATTTGGTATCTCATAATAACAAAACCTCCGTTTCTGCCGATTTCCCGGCAATTCCCTTTTTTATTTTTTGTTTCCCCAAAACAATCCGTCTGCGCACGGTTTTGTTTGATTAATCCCTGTTAAAAGAGACTATTGTATATTATAGCATATTTCCCCTAAAAAGAAATGTACTTTCCTTAATTATTTTGTAACTATTTAAAGACATGCTGATTGATGGCACTGCCCTAATCTGTTACCAGATCAGAAAATCCTTTCCCATCAAACGCAAAATTGCTTCAATGAAGAAATAGTCTCCATATATAATCGGCACATGCAGTTCACTCGGCCGATCATGATATGCTGCGGTTCCCATTTGAAGAATGGAATCCCGATTCGGATCCCAGTCACACCATTTTTCTTCCATGGCCTGAAGAATCCGAAATGCAGCATCAATATAAAAATCTTTTTCCAACTCCGGAACTTGTTCGGCAATTTCCAAAAGGCCACATGCTGCACATGCACCGGCAGTAGAATCATAATACACCGGTTCTGCTGGCTGGCGGAAATCACATAGCGGAAGAAAGTCCGAGCGTACTACACTTGCAATAAAATAATGTGCTACGCGCTTTGCAGCATCCAGATATTTTTGATCTTTTGTATGATGATAACTTAAGGCAAAACCATATAACGCCCATGCCTGTCCACGGCTCCAGGAAGAACCAGATTCATATCCCTGTCCCCCCGGATTATCAAGCATTTCACCGGTCAAAGGATCCAAACAACAAATATGATTGGAAGAGCCATCCGGACGTATGGCCATTTCCAGTTCTTTGTCTGCCTGCGCGCGCGCAATGAAATCAAATCTTGGATCTTTTAATTCTCTCGATGCCCAGTATAACAGCGGAATATTCATCATACTGTCAATTATAATCCATCCTATTTTATCTTCTCCGTTCCACGCAGGGATATATTTTCCTGCCGGATTAAAACGACCGGCTAAAAGGCTGGCAGCGTGAAGCCCTCTCACTCTTGCTTTTTCATTTCCGGTCAGACGATAATCAGCCACTGCAGTATGCAGCCACATAAATCCGACATCATGATGCATGCGAATATACTCGTCCAGTAAATAATCAAATTTTTCTTCTACAATACGCGCTGCTTCTTTATAGCAATCTTCATTTGTCGCATGGTACATCTGCCATAACATACCGGCCCAGAAACCATTGGTCCAACAATTTAACTGTTCTATATTACTACGGTCATCAAACACTCCATCCTTTGCACTATATGGAATTTTATCCTTTGCCCGTTTGCATTCTTCTTTCATTTTAATCTTTAGTTTTTCATATACTTCCTCCAGCCATTTTTGACGCTCATCGCTCCATCTGGTATCTTCCATTTCTCTTTCCTCCTTGAATCATGTATCTATAGTTTCATCTCATAAGTTGGAACGGATCTTTCTAATGGAATCAGTTATTCAACCACTTTTTTACAAAGTCATAACAGCCCCCATACCACTGATGTTTTCCCTCATATATATGACTTTCAAATGCCTCCTCTTTTCCAAGAAGCTCATAAATATGACGTATCTTTTGTGCCTCTTCGCGAATACTTTCTTCTCCCCTGACACCATTTAGCGGATCTTCTCTCCCGTTTTCCGTAAAAAGTGGCCGGGGCGCAATCAATCCACAGATATCACTGATCTGACAGATATTCCACAATCCGGGAGCATAATTACACGGACATATATGTACATCCAATATAGATTCCAAATAATTATGAACATATCCGCTGACAACCCCCAGGCTGATTCTCTCATCCATTGCCGAAAGCCACATGGTATATTGTCCACCTCCGGAAAATCCAGCACATCCGATTCTCTTTTTATCCACCATCGGCTGATCACAGACAAAATCCAAGAGGCGCTGCAAATCCCATATTTCCAACGCTGTAAAACTACTTCCCATGGCTTCTGCAGTCAACGCCAAGTTTTTACAGGAACTCCCCAAAACACTTCTTTTCACATTTCCCCGAAAATACAGATCCTCCCTCGGCGTTTCTTCCAAGCGCTCTCCATATCCGGGCGGATCCGGACAAAATACCACATATCCCTGCTTCACAAACTCTCTTCCATATGCCTCTTTAGGCGTCTCTTCCAATTTCTGTATCACTTCCGCATGATTTTTTATCCCTGCTACTGTCTCTTTGTTCGCCCCGTGGGCTGGTATGGCGATTACCGCAGGATATGATATCTGTTCCCTTTTACTATCTGGTATCAACATATAAAATGGCATATATACCTCAGGAAGTGTTTCCAATACTATTTTCTTTCGAATATACCCATCTTCCTCCACACACTCCTCTTCCCTTATCATGCGCGGTCTGGATAGAAATACCTCATTTTGTTTTTCCAAAACTGCAAATCCAAGGGTATTCTTTAACTCTTTGCGCAGCTGTTTTTGCCATACTCCCACATCCTCTTCTGATTTTCCATGAAAAGCAAACCTGGGCTCATTTTCCAGATATAACTTCTGAAAGAAACGCTTATATGTATAACTCACTTATTTCCCCTCCTCCCTATACTGGATTTCTCCACTGCTATTAAAAATTATTCTTGCCTTATCATACCGAAAATCACTACAAATGTGCAATTGTCTAATGTGCCAATAACTGACTTTTTCTGCTATGAATACTTTTCAAAATACTTGACATCTCTATTTTTCATCCGCTAAAATGATCCCTGTAAATACCCGATTTCAACTTTGAAAGGACGATTAACATGATTTCTATTCTCCGATGCGGTTTTGATTCCCGCCATAGGGTTCCATTTTCCAAATTTCATAATCAGGGACTACCCCATTATCTACTTCTTTTAATCAAATCTCCCTGTTATTTTTACCTGGAAGGAAAAAAGGAGAATATCCCTGCCAATACTGCCATTTTGTTTAACCGCAACCGTCAAATCTGTTACGGATGTGATCACCCCCTTTATAATGATGACTGGGTGCATTTTGATCTCTCCCAGGAAGATTCTTTTTTCAACCAGCTATCCATCCCCTTTGATACCCCCCTCTATCTTCCAAACATCAGTCTTCTAACATCTTATATCCGGCTCATGGTACAGGAAAACAGCCTTTCTTCTCCACACCGCAAGCAGTCTCTGGATCTTTTGATGCGGGGGCTTTTGTACAGTCTGGATGCCCAGCTTCACCATACTGCCACAGGGGAAAACAAAAAATATTTTTTCTCCTTCAATGAATTGCGTACTTCCATTCACAATGCACCTTATCAAACCTGGAATCTGGATGAACTGGCCGCCTCCTTTCATATGAGTACCTCCTATTTTCAACACTTATACAAAGAGTTTTTTGGTATCTCCTGCCGCCACGATATCATACAAGCACGCATTGAACTGGCAAAGTTCTATCTCTCCACCACCAATATGCCAATCCGGGCAGTTGCCACTATGACTGGTTACGACAATGAACTCCACTTTATGCGCCAATTTAAAAAATTTACAGGTATGACCCCAACCCAGCATCGAATGCTCCTCTCATAAACTGTCCATATCTATTCTTTCTCCAATACTGAACTATATTCCTATTGTATTTTCAGATAAATTTGATATACTTAAGTTATTCATTGAATTTTACTGTAATTATAATAGCAATGTCTATTTGTATTGCGGAATAAAGGAGGAGCATATGAAGTTTATTACAATCGGTGAGCTCTTAATGAGACTCTCTCCACCTAATTATGAAAAAATCCGTACTACCAATTCCTTTGTAATCAATTTCGGTGGTGCGGAAGCCAATGTTGCTGTGTCTCTTGCAAATCTTGGTGTCAATGCCAGTGTTTTTACAGTTGTCCCGGATAATGACATCGGTAAGTCAGCGATTCGTTATTTACGAGCCAACGACGTACATACTTCACCCATTATTTTTTCAGGAGAGCGTATGGGTACATACTACCTGGAAGAAGGAATTTCTGTCCGTGCTTCCCAGGTAATCTACGACCGTAAGCACTCGGCTTTCGCAGAATTTGATTATACAAATCTTGATATTACAAAAATCTTAAAAGACTATGATTGGCTGCATTTAAGCGGAATCACACCTGCCCTCTCCAACAACTGTGAGATATTAATGGAACAGGCGCTTTATGCTGCCAAAAAAATGGGAATGACAGTCAGCTTTGACTGCAATTTCCGCAGTAAACTCTGGAGTTTTGGAGAGGCCCGCGACATTCTGAGCCGTTATCTTCCTTATGTGGATATTTTGATCGGTATCGAACCCATTCACCTGGAAGATGAAAACGGTCATGATTTAAAAGACGGATTATCTATGCAGCCAAATTATGAAGACCAAGACCGCATCTTCCAAGAACTGGCAAAACGCTACCATTTTAAAGCCATTGCCCGACATGTCCGCTATGTCCATTCCGGTAGTGAAAATTCCTTAAAAGCATACTTATATTTTGACGGAAAAACATATGAAAGCGATTTGTTCCGTTTCCAGATTCTGGATCGTGTCGGTGGCGGCGATGCTTTTTCTTCCGGTTTGATCTACGCGCTTATGGAAGGAATGAATCCACAAGACACCGTAAACTTTGCGGTAGCATCTTCCGTTATGAAGCACGCTATTCGTGGGGATACAAATATTACTGATAAAGAAAGTATTCTGCGTTTAATGAACCAAACATATGATATACAAAGATAGTCTTAAACATATTTAAAAAAGAAATCCTGCCGAATATTTGATTAAAATATCCGACAGGATTTTTTTATAAGCAAACTATCGCTCCTTATTTTTTCTATATCTGATTATGTGCCAAATAAAAATGGCACATAAAACTACCACAAGTCCACTGCATATCATAAGACTGGTTTTATTTAGTTTTTCCATCAATCCCCCAATGACAGTGATACTGATCAACCAAATACCGGTCAAAAGTAAACCATATGAGGTTTGATCTGCTTTACAGTTTATTCCTTTTTCCTGCAACATACCAACTACCCATAATGCGGAAAAATAAATGGCTCCCGCCACATAAATAAAGCTTCCGCCCCAAAATCCATTTTCCACTATCATTACGACAGAAATCCCAATCCACAATATGCTCATCCAGGCATTCCTATTGATATTCACATACATCCACCCATTTCATTAATAATTCTTTTTCTTCAGGCCGTCTCTTTGTCAGCTGTGCTGCGGCTACAATAGGAAGCCACTGTTGTACATATCTCTTTTCCGTATTTGTTTTCTCACAGAATTTATCCATATACATATCAGCAAAAAACGGATTATCCAGACTTAACAACAAATAAGTTCTGGCCACATCGGCGCTGGCATTTCCCTGTGTCGCATGTACCCAGTCAATTACATACATATCATCTCCCTGAACAATGATGTTACTGGGTTGAAAATCACCATGACATAATTTATAATGCTTCGGCATTCCGTCCAATCGTGTTAATAATTCATAGCGCGTGGCTTCATCAATCATATCCAGTTCCTGGATTTGTCTGGTCATTTTTTCTTTCATACGGTTTAATAAAGGACAGGTATGTGTATTGATTTTTATATGTAAATCAACCATACGATCAATAAACTGCTCTGCCTTATCCGGTTCTTCTTTCATATGTTCTGCCAATGTTTTTCCTTCAATATATTCTTTTGTAATAGCCCATTTACCATCTACAACAGAAACCTCCATAATCTTACCCACATTCAGCCCTATTTCCTCTACTCTGGCAGTATTAAGCGCTTCATTCAAAACTTCAGACTTTGGAAAACCTTCTGCAAACATTTTAATTATTTTATTATCTTCCCGATAAATTTTTTTATATGCACTTTCTGCAATCAGTTCCCGTTTACTCATCTTTCTACCTCACCTTCTGCCTTTCCGGCGATTTTAATAGCAATTCATCGTTTTCTTTGTCATTACTATACCATATTTTTGTGCATTTGTACAGTTATTTTTGAAAATCAATCGGTGTTTTTCGTGCATTATGCACTACTAAATTGACAACAATTTCACAGGCAGAGCAAACAATATTTTCTTTCAAATACAGCAGATTTACAACACTTTTCCTCTGCCCTTTCCTGTACAAACACTATAAAATTCAAATATCTCTCGTATTATCACTATCGGAATGATACATTTTTCACACATCGGATAAACGAAAAATCCCTTATAACTTGACATCTCCATTCACATCAGTAATAATACAAACATCAACATTCAAACACGATGCTATGCAACCAAAAAGAAAGGATGATTACCCATGGAAAATAATACAAAAAAAATGCTTTTTTTTGATATAGACGGTACTTTAATTACAGAAGGCTCTCATATTCTTCCGATCAGCGCCAGGGAAGCTCTCAAAAATGTACAGCAGCAGGGACATCTGATTTTTATCAATACCGGACGTACTTATTTTAATATCCCTGACTACATTCAATCCATCGGATTTGATGGTTATGTATGCGGATGTGGTACCTATATCCGCCTTCATGACCAAGTGCTTCTCTCCCATACCATTCCCCATGAAACCTGTGTGGAGATTGTTTCTGTTCTCAGAGACTGTAATGTCTCTGCCATGTTTGAAGGCACCGATGGACTGTTCTTTGATTATACCAGACCAGCCTTTGGTGATCTGGCACGGATACAGGCAAGATTTGGCGGTGAGACATTTCAAATTTCCCAATCTTGGGACCGACCAGATCTGGTATTTGACAAACTGGTAATATGGCGCGATTCCCGCTGCGATTTTGATACATTCTATCGCTATATTACCAAAGACTTTACCTATATTGACCGGGGAGACGGTTTTGGCGAAATTGTCCCCAAAGGTTTTTCCAAGGCATCCGGTATCCGTTTTCTTCAGGATCATCTCAACATTTCCTTGGATCAATGCTATGCTTTTGGTGACAGTGCCAATGATCTTCCTATGCTGGAATATGTCATCCACAGCGTTGCTATGGGAAACAGCATCGACGGTCTTGCTGAAAAAACAGAGTATGTGACCACCCACATTGAACAAGACGGTATCGCCAATGCGCTACGGCATTATGGGATTATCCAATGATACATCCGGACCTTATGATATGATTTTATATATGAATGCTGCCTATATCATTCCGGCAGCATTCTTTTAATTAAATTCCATTTTTTCTATGCCTTTACTTGAAGTTCCTTACTTCTTCCGCTTTCTGTTCCATCCGCAAATACTGCTGTCATATAATAGATATGTGTTTTCCCTGCCTCCGTAGCCATAGCACGGGCATCCAGAGATTCCTTTTCCTCCTCGTTTATATATTTCAGTATGCAATCTCCTTTTTCCGTTTTTTCATAAATACGATATCCTACTGCATCTTCTACACCGGTAAATGCAATCAAAAACGTGGCCTGATTTCCTGATATCTGAAATTCCGAATACGTAAATTGCATAGGAACATATGCCTTTTCTCTTGTTATTTTCTTTATCATTTTATCTTGAACCCGACTTTTTTCATCTATGATCACGTGCTCTTTTAAAGACTTCAATTCTTCATGATCGGATTCTAAAATCCCTTCTGCCACACATTGTGCGAATTTTAAAGCGCCATATCGTTGCAGATGTGTACTGTCTGATACACCTTCTTTGTAATGTCCATCCGTTTCTCCCGGTTGCAAACGAAGGAAAAATGCTGCTGCACCTTCTTCTCCAGCTTGATCACAAAGTGCCAAAGATCTTTGTGTCAAATCAATCAGCGGTAAATTCTGTTCCTTAGCCATTTTTAACATTACCTGGCGGTATCCTTCAAAATCACTGATAAAATGTACCTTTCCATCGGAATCTTTCTCATAATGATAACGAGCGACCGGCGTCACCAATACACAAATCCCACCCCTTTGCTTTGTACCATCTACATAAAACTGCATCCATTCTTCAAATTGATCCGATGGAACATAACGATTCGGTCGAACAGCCGTATTATCATTGTGTCCCCATTGCACAAAAACATAATCTCCCGGACAAATTTGTTCCAATACTTCATCCCATTTTCCTTCCTCATAAAAAGATCTGGAGCTTCGTCCCCCAATGGAACGGTTTTCTATAATAAGTTCTTCTGTCACATAGGTGCGAGCCTGCGGATAACTGCATTCACATTCTTTTTCTTCTGTCAGTGTTCCAAAAAAGCGGCAGAATACTTCTCCCCATCCCGTCTGCGGATAAAAAATCGGTTCATACGTTTGTACTGTTGAATCTGAAACCAAATATACCATTTGTTTATTTCTTGGCTGTTTTTCCTTACTATATTCCAATTCCACGGTTTTTAAAAACACAGACTGCCAAATAGCCTCGGTTTCCTTTTGAGCATGACTATGTACACAAAACTTAAGGAATACATAAGGTTTGACCGGACAAACGGTAAATGTTACTTCTTTTTCTTCCCCCGGCATCACCAGAATATGCTCCGCCTTAAGAATCTGTCCTTCCCGAATATACGCGTTATACGCCTGTTTCGTAGGATTGGTAAACACAGCTTTAATCTGTGCATTTTTTGTTTCGCATGGAATATATAATCCGGCAGTATTTTCATAGCAATAAATACCAAACCCCGTCTCTTCGGTTTC
The DNA here is from genome assembly GCA_026169045.1 of Lachnospiraceae bacterium. Classification (GTDB taxonomy): domain Bacteria; phylum Bacillota; class Clostridia; order Lachnospirales; family Lachnospiraceae; genus Fimimorpha. The sequence continues at coordinate 4,548 of JAPFDH010000024.1, read as the reverse complement.
CGTAAAAATTCTGCTTTTAATTTCTGTATATTCTTCTTTCATACTAAAATATAAGGAATGTTCTGTAACCTCCTGATGGTTTGGCTTTCTTGGTTCATATACTCCATTTTTCCATCCATATTCCTGATCCGGCCATGTTTCTTCCATCCATTTCCAGTCTTTTTTTATACTCTTGTTTTCCATATTTTCTCCTTCCGTCTATTTCATCTCTTATATATATTTCTTTATGATTCAACAGTAATTTCCATATTTTTGCATATCAATCCTGTTACATGTTCCATATTTCCAAACTTTCTTGCCCGAATACGTATATCTTCCAAATACACATCCGTAATGGGAGATTCCGGATATCCTTGTAAATCAAAGGCCACACTTTTTCCCTCTTTCGGATAATCTTCTGTGAAATCCGCTGTGACATGACTGATTTTCACATCATGGACAAACGGAATACCCTCTTTTTCAGGTACAGCCTGCGTCAGGATCTTCCAACGTTCGGGAATCACTCCATCGTATTCTTTTGGAATCTCACACAAACTGTAGGATGGATTCCATTGTAGTTGAAACGGAAAACAGGTATGCACATTTATCATCTGCAAATGGCTGACCCGAATGTGTTCCAGGATTCCGCCTCTTGTGCTGGCTGATTTGATACGAAATCCACATCCTGTCCCGTAAAAAGAAATATGTTCCACAAAAATGTTCCGAATTCCACCGGATGTTTCACTTCCCAGCGTAATTCCCGATCCTTCCCGAAGCACACAATTTCGAACCGTTACATTTTCACAAACGCGGTTTACTCTAAGTCCATCCGCATCTCTTCCCGCTTTCATACATATGTTATCATCACTGCAGGAAATATCACAGTTTTCTACCACCACTTCACTGCTGGAATCAATATCAATCCCATCCGTAGATGGTCCCCTATTCTCGCAAATATGTACGCCGTCCACATGAACATTTCTGCAATAACACAAATGTATATTCCAAAAGCCCGATCTCTTACTTGTAATTCCCTGAATAACAATATCTGTCCCATTCATAATCAATACATTTCGGACTCTGGTACAATCATAATCCACTGCCCAACGCAATCCCTGGGAATCATACTCCTTTCGCATTCCTCCCATTCTGTCTTCTCCCCAATATTTTCTCCACCAATGCTCTCCATGACCATCGATACAACCTTCTCCGGTTATCTTCACATGGTCCTTCCCCAAAGCGTTGATAACTGCCGCCGGCCATTCCATTTCGACTCCGGCTACACGCGTCCAAATCATGGGAAAAGCCTCTTCTTCCTGAAGAGCCATTAAAACAGCTCCTTTTTCCAAATGCAATTCCATATTATTCTTTAGAAACAGGGATCCCGTTAAAAAAATCCCTTTCGGCACAACTACCATATCACCTGCTGAAGCCTGATCAATAACTTTTTGAATTGCAGTGGTACAATCCCTTCCTTCTATGGCACCATATTCTGTAATCACTAATTTTTGTCCTGCCATTCTTTCCTCCTGAAACGTTTCGTTTTCTTTTATGTATGAAAAGTATAACACACATACATGCTGTCGACAACGCTCCCTTTTAGGTTTGGATACATTTAAAAAAGCCCAAATTTGATTTTGATTTCAAATTCAGACTTTTTATAACAATCCTATTTTCTTTTTTCTCTGCCTGACCGGCTTCGAAACATCACTGGCATTTTCTCTTTCTCTTCTTCCTTTTTTCTGTAAAAGGGAACCGCCATTCCCGGTTTTATATAAAGAGATTTCTGAAGTGCTTCTCGCAACAAATTCCGTTTTAAATTTGTGCCAATGAACACACTTTTTGATTCTTCCATGGGTTCAATTCCAGTAATGGTATATGTCTTATCCACTACATCAAACCGAAGCCAGGCATTTCCTGTTTTCAGAAATCCTTTTGCGCGATAAATATCGCCAAATACACCGGATACCACTCCCTGTAAAAATAAGAGCAACTCATTTTCATGTCTCAAGGAAATTCCTTTTAAACCCATATTTTCCAAGTCTGATGTTTCCTCTTCTTTTTCAGCCATTTGTTTTTCATCCAATGGTTTTTTGAGCAAATTTCTCCACCACAGCTCATCCATTTGGGAATAATGGATACTGCATATGTTGGCTTGTGGACTAATGCTTTTCACTTTTTCTTCCAAATCAATCCGTTCTTTTTCATCTGCATTTTCCTTCTTGGAAATCACAACCAAACCAGCTGCCTGAATTTGATCCCGACATGTTTCCGGAAACTTGTCAAGCATCTCTTCAAAATGTGCTCCATCTAAAATTGTAATTGGCGAAAGCAATGAAATCCGTTCATATTGAATCATTTTTATATTTTCTATTATTTTACTGAGCATACCCACACCTGTAGGTTCCACAATCAAATACTCCGGATCAATGGTATTGGCTATGGTCAATATCGATGTAGCAAAATCAGATTTCCTTGTACAGCAAATACATCCTTCTGTCAACTCCCATATGTTAAGTGGAACATCCGAATCCTCATTTCCCTCTGAGAGTAAACCGCCATCTACTCCCACTGCTCCATATTCATTTTCCATCACCGCGAAATCCTGTTTTGTTCGTTTTGCCAACTCTTTAATAAATGTCGTTTTTCCCGCTCCCAAAAAACCGGAAATTACTAATATTTTCATTTTAATCAAATCCTATCTTGTCCAAAATGCAGACATTCCTTTTTGTATTTAAAACAGCCACAACCTTCGAAAAGATTGCGGCTGTTTACAGAAACTATTTTGTAGCTATTTTAATACATTTCATTCACGACAATTTCAGATATTAGTCTGCCAATTTCACCACTGGTTTAATCAGATCTGCCGGCTTATCACGCATCATGAACAATGCTTCTTCCAAATGTTCCCATCCCTCAAATACATGACTTGCCAGTGGATGAACATCCAATCTTCCTGAAGCTACCAGAGATCCTAATTTTTCCATACGCAGTCTGCCTCCCGGCATTAATCCGCCATTGATCTGCTTATGTCCCATACCTACGCCCCATTCAACACGAGGAATCGTCACATATGTTCCATTTCCCAGATAATTGACATTACCAATCTTTCCACCTGGTTTCAGACATTTAATAGCAGACTCAAATGTTTCACAGCCACCACCGGCAATGATTACTTTATCTACTCCCTTACCATCCGTCATGGCTAATACCTGGTCTTCTATCGTTCCGTTCTTATAACTTACAAATTCAGTTGCACCATATCCTTTTGCTGCTTCCACACAATTTTTTCTTGTACCAACCGCGATGATACGAGACGCGCCACGAAGATTTGCTCCTGCCACAGACATCAGTCCCACTGGTCCGATTCCGATAACAAGGACACTGTCACCAAACTGAACATCCGCTAACTCTACTCCATGGAATCCAGTCGGCACCATATCAGATAACATACAAGCATCCACAGGTGTGATATTGGATGGAAGAAGTGCCAGGTTTCCATCGGCATCATTAACATGAAAATATTCTGAGAATACTCCATCTTTAAAATTGGAGAATTTCCAGCCAGCCAGCATACCGCCAGAATGCATAGAATACCCTGCCTGTGCTTCCAAAGAATTCCAGTCCGGAGTAATAGCTGGTACCAAAACTCGATCACCGGGCTTGAAATCCTTTACCAGTTCACCGACTTCCACAACTTCGGCACAACATTCGTGACCCAAAATCATATTGTGCCGTTCTCCAATTGCTCCTTCCCACAGCGTATGCACATCTGATGTACAAATAGCCACAGCCAGTGGTTTACATATGGCGTCCATCGGTCCACATTTTGGTCTTTCCTTTTCAATCCACCCTGATTCCCCAATTTTTAACATTGCATAACCCTTCATATAGATCCTCCTTAATAGATAGATTGTGTGAAGAAATATGTATTGTTTTCCATCACACGGATGAAACTCATGTTAGCTGTATCTTTCACATAAGCAAAACATTTTGTACAACAGGTAAATCCTAGTTCTTCTATTATATTATACAATCTATAGAATAGCAATTATATTTTTCTGAATTTTTTTGAACATTATTTGCTTTATTTCATTTTTTTATTTTCTTTTTCTCTGTTTTTCACCCAAAATAATACATAAACTGCAATCTGCAAACGCCATAAAAAATATAGAAAAAATTTCTGAATCAAGCAAACATATAAGCATCTTTTTAATTTCTCTTTCTCACAAATTGTATATAGTACAAAAAGCGCTATTAAATAGATAACCTATCTAATAGCGCTTCATTCTTTTAGTAGCGGAAGGGAGATTTGAACTCTCGACACTACGGGTATGAACCGTATGCTCTAGCCAACTGAGCTATTCCGCCATATTCTATTTTCAGGGTATGCACCCTCAAAACTACACACAGATGATTCCATCTCTTTCCTTTTCTCTCTCCACTTTCTCCACTCTCCAAACCTCTCGGTTAAGCCCTCGACCGATTAGTAACAGTCAGCTCCATACATTACTGTACTTCCACCTCTGCCCTATCTACCTCGTCGTCTTCAAGGGGTCTTACTTCTTT
>JAPFDH010000087.1 GCA_026169045.1 Lachnospiraceae bacterium | reverse complement strand
TAACATAGAACAGAGAGGAAGATGGTTGTCGTTAGCCATCTTTTTCTCTTTTATATAAGAAAAAAGTTTCAGGGGGCATTGTGACCGATCCAGTCACAATGCCCCCTGTTTGAGGTTATCTATTTTCCGACAACCCCTTTTTTACTGTTACATTTGGAAGTGATTGTCATTGATCAAAAGATAAGAAAAAGAATAACGGATAGAATGGTACTGGTCAATCCGATACATGCTTCATAGGGAATCAATTGCATTCGTTCACGAATACTCATATTGACAGAGCCTCCGGTGGCATGGAAAAAGGAACCATGGGGAAGGGAATCAATGACAGTTGCACCGGCATGTACCATGGCACCACCTGAAATGGGGGGAATTCCCTGCGTCGTAAGAATAGAAGCAAAGGTTTGGGATGCGATGGTTGCTCCAGCTGTCGTGGAAGCGGTTGCTCCGGCCATTAGAATACCGGATAGTGGAGCCAGAATAAAGGATGGCATATTTAAAAATTCCAATAGGTGAATGACATCGACTTGTAAAGCAGAAGCTTTAATGATTCCGGCGATGGTTCCCGTCCCAATTAAGAGAACTGATACGCCAAGGACTTTTCCAAGACCGAACTCCATCTGTTCTCGGATCTGTTGGATACGTCCACAGGAAAGAGAACAGATAAAACCGCCGATAGGAAGGGCAATGAGTGGGTCAATAACCATGGAAAATAATGGGCGTAATGCTAAAATAATAACAACAGAAAGGGGACCAATAATTGCCTGTAAAAAAGACGGAAGTTCTTTGGTCTCACGTACGCCCAGATCCGCTTCACGGATCATTTGCTTTTTCTTTACCAGTAGGTTGGACAGGACGATGGTAACGATTAAAGCAAAGAGCGCAGGAATCAGGTTACGTATGATAAGAGAAGTCAAATCCACTTGAAAGGCTTCGGATACGGCGATGGTGTTGGGATTGGGAGAAATGATATTTCCTGCCTTCCCACCGCCGATCATTGCTAAAAGAATGGATGGTTTACTGTATCCTACTTTTTTTCCGATTTCTAAAGCGATGGGTGCGACGGTGATGACGGAAATATCAATAAATACACCAACGGCGCAAATTAACATGGTAGCAATGGAAATGGCAGCGAGGGCACGTTTTTCCCCGAATTTTTCTACAATGACTCCGGCAATTTTTTCGGCAGAACCTGTTTTGATCAGAGTTCCGGCTAAAATACCGGAGGCGAGAATACGGAGAACGGAGGACATCATATCCGATGCGCCGGAAACCATGGTGTTTACGGTAACGATCACATTATGGCATCCGACAAGACCGCCGATGAAAGCTCCAATCATTAAACTATAAGCAGGATGTACTTTTTTGATAATTAGAAAAATGGCAATAGCCAGACCTAAGATAGCACCCAGAGTAGTAAATGTATAATCCATTGACTATACCTCCTTTATGTTCCACAGACGAAATACTTGTTCTGCGGTGTCAGATAAATTTTCTTTTGTAAGTTTTGGTTCCATGGCTTCTTCCAATGTGACAATTGTCCGTAAAATAGGGAAAAAGGCGTCAATTCCATGCTGATTACAAATCCTGGCGTCTTTTGTGACACATCCGGCAAGGGCTACAACTGGTTTGTGATATTTTTTTGCCAGGGCTGCGACGCCAATAGGAGCCTTTCCCATTGCGGTTTGTCCGTCCAGTCTTCCTTCTCCTGTGATGATAAGATCAGCCGTTTCCACATCTTTTGCAAAATTGCATTCGTCCAGTACAATTTGAACACCGGATTTCAAAGTAGCATTGGTAAAAGTAAGAAATGCAAAACCTAATCCACCGGCAGCACCGGCTCCTGGTGCAGAGGCATTGGAGTTTGGATTGTACTTGGATGCTATGGCAGCATATTGAGAAAGCCAATGATCCATATCCTGGATCATAGAAGGAGAGGCACCTTTTTGGGGGCCATACACTGCACTGCATCCGTATTCACCGCAAAGAGGATTGGAGACATCAGAAGCAATATGAAAATGGCATTCTGCCAGTTCCGGCAATATATGTTTTGCAGATATGGATTTTAAAACAGAAAGCCCAATGGCTCCATGGGGAACGGAGTGCCCGTCTTCGGTTAAAAAATCAAATCCCAGTGCCTGTAACATTCCGACGCCCCCGTCGTTTGTGGCACTGCCGCCTATGCCGATAATAAAATTGCGGCATCCTTTTTTGATCGCATCTTTGATGACTTCTCCAACTCCATAGGTTGTGGTATACAGAGGATTTCGTTGGCTTTCGGGAACGAGTGTCAGCCCCGCAGCCCCGGCCATTTCGATAATAGCAGTCTGTGTTTTCGGCAGCCGATGATATTCACAGAGAATGGGAGAATCAAGAGGTCCGGTTACCGTGATTTTTTCGATAACACAGGGTTTTTGGTAAGTAAGGGCTTCCACAGTACCTTCCCCTCCGTCGGCTAACGGTTTTACAATCAGATTCGCAGTTGATGAGACGCGTCTGATTCCTTCTGCTATAGCATGACCGGCTTCCAGAGAAGAAAGACTGCCTTTTAATGAATCAATAGCAATTACAATATTCATGGAATGGTTTCCTCCTGCAGTTGTTCTTTTTCTAAGAATACTATATCAGAGAAAAACAGGTAAGAATATGTCCTTTATACTATAAAAAATAATCATTAAATAAAAAAATATGTTATTTGGAACAAATGGTGATATGATAGAAACCAAGAAGTTCTTTTAAAGAAGGGAGAGGTAAGAATGAATCATTATGTGGATGAAGTATTGGCGCAGCAGATTGTGAATACGGTACGGGACGTGTGTGGATGTCATATCAATTTTATTGACTGTTCCGGAATTATTTTTGCCAGTACAGATGAAAAGCGTCTGGGAACCTTTCATGAAATCGGAAAACAAGCAGCCATAACCCATACCATGATAGAAGTGGATTCGGATGAACGTTTTGCCGGAACACAAAAAGGAGTAAATTTACCTATCCGTTATAATCAGGAAATAGTGGCAGTCATTGGAATTACAGGGAAACCGCAGGAAGTACGTAAGTATGCTCATTTGGCAGAACGAATTACAAAATTGCTGATCCGAGAAAAGGAATTGAATGCATTCAGTCGTACGCTGGAAGAAAAAAAGCATTTTGTGATCCGTGCCTTTATCACCAGAAATATGGAGAATATGGATTATTTGAAGGAAATTATGGAAGGGTGGAATATACCTTGGGAGACAGAAAAAAGAATGGTGCTGGTGCAGATTAATTCCAACTGGCACCCCAATAATTTAAAGATGATGGAACCGGCATTATTTCATTTATTTCAATCAGTAGGAGTTTCTCTATATACATATGAATATCCCAATGAGTATCTGGCTGTGATAGAAGAAAAAGACTTCAAAACACATGCGTATTTGCTGAAACGATTTGCAGAAGAATATAGGGAATTTGTCAAAATTAGTGTGGGGAAAAACGGGAAAATTTATGAACTGGCAGATTCTTATGAAGCGGGACGAATGGGAATGAAAAGTTTTTCCTTCTCAAAAAAAAATTATACGGTTTATGAAGAATTGACACTTGAAGTGGTATTATCGTCCATCTCAGCACAGAGTAAAGACGTTTATGCGAAACGGATTTTAAAGGGAACAAGTCAGGAGGAACGAGATTTATTAAATGTATATTTTGAAGAAGATATGTCACTAAAACAGACTTGTGAACGATTATATCTTCATAAAAATACATTACAGTATAAATTGGATAAATTTGCAAAACAAACCGGGTATAATCCAAGAAGATTTAAAGATGCATGTCTTATTTATTTGGCATTGCGGCTGGAGGAGGAATAAATATAGAAAAAACTTGACAAAGTCAAATAGTTCTGTATACTTGACTATGTCAAGCTTTTAGAGATAAGAAGAATAGATATCGGATGAAAAATCGGAGGAGAAAGAAATATGATAGAATCCATTACATTTGATATGGTTCAGCTGCGCAAACATTTTTCACGATATTGTGGAGCATGTTTAGAGAAAATTGGTTTATCCAGAGGAATGTTGTTTTTTATTATTTATATTGGTAAAAATCCCGGTTGTCGGCCAACGGAAGTCTCGGAAGCATTAAAAATGGATGCAGGACATATTGCAAGAAGTCTGAAGAAATTAGAGCAGGATGGATTTATAAAGAAAACGCGATGCTATGAAGATAAACGGGTTTATGTTCTGGAGCTGACAGAACGGGGAAAGAAGGCATTTGAGATCAGCTATCGGGTCTTTGCAGAGTGGGATCAAAAAATTTTGAAATCGCTGGATCAGGAAGAACAGGTAGTGGTTTCCAGATTGGTAAAAAAGATGAAGAAAGCGATTTGTGAGGAAGAAGGAGGAAATACAAATGAAATGTGCAGTAATTTATAGCAGCAATACAGGGAATACGAAGTATCTGGCAGAGGCATTAAAAGAACAGCTGGGAAAACAGTGTATTTTTTTTGGCGATGTAAAAGAAGAGATGGAGATAGGGGAAGCGGATCTTATTTTTGTCGGTTTTTGGACGGATAAAGGAGGGTGTCAGGAAAAAATGACCCAATTTCTTCAAAATCTGCGGGGGAAAAAAGTATTTCTATTTGGAACAGCAGGTTTTGGGCAAAGTCAGACATATTTTGACAAGATTGTATCCCATGTGGCAGAATATTTGGATGCATCCAATACGGTTGTGGGATCATGGATGTGTCAGGGAAGAATGCCCATGGCAGTACGCGCCCGCTATGAAGGAATGAAAAAAACAGATCCTCAAAAAGCTATGCAAATGATTGAAAATTTCGACAGAGCCATGGATCATCCAAACTTAGAAGATAGAAAGGGTTTGGTAGATAAAGCGATGGAAACAGTAAAACAGATAACACAGTGAATTGAATTTTTGTAAGCGAAAGAGAATGTTAAAATAGGAGAGAAGAATGAAATTATTAATTGTGCGGCATGGTGATCCGGATTACGAGAAGGATTCGTTAACAGAAAAAGGATGGAGAGAGGCAGAATACCTTGCAGAAAAATTAGAAAAAATAGATGCAGCTGCTTATTATGTATCTCCTTTGGGAAGGGCAAAAGATACGGCATCCTGTACATTAAAAAGAGTACATAAAAAAGCTGTGGAATGTGAATGGCTAAGGGAATTTCAACCGTCTATCTGGAGACCGGACGTAAAAGAAAATAAAACAATTGTGTGGGATTGGCTTCCTGAAGATTGGACGAAAGAAGAAAAATTTTTTCAGGAAAAAAGATGGTATGAAACGGATGTTATGAGAGAAGGAGCAGTCAAAGAAGAGTACCAGTGGGTGACAAATCAATTGGATCTTCTGTTGCAGCATCACGGATATCAAAGGGATGGTTATTTTTATAAGGTCATAAATGGGAATAATGATACAATTGTACTTTTTTGCCATTTTGGGTTGGAATGTGTGCTTCTTAGCCATTTACTGAATGTTTCGCCTATGGTGCTTTGGCATGGAATGTGTGCCGCTCCCTCATCTGTTACGACAGTAGTAACGGAAGAAAGAAGAAAAGGGATTGCAAGTTTTCGTTTGCTTCAATTTGGTGATATTTCTCATTTATATTTTCATGGAGAAGAACCGTCGTTTGCAGCACGTTTCTGTGAATGTTACGACAATCAGTGGGAGAGACACGATTAATGAAGGGAAAAATATTGTTTTTTTTTCCATACATAAACGAAGAGAAGTTTTTGAAATGGGAAAATGAATGGGACGAAAAAAGCAGCTATTTGATCAAAAATAGTAGAAAATCTACAAGACTTTGTTCGGGGCTTATAAAGTAAAAAGGAGTATATGGCAGCTGGGATAAGAAAGGAAGAAACCGATGGAAGATGTGATCAGAAGAAAAATACAGGCAGCCTATACGGGGCTGCGTCCTTCTGAAAGAAAAGTAGCAGATTATTTTTTGCATGTATGTACAGAAACAAAAAGTTTACGAATTGAAGAAGTGGCAAGACTGACCGGGGTTAGTCAGCCTACAATTCTTCGATTTTTGAAAGCATTGGGATACCAGGGATTTAAGGAGTTTAAGTATGCTTTGATTCAGGAGGAAGTGCATAAAAAACAGGAAGAAGAGAATCCCGTTATATTATATGGATTTCAGCTTTCCCAAAAGGATAAATTGGAACAGATTCCCGGAAAAATTATCGCTACATCCATTCAGATGCTGGAAGAAACATTAAAGAGTGTACAAGTAAAAGAATATAAAAGAGCAGTAGAGGCAATTCTTCGGGCTAAGAGTATCTCGATCTATAGTGTGGAAAATTCCATGTGTACAGCGAACGATCTTTTGACGAAACTGACATATCTGGGTTTAAACTGCAGAATGCATGAAGATTATTATCTTCAGAGTATCAGTGCCAGAAATTTGACGAAGGAAGATCTTGCAATTGGAATTTCCTATTCTGGTTATTCAAGGGATACGGTAGAAATGATGCGTTTGGCAAAAAAGGCAGGGGCAACTACCATGGTTCTAACCAATTTTGAAAATGCGGTGATTGCGGATTATGCTGACATTTTATTGTGTGCCAGTCATCATCAGTTTCTATATGGAGATACCATTTTTTCACGGATTTCGCAATTGGCATTGGTGGATATGCTCTATGCGGGAGTGATTAATCAGGATTATGTAAAATTATCAAAACAATTAAATCAAAACAGCAAAATTATAGCGGAACGAGCATATCATAAAGAAAAGGAAAACGAATTCTGTTAACCGTTTGAGAGTAGAACTATGATTGGAATTCTGTCATGATAAGAATGAAAAGGTGAAATTGTATTTTCAATAAGGTAAAATATCAGAAGAGATTCTGTAGATTTTCTACAGAATCTCTTTTTGTGTTTTACATTTCCTTTACAAAGAGTTTACTCCGATTTGGTAGAAAAAGGGGAAAGAGAATTTCTATAATAACGGCGTCTGAGTCAGCAAATACGAAGCAAAGAAAGGAGATTTTTCCATGCTGGAATTAAAGAATATAACAAAATCTTTCAATGGAAATCTGATATTGAATGATATCAGCCTAACGGTAAATGATGGAGAAATCATTTCCATTCTCGGTCCTTCCGGGAGCGGAAAGACAACACTTTTAAATTTGATATTGGGAATTACAGAGAGTGATAGCGGGACATTAATTTATAATGGACAAGATTTGACAGATGTTCCTATGGAACAAAGAGGGTTCAATATTGTATTTCAGGATTATGCACTTTTTCCAAATTTGAACGCATATCAGAATATTACGTACGGATTAAAAAATAATCCTCATATTTCATCAAAGGAAGAAGTAGATGAGTTGATTGATCTTTTGGGATTAAGAGATCATCTGAAAAAACGTATTGACCAGCTTTCAGGGGGACAAAAACAACGTGTAGCGATTGCGAGAACGATGGTAATGAAACCGAAAATTTTGTTGATGGATGAACCATTGAGTGCATTGGATGGTGTAATCAAGGAATCCATAAAGGATAGAATTAAGACGATTGCGAGAGAGTTTCATTTGACAACCATTATTGTGACGCATGATCCGGAAGAGGCATTGACCCTTTCAGACCGTGTTCTGATTATCAACCACGGAAGAATTGCTCAATATGGAAAACCAGAAGAAATTATCAACAGACCCAATAATTCATTTATTAAGAATTTTATACTAAACCAGTTGGAAATTAAAAGAAATAATATTTATTCTTTATTTAAAAATCAAACTGGTTTTGAACAATCGGAAAGTAATAGATCGCAGGTTGGGAGTATGATATGAAAAGCAGAGTAAAAAGTATTGAGACGAAAGTTATTTTTGTTGCGGTGATTCTGTTGTTTTTCTTTTTTTTAGCTGTTCCGATCGGATCGTTACTGTTGAAATCATTTCCGGAAGGTACCGGAAGTGCATTATCTCATTATAGGGAGGTACTTTCTGGAAAGGGATTTTGGATAGCAGTGGGACATAGCTTTGCGGTGGCAGGAAGCAGTGCATGTCTGACCACTATTCTTGCCTTTTTTCTGGCATATACCGTTCAATATACGAATGTTCCGGAAGGAATAAAAAAGATCATTCATGGATGTGCCGTCCTTCCTATGCTGCTGCCAACAATTACATACGGGTTTGCGATTATATATACCTTTGGAAAGCAGGGAATGATTACAAAAATAATCGGAACGCAGATTTTTAATATTTATGGGTTTGGTGGTCTGCTTTTGGGGTATATGATTTATACGCTTCCGGTATCCTATTTATTGATTCACAATACTATGGGATATATTGATAAAAAATTTATGATTGTTTCCCGTGTGATGGGAGATACGCCTTGGAAAACCTTTTGTGTGACCATTTTACGACCTTTGATGGGAACTTTGGCAGCATCATTTGTACAATGCTTTTTTCTGGCATTTACTGATTTTGGAATTCCGGCTTCTGTAGGAGGTCAGTATGAAGTAGTTGCATCGGTTTTATATGATGAGATGTTAGGAAGCCTTCCAAATTTTAATAATGGTGCCGTCGTTTCATTGGTGATGTTAGTTCCATCTATTATCAGTATCGCATTATTACAGTATTTGGGACGATTTAATGTTCGCTATAATAAAATATCAGACGTAGAAAATACAAAAAATGGTATCAGAGATGGCATTTTGGGAATCGGTTCCATGCTGGTGATTCTTCTTATCCTTATTGTTTTTTTGGTGATAGCAATTGTTCCATTTGTTGAGGAATGGCCATATAAAATACAATTTACATGGAAACATGTACGTGAAGTATTTTGTGATGGTGAACTGCTGGGTGTATTTGGAAATTCTTTATTGGTAGCAGTGCTAACTGCAGTATTCGGTTCATTGATTGCATACGGAGCGGCTTTGGTGACCGCCAGAAGTCAGATGTGTAGATGGGCGAAACAAGTAATTGAAAGTATTGCATTAGTCACGAACACCATTCCGGGGATGGTAATCGGAATTGCATTTATGTTGGTTTTTGCTGGAACATCGCTTCAAAATACCTGCCTTTTGATTATATTGTGTAATATTGTACACTATTTTTCCACTCCGTATTTGATGATGAAAAATTCTCTGGAAAAGTTAAATCGTTCATGGGAAACAACAGCAATGTTAATGGGAGATAATTGGTTTAAAACCATAGCTCGCGTTGTGACACCAAATGTAATTCCTACTATTATTGAAGCATTTTGTTACTATTTTGTTAATGCCATGGTAACTGTGAGCGCGGTGATTTTCATTGTCGGAGCTAAAACTATGGTAGTTACAGCCAAAATCAAGGAATTACAACATTTTGCAAAATTTAATGAAATATTTGTTCTATCTCTGTGCATTCTTCTTACCAATTTAGTAGTAAAAGGTGTTTTTCATTGGATTGAAATTCGGATCAAAAAGAGTAGAGAAAAATCAGCGAATGAAGTGGTGTTAAAAAGTAAAAGCAAAAAGACCGTTATAGGATTATGTCTGGCAGTGGTAATTGCTGGTATCGGTATGGGAATATGGTTTGAGAAAAGTAATGAATCAGTACAGGAAGCGGTGGTGATTTATTCCAATGCTGATGATGAAGCAGTAGAAGCCATGAAAAATACGCTGGACGAAAATGGTTATGCCGGACAGTATGTATTTCAATCCTTTGGAACATCGGAACTGGGAGGAAAGCTTTTGGCAGAAGGAACAGATATAGAAGCCGATTTGGTGACCATGAGTTCTTTTTATTTGGAAAGTGCACAGTCACAAAATAAAATGTTTACGGATTTGACATTTGAGGCGGAAACAGTCACTCCTACCCCTTCGTATTATAAGCCAATTACATGTCAGGAAGGCGCAATTATCGTAAATACACAGGCTATGGAGGAGGAAGAACTTCCTATGCCGGAATCCATAAAAGATTTGGCCAATCCGATTTATGAAGGAGAACTATCGGTCACAGATATTAAAAGTTCTTCTACAGCATGGCTGATGATACAGGCAATCATAAGCGAATATGGGGAAGAAGAGGGGGCAGAAATTTTATCCGGTATTTATAAAAATGCAGGTCCTCATATAGAAGATTCCGGTTCAGGTCCCATTAAGAAAGTGAGATCCGGAGAAGTGGCAATAGGATTCGGTCTTCGTCATCAGGCTGTGGAGGATCAGCAGAATGGATTATCCATCGGATATGTGGATCCCATAGAGGGAAACTTTTCTTTGACAGAATCGATAGCGGTAATTGATAAAGGTGAATATACCAATCCAAAGGCAATGGAGATGGCAGAATGCATCATACGATATGGAAGGGAAAAAATACAAAAAACATACCCCAATACATTATATATCGGTGAAGAGACAGATTCTATCTATCAATCAGCATATCCCAAAGTTTTTCAGGAACCTTTGACGGCAGAGTTAATGGAACAGCACCAAAAATTTTCAGAAGCTTGTAAACCATAAAAATTACAGGATAAAAACATATTCGGGCAGATTAATTGACTAAAAACAGATAGAGAATGCGTGTATTTTAAATGAAAATATATAAATGAAAGTGGAGGATACTATTATGATTCAGTACAAATTATTAACACCAGGACCGTTGACTACAACAGAAAGTGTAAAAAAGGAGATGATGACAGATCACTGTACATGGGATGATGATTATAAGCAGATTACTCAAACAATCCGCAAAAAGTTGTTGAACTTAGCTCACGTAAAAGAAGAAGAATATACCGCTGTCTTAATGCAGGGAAGTGGTACATTTGGCGTTGAATCAGTAATTACCAGTGCAGTAGGTGATCATGATAAACTGTTGATTATTGCCAATGGCGCATATGGAGAACGTATGGCAGATATCTGTAGTCATGCAAAGATTCCATATATGGTATATGAAGTAAATTATGACCAAATTCCAGATGCCCAGAAGGTAGAGGAATTATTGCAGGAAAATAGTGAAATTACTCATGTATCTATGGTACATAGCGAGACGACTTCCGGTATTCTAAATGATATTGAAGCTATAGCTAAGGTAGTAAAAGCAACAGGAAAGACTATGATCGTAGATGCTATGTCTAGCTTTGGCGGTGTCGATATTGAGGTAGGAAAATTGGGAATTGATTTTATTATAAGTAGTGCCAATAAATGTATACAAGGTGTTCCTGGTTTTTCATTCATTATATGTAAGCGTGAGAAATTAATGGAATGTAAAGGAAGGGCCAGAAGTTTATCGCTGGATTTATATGATCAATGGGAAACAATGGAGAAAGATGGAAAATGGAGATTTACATCACCGACCCACACCGTATTGGCTTTTGCGAAAGCAATGGAGGAGATGGAAGAAGAGGGTGGTATTTCCGCAAGATCAGAAAGATATTATCACAATAATCGTTTATTGATTCAAAGAATGAAAGAAATGGGAATACAAACTTATATTGGTTCGAAACATCAGGGTCCCATTATTACTACATTTTTATATCCTAAGAATCATCAATTTTCTTTCAGAGATATGTATGAATATATTAAGGAAAGAGGATATGCAATTTATCCGGGAAAGGTAACTGATGCGGATACATTTCGCATCGGAAACATTGGTGAAATATATGAAGAAGATATCATGAAGTTATGTGATATTTTTGAAGAATATTTTCATACGATTCATTAATTCAGTAGGAAAATTCCAAATAGATAATAGAATATGAATTTTGTTGAAATTGGCAATGTTCTTAAATGACGATATAAAGGATGAAAAAGAGGATGAAAAGAGAAGTTAAGGCAGTAATTTTTGACTGGGCCGGAACTACCGTAGATTATGGCTGCTTTGCACCGGTAAAGGTATTTATAGAAGTATTTGAACACGCAGGAATAAATGTAACCATGGAAGAAGTCAGAAAACCTATGGGGATGTTGAAATGGGATCATATTCGTACTATGATGGAAATGCCAAGGATTAAAGCAGAATGGATAAAAAAATATGGAAAGGAACCGGAAGATGCTGATGCAGACCGTTTGTATAAAGAATATGAACCGGCATTATTACATATTTTAAATCAGTATGCGGATCCCAAACCATATGTAGTAGAAACCGTTGAAAAATTGAGACAGTCAGGTATTAAAATTGGTTCCACGACTGGTTATACAGACGTTATGATGAATATTGTAGCACCGAAGGCAAAAGAAAAGGGATATGCTCCGGATTATTGGATCAGTCCGGATTCTACGAATGGAATGGGACGACCATATCCATATATGATTTTTAAGAATATGGAAGACCTGGGAGTATCTTCCGTTCAGCAGGTTATTAAGGTGGGTGATACCATTTCTGATATTTTGGAAGGAAAACAGGCAGGAGTATTTACAATAGGTGTTTTAGAAGGAAGTTCTTTGATGGGAATTTCAAAAGAAGAATATGATGCACTGCAGGAAGAAGAGAAGAAAGAAAAACTAAGTCAGGTGGAAGAACAGTATAAAGAAGCCGGAGCAGATGCTGTGATTCGTGATATTAGAGGCCTATTGGAATTCATATAAACAAATATAAGGATGAAAGCAGATGAAGAGAGAAGGATTCATCTGCTTTTTATGTGTTTAGTAACTAGCCAAAGATAAGAATGTCAATTATAATAAAGAATCATATCATAGGAAAATAATAAAGATCAGTATCCGGGATTTTGAAATAACGAATAGAAGGGTGAAATAGGAAGCGAGCGAGGAGAGGAAAATAAATGAGATATGTAAAACCAATGTATTATGACAAGTTTGTGTGTATTGCCGATCGATGTCCGGCTTCTTGTTGTCAGGGATGGCAGATTGTGATCGATGATTCCTCCCTGGACAGGTATTGGAATGAAAACGGATTTTTTGCGAATCGGTTAAAAAATTCCATTGACTGGGAGAGTGGAACGTTTTGTCAGTATAAGGGGAGATGTGAATTTTTAAATGAAAAAAATCTATGCGATATCCAGGAAACTCTGGGGGAAAAAGCGCTATGTGATACGTGCCGTAATTATCCCCGGCATGTGGAAGAATTTGAGGGAGTGAGAGAATATTCTTTATCTTTATCGTGTCCGGAGGCGGCCAGACTGATGCTGACAGAGCAATCATTGGTGACTCTCACAGAATGGGAAACAACGGAAGAAGAGACATTTGAAGAGGGATTTGATTTTCTTTTGTATACCCAACTTTTGGATGCGAGAAAGATTTTGTGGAAGATTTTGCAGGACCGGGAAACGAATATGTGGATACGTTTGGAAGCCTGTTGTTTGTTTTCAGAGAAGATACAAGTATCTTTGGATCAGGATGAGTATTTTGGTATTGATGAATGGATTCGTCTTCATGAAAGAGATTTCAGGATGGATTACAAATTGGCAGAAAAATATAGAAAAGAAAAAGATGAAAGAAATTGGGAACAAAAGCAAAAAGAAATACAAGTTTTAAAGGATCTTGAACGGTTGGACCCATCCTGGAATAATCTGTTGGAAGAGGCAGAGGATATTCTTTATAAAAAGGGAAAAGACCAATATGAGAAACTATGTACGGATTTTCAGATTCAATATGGATATAACAGCTCTTGGCAAGAGAAGTGGATGATTGTGGCAGAACAATTGGCAATTTTCTTTTTATATACATATTTTTGCGGAGCTGTATATGACTGGGAAGTCAATAAAAAAGTATATCTGATGATATTTTCAGTAGAATGGATACAGGAACTGACCATGTGTCAATGGTATAAAGAGGGAAAAATTTTGAACCAGGATGCCGTTATTACCATGGCATATCGTTTCGCAAGGGAAATTGAACACTCAGATCAGAACCTGCTTTGCCTAGAACAGTGGCTGAAGGAAAATTATGGAAACAAACAGCCTGATTTAAGAAAAGAATAATGCGTGGACAATATGTATGCCAATAAATACTCCCAGTAAAAGGGAGAGGGATAGATGAATTTTTTTGAATATTTTAGGAGAAACATATTTTCTCAAAAGAGTAGATAAAAGTAAAATAAGCAGTAAAAGCCATGTAACTTTTCCGCTGATCATAGCATCCGATTTAGGAGAAAAAATTCCGTGAAGAAGGGAAAAAACGAGAAGGCCTATGCCATATCGAGAGTGACCTTGTAGCAGTTTTTTAAGAAAGATTGTGTGAGTGCAATGGGAGTTCCTTCTTAATAGAGAAGCATAACATAAAAACATACACAGGATGCAGATAATCGTAAGAATGGTTTGAAACATTTGAAATATACACCTCCGAAATAAATTAATATACAAATTGTGTTGTATAAGTTGTAAATGGGAAAAATAAGATAATTAGTCTAAACTAACCATCATAGTATATCAAATTTTGGAGAGTTGTCAAGGAGCAAAAAATCGACTATAATGAGAAGAAACGGTACATATGGAGCGTTGCTGCATAAATAACCGAAAAAAGGGATATGTAAAAGCGGATGATAAAAATCTGCAGGATACAGAACAGGAGATCGCCATGGGACAGTTGAAAAAAATACAATTTGAAATTCTTTCCTGCTTAGAAAAAGGGGAAAGAGAAAACAGAACGTTGACACTTAAGTGGATGAATCAGAGATATCCGTCAGAACATACGGAAGAAGAGATGGATATTTTGGAAAAGGATGGACTGATTGAAAAGGTGCGGGGAGGATATGGGATTACAAAACAAGGAAAAGAAGCATTGGAACCATATCGTGTAAAACGCGCAATTATTCTGGCAGCGGGATTTGGAGAAAGAATGCTGCCTCTCACATTAAGTGTGCCTAAACCGCTGGTTCGTGTTCATAAAAAGGCATTAATTGAAACAATTTTAGATGCAATTGAGGCAGCAGAAATTCCGGAAGTGATTATTGTCAGAGGTTATTTATGGGAAATGTTTGATGGACTTTTGAATCGGTATCCTAATATTAAATTTGTCTACAATCCGTTATATCGGGAGGCAAATAATATTTCTTCCGCATATTTGATTCGTGATTATTTGGAGCATGCATATGTTTGTGAGGCCGATCTTCTGGTAAATAATGCTGATTTGATTCGAAAATACGAATATGAAAGTAATTATCTGGGGCGTTATACCACACATACCGATGATTTGTGTTTTCATGTATCCAATGGGGTGATCCGGGAATTTACGCTGGGGGGAAATCAATGTTACCATATGTATGGAATTTCCTACTGGGATGATGACGATGCGAAAAAAATGCAGAATGATTTGGAAGCAGCATTTCGGATTCCGGGGGGAAAAGAATACTATTGGGATGACGTACCGCTGAAAGTATTTAAAGAACATTATAGTATTGCAGTAAGACCGTGTGTGGAAGGGGATATTATTGAACTGGATACGGTAAAGGAACTGCAGGCAGAAGATCCGGATTATAGATTATAAGGAAAAGAAAAATAAGTGGTTTATTCTTCTGATAATCTGGTTCTATATGAAATATATAATATTTTTGGTTGACAAAAGACAGGGCTTGATTGGAAGCTCTGTCTTTTGTCTGTCAGAAAAAAGATAGGATTTTTTACTGTAATTTTCATATGAGAATGATTGAAAATGGAAGAAAAAAGAAATATAATGATAAATAATAGACAGATTTGGCTGGCATTTAAAGAAACGCTAATAAGATCATCAATCAGGTAAATAAAATTTATTTTATTACAAAAGAGAAAAGTAAAAATTAAAATCAAGAGAGGAACGTTTATGGAAAAAAAGAAAACGGAGTCAGGTATTCATGTGCCAGAGCATGTAAAGGTAAAGTCATTGTATAAAGCAATTCAATTGCTGTTTTATTTTACGGAAGAAGAGCGGGAATTGGGAATTACAGAAATTGCTGAGAAGAGTGGATTATTAAAGAGCTCTGTACACAACATGCTATCTACATATGAAGAATGTGGATTGGTAAGAAGGAATCCTTATACCAATAAGTATCATTTAGGCGAGAGAGTTTTGGAATTGAGTAATCATTTTTACAGAAATAATGATGTGAGACAAGTAGCAAAACCTTATATGGTGAAATTGGCGAATGAAACCAATGAGTCCGTTTTTTTAGCAGTTTCCAGTGGAACAGAGGTGATTTATCTGGATGGAGCCTTTCCGGATACTTCGGTGGGAGGAAGAAATATGACTGGATTGAAAGCTCCAAAATATTGTACCGGAATTGGAAAAGCAATTTTGGCTTATGAATCGGAGGAAATGGTTGAGGAAGTTATTAAAGAAGGAATGGTTTCTTTTACAGATCAAACAATAACGGATGGAGAGAAACTAAAGGAAGAACTGAAATGTGTACGTGAAAAAGGATATGCTGTAGATAATATGGAACATGAATATGGTGTAAAATGTGTTGCTGTACCAATCAGAAATGGAGAAAATAAGGTAGTAGCAGCATGCAGCATCACTGGTCCTTCTCCAAGATTTACTCCACAAAGAATTGACGAATTAGAAAAATTGTTGAAACAGTATGCTCAAATGCTTAGACCTCGTTTGTGATAAGTATTCTTGAATCAAGTGAATTGATACAATTTAAATATTAAAAATAATGAAAATAAATGAGAGTATCGATACAAAATATATTTTTTGTACAAGAAAAATACTCTCATTTATTTTTTTTTGTAAAAACTGAGAAAAAATTGTTGACAGGGAAAATTCTCTATTCTATAATATCTTATATATTAATAATGAATTAAGTTCAATAATAATGAAAAGAGGAGAGGCAGTGTGGAAAGAGAATTTTCAGGTGGAATTTGGCCGGTAATGTTAACACCATTTCTCAAGACAGGAGAAATCGATTATGAAGGAGTAGAAAAAATAGTAGATTGGTATGTGGAACAGGGATGCAGTGGATTGTTTGCTGTATGTCAGTCCAGTGAAATGTTTTACCTATCGTTGGAAGAGAGGGTTGCACTGGCGAGAGCTGTTGTAAAATTTGCAAAGGGAAGAATTCCAGTAGTTGCATCAGGACATATCTCTGATAGAGAGGAGGATCAAATAAATGAAATTAATCGAATGTCTGAAACCGGTGTGGAGGCAGTTATTCTCTTAACAAACCGGTTTGCATCAGTGGAGGAGAGTGATGCAATTTGGCGGGAACGCTGCAGTCGTTTTTTAAAACAGATAGATCCGCAAATTCCGTTGGGGTTTTATGAATGCCCGTATCCGTATAAACGTCTAATGTCATTGGAAAATTTAGATTGGTGTGTACAAACCGGGAGATTCTATTTTTTAAAGGATACATGCTGTGATCTTAATAAAATAGAGAAACGATTGGAAATTTTGAAAGGAACAAAATTAAAACTTTATAATGCCAATAGTGCTACTCTTTTGGAATCATTAAAAAAAGGAGCATGGGGATTTTGCGGTGTGATGGCAAATTTTCATCCGGAATTATATGTCTATTTGTATAAAAATAGAGAAGAAAAAGAAATCAATTTTTTGCAGGATTTTTTATCCATTGCAGCATTAATAGAACGTCAATATTATCCTGTAAATGCAAAATATAATTTGCAAAAATGCGAAGGCCTCAAAATTGAAACTTATAGCAGGAAACAGGATGATAAAAATTTTACGCAGACATGGAAACAGGAAGTACAGATGTTACATGAATTATCCGAAGTAATGGGGATGTATTACAAGAAACATAAGATATAGGAGGTAAAAATGAAAGAGGTAGGAATTGCCAAGACATCATCGTATAAAATGACTGGGAAACAACGAATAAGGAAAATTAAAAAGAATAAATATCTTTATCTGCTTATTATAATTCCGTTAATTTACTATGCTATATTTTGTTACGGACCAATGTATGGGGTTTTAATTGCTTTTAAAGATTATCAAATGGCAAAAGGTGTATGGGGAAGTCCTTGGGTTGGTTTTGAGTGGTTTGAAAAATTTTTAACGGATGCATACTTTTGGAAATTGGTGCGAAATACATTATTGCTTAATATTTATGGGTTATTATGGGGATTTCCTGTACCGATTATTTTGGCTTTAATGTTAAATGAAGTTTCTATTCTGCGATTTAAACGCATTGTACAGACAGTTAGTTATCTCCCTCACTTTATTTCCACAGTAGTTGTATGTGGTATGTTAGTGAACTTTCTTTCATTGGACGGACTGGTAAATCAAATTATGGTGGCATTAGGATTAGAAAAAGTACAGTTTTTAATGATGCCGCAGTATTTCAGAACTATATTTACTGCTTCAGGTATTTGGCAATCTTGTGGGTGGAATTCAATTATTTATCTGGCTAGTTTGACAGCTGTGGATCAGGAGATTGTGGAAGCAGCAGAAATTGACGGAGCAAATCGGTGGCAAAGAATTCGCCATGTAACGTTGCCGGCTATTACTCCTACTATTTCCATTATGCTGATTATGCAGTTAGGACATTTAATGCAATTGGGATATGAAAAGATTATCTTATTATACAATGGTTCTACATATGAAACCGCAGATACAATTGCAACATATGTATATCGTCGTGGAATATTGGGTGCGGATTATAGTTATTCAACGGCGGTAGGTTTATTTCAGTCTGTAATAGGTGTAATTTTGCTGGTTAGTGCAAATAAGATTTCGAAGCGATTGAGTGATACCAGTTTATGGTAGGAGGACAGGCATGAAAAAAGAGAAAAGAAAAACAAACAGAAAGCCACAAAGCACAGGAAGTAAAATTTTTAGTGTAATCAATTATATTCTTTTAACTGTGATCGGATTTATCATGTTTTATCCCATGTTTTATGTTTTTATTGTTTCTATTAGTTCGGCAGAATATATCAATCAGGGTGCTATATCGTTTTGGCCGAAAGGAATCAATTTTGAGGCCTATAGCCGTGTGTTTCAAAATGAATCCATTTGGATTGGATATAAGAACACAATTTTGTATACCGTTGTTGGAACAATTATTAATGTGGTGGTAACAGCCATGTGTGCGTATCCATTATCAAGGAAAGATTTTTATGGAAGAGGACCAATTACAGTACTTATCACTCTTACAATGTTTTTTAGTGGAGGTATGATTCCACTTTATTTGGTAATCAATGGTCTTAACATTATGAATACTATGTGGGCGGTGATTCTTCCAACTACCATTAGCACATATAACATGATTGTTATGCGAACATCATTTGAGGCAATACCAGTGTCATTGATAGAATCGGCACATTTGGATGGAGCTAATGATATTAAAATTTTGGCAAAAATTGTATTGCCTTTGTCGAAACCCATTATTGCGACGATGGTGTTGTTTTATGCGGTAACCCATTGGAACAGTTATTTTCCGGCGATGTTGTATTTGAATGATCAAAGTAAATATCCGGTTCAGGTTATTATGAGAGATATTGTAATCGAAGGTGATATGGCGCAGGCTGGGGATGTTTCGGGAATCATGAATGTAGTAGCTACGAATTATAAATATGCTGTAATTATTATTTCTGTAGTTCCAATTTTAGTGGTGTATCCGTTTATCCAAAAGTATTTTACAAAGGGAGTAATGATCGGAGCTGTGAAAGGATGAGGCGTTTGCTTGTATGACTTTGGAAAAATGAACATGATAGAAAAACAGATAGTACTTATTTGTTTTTAAATAAAAATAGGAGGATAATAAAATGAGAAAAACAAAAAAAATGGCTGCTGGCTTATTGGCAGCAATGGTGACGGCGAGCACACTTTTTACAGGGTGTTCATCAAATGGAAGCAATGCGACAACAGAACAGGAAAATCCTCAACAAACATCTGATCAAGATGAAAATGTAGACAAGAGTTCGTGGATTTCTGAAGAACCCATTGAGATCAGTATTATGATGAGCGATAATTCGAATCAACCTTTAAAAGCTGATTCTCCGGCCCATGAGGAAATCTTTAAAAAGACAAATGTAAAACTGAATATTCAAATTGTTCCATCAAGCAGTTACGAGGAAAAGAAAAATATTGTGCTTGGTACAAATAATTTTCCAGACATCATTTATATTCCCAACACAACTGATATTGTAACATATGGGGATTCGGGTGTGTTTGAACCATTAATGCAATATGTGAATGAAGAAACAATGCCAAACTTTTATAAGTTTTGGGAACAATATCCGGAAATGAAAAAGTATCTTTTGAATGGTGAATTATATGTCTTTCCTGTTGTAGCCAGAGAGGAAGATGCGAATGGATTTGGGCCAGTGATCCGTACGGATTTACTGGAAGAAAACGGATTAGAAACACCAGAAACCTTTGATGAGTTACTGGATGTATTGACAAAATTAAAAGAAATTTATCCCGATAGCATACCATGGACTGGACGAAAGGGAACAACACAATTATTAAAAACAACATCATATATGTTGGGATCCGGTTATGGCGATGACGGTATTTATTATGATTTTGATGAGAAAAAATACATTTTCGGACCCGCATCAGAGAATTTTAAAGCAGTTCTTGATTATCTGAATAGAGCATATGAAGCAGGAGTATTGGATCCGGAATTTGCTACAACAACTTCAGAGCAAATGGATTCTAAATTAGCCAGTGGAAAATCATTCTTCTTTTTAGATAATAGTGGTTTTGGTGCCAATTATACAAAACAATTAAACAAAATTGAAGGATATGAAGACGCAATGTTCCAGGTTATGCCGATACCGGAAAATAGTTTTGGACAGAAACGAGCAGTAGCTTATGCAACAGAACTTCCAGGAAGATTTTATGCTGTGAATGCAAATTCTGAACATAAAGAAGAAATTATAAAATTTATTGACTGGATGTATTCTAAAGAAGGTTCTGATATATCAAATTATGGTGTGGAAGGGTATTCTTTTGAATATAATGAAGAAGGAGAACCTGAATTTATAGAAGATTATGTAATGCAGTTTAAGGATGCGCAGCCGTCCGATTATTATGCTGTTTATACAGATTTGGGAATTACGAAATTGGATTGGTGTTTATGGGCATGTAACACGAAGACTTCTATGGAAATTCAAAAGATTACAGGAAGCTGGACAGAGGATGTAGAAGAATATTGGCAAATTATAAGAGCAGATGAAGCGTATGTTCAGCCATATATTGATCCGCCGTTTACGACAGAAGAATCAAAAAAGATCCAGGATATCCTTGTAGATGTTAATACCATGTTAGAGCAGGAATATAACAAATATATTATGGGACAGGAACCAATTGAGAATTGGGATAATGTAATTGCGCAGTGTGAATCCATGGGTATAAGAGAATTGGAGCAGATTTATAATGATGCTGATGCAAGAGTAAATGAGCAGTAAATGAATGCAAAAGGATTTGGCATCCTTCTGATGAATGGAAGGATGCTAAATCTGAATTATGTGAAATAAATTATAAATTAAAAGAATATTTAACAGATGAAGAGGAGTACACATATGAAAATAATATCAATGGAAAAAGAGTTTATTGCGAGTTCAGATCGAGAATTTGATAGTGCCCATGCTTCTACTTTGGTGGAACTAAAAGATGGTACAATTTTAGCTGCCTGGTTTGGCGGAAGTTGGGAAAAAGGTAGTGATGTGGCAATTTGGTTTTCAAGAAAGAAAAAAAGTTGGGAAAAACCGAGAAAAGTGGCGGATGTACGTGGCACAGCTATGTGGAATCCGGTTTTGTTTCAGAGAACGGATGGTACCGTTCTTTTATTTTATAAAGTAGGAGAGACAATACCTGTATGGAAAACATGGGTAATAGAGAGTAGTGATGGTGGAGAGACATTTTCTTCTCCAAGAGAACTGGTGGAAGGAGACGAAAGTGGTGGAAGAGGACCGGTGAAAAATAAGCCTATTCGTTTGAAAAACGGAACGATATTGGCACCGGCTTCTTTGGAAGGAAATACATGGGATGCATTTGTGGATATTTCAGAAGATGATGGAGTTACATGGGAAAAAAGTGAGATGGTTCCTGTAAGACGGGCTTGCTATGATATACATATGGTGGATCGGCCTTACAATAAATATTATCTTTACGGAAAAGGAATGATTCAGCCTACACTTTGGGAAGATGATATGGGAATTGTGCATATGTTTGTGAGAACAACCAGTTCCAGAATTTTTAGAAGTGATTCTACAGATGGAGGAAAAACCTGGTGTTTAGCCTATGATACAGGTTTGCCTAACAATAATAGTGGGATCGATATTGTGCAAATGAGGAATAAAGACTTAGTTTTAGTATATAATCCACGGGAAAATCTTCCAAATTATTATAAAGGTCCTAGAACTCCTTTGGTGGTAGCATTATCAAAAGATAATGGAGACTCATTTGAAGAATTGGCAGTACTGGAAGATAAAAATGGGAATTATTGTTATCCTTCTGTTATTTGTGGAAAAGATAATGAAATTTTGATCACTTATACTTGGAATAGGGAAACGATTGTATTTTGTCGCTTGGTTTATGAAGATGATTAAATAGGAAGAAATGGAGGAGAGAAAATGAAAAAAGAGTGGATGAGTCGTTTTCAGAATCCAGAAGCGATAGATCGTTCTTTTTTGTTTTGGGCATGGAACGGAAAACTTGATGAAAATGAATTGTGTCGGCAAGTCAGAGAGATGAAACAAGCTGGTGCAGGAGGTTTTTTTATTCATTCGAGAGATGGATTAGAAACAGAATATATGGGGAAAGAATGGATGTCCTGTGTCAAGCGAGTAGTAAAAGAAGCAAAAAAAGAAGGCCTTTTTGTATGGCTTTATGATGAAGATCGGTGGCCGTCTGGTACAGCCGGAGGAAGAGTAACCAGAAATAAAAAATTTGGCTGTAAAGGATTAACGTTGGAAATTGCAGATATTCATGATTATCAAAAAATATGTAAAGAAAAACGGTGTAAAGAGTATGATCCAATCGATGCTGCGACAGGACTTATGGTGATATATGCTGCTATAATAGAAGGGAGTGAAATAAAACAATTTCGCAAAATAGATTTAGATGGAAAAGAAAAATTAAAAAAGGAAGAATCGTTGCTGATAATACGATTGGAAACATCGGATACAAGCGAATGGTTTAATGGAGAAGCTCCACCGGATAATTTGAATCCGGAATGTGTTCAACAGTTCATAAAGGAAACCCATGAAAAATATAAAGAAACGGTGGGAGAATATTTTGGAAATACAATATTGGGTATTTTTACAGATGAACCTAGTTTGAATGATAGACATGCTTATTTTGGGGAGAAGAAAAGTTGGATTCCCTGGACATTTGGATTTTCAGAATATTTTAGAAAACAAAATGGATATGATTTTTTCCAAGCGTTGCCGTATTTCTATTTTGACGGAAAACAATCAAGAAAAGTCAGGCATGATTATTGGTATACTATTACAAAACGCTATGGTGAGGCATATTTTAAAACAATAAAAGAATGGTGTGAAAACAATCATCTTTTATTTACCGGCCATTTTTTACAGGAAGATAAGATGGGATTATGTGCGAGAGTAAACGGAGCAGTTATGCCAAATTATCAGTATCAGCATGTACCTGGAATTGATATGCTCTGTGAGCAGACCAATGAGTATATGACAGTAAAGCAGTGTAGTAGTGTGGCAAATCAGTTGGGAAAGAAATATGTTTTATCGGAAACGTATGGATGTACAGGATGGGAATTTACATTTGAAGGGCAAAAATGGATTGGAGATTGGCAATATGTTTTAGGAGTGAATCATCGATGTCAGCATTTATCTCTATACACACTTCGGGGATGCCGTAAAAGAGATTACCCACCATCATTCAATTATAATAATAATACATGGAAAGATAATTTCATTGTAGAAGAATATTTTGCCCGTTTATCTTTGGTATTGCAACAAGGGAAGGCTGTAAGGAATACTTTGGTGTTGCATCCCATGTCAACGGTATGGAGCCTCTTAGGAGTTGATCCTTATGGGAATCCCAGAAGAAAAGAAGAAAGAGATGTACCTGCGCTGAATGCATATGGCGAAAGATTTAATCAGCTTATTGAATTTATTATAAGACATCATTTGGATTGTGACTTGGGAGATGAAATTCTAATAGAACAGTATGGAAAAATAGAAGATGGAAGATTTTGGATTGGAAATGCTTCTTATGAAACGGTGGTAATACCAAAAGTGGATACATTATTATCTCATACATGGGAACTTTTGGCAGAATATACAAAACAAGGTGGACATGTATATTTGTTGGGGGAATTTCCACAAATGATCGGAGGGGAAGAAAAAACAGGAGAACAGAAAAATAGTTTGGATAAATTTGAAACTTTTAAGCAGATAAGTAACTGGAATGAATTGGAAACAGAGTTGCAACCATATCGAACCATAACAGTTTATGACGAATATGGAGAAGAAGTAACAGATGTTTTATATCAGATTCGGACATGTGGAAAAGAATGGTATCTGGTACTGATTAATAATAATCGTGAACGATCAGTTAAAGCGACAGTATCGATTTTGGCAAAAGGCACTGTTTATGAGCTGGGATTACTCACTGGAAGGATCGAGTATGTAGAAACAAATACGAAAAATGAGAAACTTCAAATTCCTGTATTTCTGGAGCCAACCGGTTCGGCAGCCTATTTGATTACCGACAATGAGCAGGATGTAAAATGGATAGAAGAACAAATAAAAAAAGATGCTGATGGAAAACGAGGTTTCAAAAATACAAATGTACCAATTCAAAATAAAGCAGTAACAAAAAGTATAGAAACATTTGATTATTATACTAGCAACGATAATATACTTTCATTAGACAAGTGTCGATACCGAATAGATGATAGTGATTTTTCTGATGTTATGGAGGTATGGAAAGCACAAAAGGAAATCAGAAAAATTTTAGGCATGAGGATGATTCATTTAAACGGGCAAGAACAGCGATATCGGTGGATTCATAAGGAACATCCCAATGATGGGCATATGGTGGAATTGGAATTTGTTTTTGAAAGCAATCTGGATAAAATACCGGTATGGTTTATTTTAGAAAGAATGGATGAATTTCAAGTGTTCTTAAATGGACATGCAGGATCAGGAGAGCATGATGGATGGTTTCTGGATAGAGAATTTACAAAACAATATTTGGGGAAGGTAGAAAAAGGAAGAAATATTATAACGGTAAAATGTTACTATAGGAATGACATGGAGCTGGAAAATTGCTATTTGATGGGGAAATTTGGAGTTAATGACGATAGAAAACTGATTCCTCTTCCTTCTAAACTTGTTCCGGGAGATTGGACAAAACAAGGGTTTAAACACTTTTGCGGTAGTATTGTATATCAAGTAGAGTATGTAGTAAATAAAGAGCATGAACGTATTATTATGAAGTTGCCGGAGATGCAAGGTGTATGTGTAAATGTTATGGTCAATGGCGAAAATTGGAAGTTACCTTGGAATTTTGAGAAAATATTGGATATTACAGATTTAATTAAAAGAGGTATAAATAAAATAGAAATTGAGGTGGAAGGAAGTCCTAGAAATATGATGGGACCATTTCATTTAAAAGAAAGACCATTTAATACGCATGATGAGAGTTTTTGCTCAGAAGACCAAACTTATGCTGATTCCTATTTGTTGGTACCCTATGGAATGATGGGACCGCTATTACTATATGAGGAGGATAGAAAATGATACGATTTATCAATAATTTTTATCATGAAGGTGATAGGCGTCCTAAATTATGTACGGAGCAGTATATAATCTGGGAACCGAAAAAAGAGTGGTCATATGCACATCATGCTCAGATCATATGGTTTAAAGACAGATATTATGTCATGTTTAGCAGTGGACATCAAAATGAAGATGATGTGGGACAGAGAATCATGTATACCACATCGATGGATTTTTGTGACTGGGAGGAACCAAAGGTTCTTGTGGATTCGCAGCAAGGTACTATTGCAGAAGCAGTACTCATTCCGGGATGTTGGTATACAGATGGAACAATCTTAACCGTATATTTTCTTTCATTTGAATATGAAAATGAGGGATTGGAAGATGGGCATCGGAAAACGGGAAATGGGGGAAGAATCAATTGGAAGCATTATCAAATGAGCAGTTTTGATGGAGAAAGTTGGACAAAACAGGAGGAAAGTCAAAACATAGCTGGAAATCATACCCCTATAAGGCTTCTGTCCGGACGTCTTTTATGTCCGGGAGGAATAGAACATACCATTACAGACGATACATCCGGGAGAAAGGGATGGAAAGCGGTGTATTGCTGTGATACGGAATATCCATTAAATGAAACACAAATCGAAAGAAAGAATATGATTC
Source organism: Lachnospiraceae bacterium (assembly GCA_026169045.1). GTDB lineage: Bacteria > Bacillota > Clostridia > Lachnospirales > Lachnospiraceae > Fimimorpha. Next base: position 33,247 of record JAPFDH010000087.1, on the reverse strand, counting down.
CCGGATTGGTAGAGGATCATAAAGTAGATCTTTGTGAGGCATCAGGTATTCAGTTGGATGATGGAACGATATGGATGATGATGCGTAGTGGCACTGCGCATTTGTGGGCCAGTAAAAGTATAGATAATGGGGAAACCTGGACTCTGCCGGAGGAAACACAGTTTACGGACAATCGTACAAAATTTGTATTTGGCCGATTACCTAATGGACGCTATTTTTATGTAGGAACACCAGATCCATTTCCGCCAAGGACACGTCATGTGTTATGTTTATCTCTGTCAGACAATGGAATGGAATATAAACAACATTTTTTGTTGGATGATCGGCAGTATAAAGAGCAATATATAGGAATGGATAAAAATGGAATTTACGGATATCCGTCAGTATGTGTGAAAGATGGATATCTGTGTATCGTATGTTCTATATGTAAAGAAAAAATTGTGGCAATGCGTGTCCCATGTGATACATTATAGAATGAAAAGAGGTTAAAATGAATGAATATTTCAAGGAATTACATTCGCAGGATGGAAAATTAGACAGCAGAGAATTAACAAAAAAAGTCAGTCGGATTCTGAAAGATATGTATCAAAAAGGTGGAGGGATCCTTATTGTTTATCCGGGAATTTATTGTGTAGGATCCATTCGATTATATTCCAATATAACTATTTTTTTACAAAAAGGCGCAGTTTTGAAAGGAAGCATAAGAAGGGATGAATTCCCTTTGCTGGACGAAAATATTTTTTATGGGAGAGAAAAAGGGGCAAGAAGTGCATTGCTTTGGGCAGCTAATGCTGAAAATATTAAACTATGTGGAGAAGGAATGATAGATGGATCGGGGGAGAATTGGTGGAGTGAGCAGGATGGAAAAAGACCATGTATTTTGGAATTTGGTAGCTGTCATGGAATTTGTTTAGAAGGTATTAGAATTCAAAATTCTCCTTATTGGACGATTCACTTTTTTCAAACGCAAACGGTATCAATGAAAGGGCTTAGCATTTATAATCCACCTACATCTCCAAACACGGATGGAATCGATGTGGAAAGCAGTGGTAATGTGGAGATTAGTCATTGCACGATAAATGTTGGCGATGATTGTATTGCATTAAAATCAGGAAAAGAAAGTGACAAAATGCGAGAATTTCTTCCTACTGAAAATGTAAGAATTACATGTTGCCGTATGGAAAGAGGTCATGGTGGTATTGTAATTGGAAGTGAAGTTTTGGGAGGGGTAAGAAATGTTTATGCTGCGGATTTAAAATTATACCATACTGACCGGGGAATTAGAATAAAAACAAAACGGATAAGGGGAGGAAAGATTGAAGATATTACAGCAGAACGAATTTATATGGAAGATGTAATATGTCCAATAGTTATTAATTGTTATTATAGGGGGACAACTAGACAAGAAGATTACGAAGTATGTTCTGATTTAAGGTGGAGACAACCAGATAAGCATACTCCTGTAATTGAAAGACTTTATTTTAAAAATATAAAAGCAACAGGAATTCGGGCAGCAGCTGCATATATACAGGGATTACCGGAAAGTCCTGTGAATAATTGCATATTTCGAGGATTGAATTTTGAAATGTCAGAAGAGGGGGAGGAAGAAGAACCGGCAATGACATATGAAAGAAAAAAAATGCATAAATACGGATTTTATGTCCGAAATATGATCCATACAGTCATGGAAAATGTGAAAGTGAAAAATGCTATACAGGAGATGGATATTTCCTGAAAATATTTTGACTTGTATCATGTCACTTCCTATACTATAATTGAAAAGAAGAAAAATTAAATGACAGAAAGGAACGTATCATGCTAGATAAAATTGCGGAAAAATACTATGACAAAGGATATAATTGTGCAGAAAGTATTGTTCATGCAGGAAATGAAATGTATCATTTAGGGTTAAGTGAACATGATATGAGAATGACAGCAGCGTTTGGAGCAGGGTTACAGGTTGGGGATGTCTGTGGGGTGATAACCGGAGCGTCTTGTATTTTATCTTGTTTATTTGTAGAGACAAAAGCTCATGAAAGTGAAAAAATCAGACCGGCAATCATGAAAATGGTGAGAGAAATGCAAAAGGAATATGGGGGACGAATATGTGCGCAGATTAAACCCCGATATTTTGATAAGGAAATCCGTTGTAAAAATACGGTGATAGCAGGTGCAAAGGTTTTGGAACAGGTGATTGAGGAACTGAATGTGGAAAAAGAATATATTTCTTAATAATAGGGCTTATTGTAATGGATAAAATAATTAAGGAGAAAAGGGAGTATGAAAAAAATTGTACGAGTAGCTGCTGCCATAGTTCGTGATGGTGATAAAATTTTGGCGATGCAGAGGGGGCATGGGGAATTTAAAGGAAAATGGGAATTTCCGGGAGGTAAAGTAGAAGTTGGCGAGACATCCAGAAAGGCACTTTTCAGAGAAATGAAAGAGGAAATGGATGCGGATGTGGAGATTGAAGATATGATTTATACGGTGGAATATAATTATCCTGATTTTCACCTCAGTATGGATTGCTTTTTTTGCACCATTCCTTCTGGAAAGTGGAATATGAAAGAACATTTGGATGCGAAATGGTTGAAAAAAGAAGAGCTGGATACGGTAGAATGGCTTCCAGCTGATGTTGATTTAATTGCCCGGCTGAAAAAAATGCTTTGAATGCAGTGGAAAAAGAAATAAAACATTATAAAAAATGTCTGAAATGTATGAATTACTTTGGATGGTGTTATGCATTTCAGGCTTTTTTTATTGTCATTTTTTTGACGAATTTTACAAAAACACAATATGTGTCTTGTCATATGTAAAAAATAGGTGTATAATCCGTTGAAAAGAAGAGGACAGGAGGTCTTTTGATGAATGAACTGCAGAAGAGAATAATCGAATTAAAAGAAAAAAAACATGCAGTAATACTTGCTCATTATTATGTACCGGAAGATGTGCAGCAGATTGCTGATTATATCGGAGATTCCTATTATTTAAGTGAAAAAGCGAAAGAAACAGATAAAGATATCATTGTTTTTGCCGGTGTTTCGTTTATGGGAGAAAGTGCTAAAATTTTGAATACAGAAAAAAAAGTATTGATACCAGATCCTAGTGCAGATTGTGAAATGGCTCATATGGCTGATGTGAATAAAATTCATCGTATGCGGGAAATGTATTCTGACTTAGCGGTAGTTTGTTATATTAATTCGACAGCAGAATTGAAGGCAGAGTCAGATGTGTGTGTTACCTCGTCAAATGCTGTCAAAATCGTTAAAAAATTATCAAATAAAAATATTTTTTTTATTCCGGATAAAAATCTGGGAACTTATGTGGCACAAAAGGTACCAGAAAAAAATATTATTTTAAATGATGGTTACTGTCCCGTTCATAGAGATATTACTTTAGAAGAGGTAAAAAAATCTCAAAGTATGCATCCAAAGGCTTTGGTTTTAGTACACCCGGAATGTGAAAAGGAAATAACGGCTGAAGCAGATTTTATAGGAAGTACATCTGAAATTATTTCGTTTGCGACAGAGAAAGAAGAAAAAGAATATTTGATTGGTACAGAAGATGGGGTTTTTTATGAACTGAGGAAGAAAAATCCCAATAAACGATTTTATCCGATTTGCAGTAGGCAGAGCTGTGCAGGGATGAAGCGGATAACTTTGGAAAAGGTTTATCATTGCATAAAAGATGAGAACAATGAGGTTATTATTAAAGAAGAGACAAGAAAGAAAGCGAAAGAAGCATTGGATCGCATGTTGGAATTGGCAAAATAGAATAGAAAGAAATGGTGAGAATGATGGAATATCAAAACGCAGATGTGGTGATTGTGGGAACAGGAGCCAGTGGATTGTTTGCTGCCTTACATCTTCCTGAGTATATGAACATAATTATGATTACTAAGACGACGGTGGAAGAAAGTGATTCGTTTTTGGCACAGGGGGGAATTTGTGTACTGAAGGATGAAGAGGATTATGAGAGTTTTATGGATGATACGATGAAGGCAGGGCATTATGAAAATAGAAAAGAGTCGGTGGATATTATGATTCGTTCTTCACGGGGAGTAATTGAAGAATTAATCGGATACGGAGTTCGTTTTGCCATGAAAAACGGGCATTTGGATTATACGAGAGAAGGATGTCATTCAAAACCGAGAATTCTATTTCACGAAGATATTACAGGAAAAGAAATAACATCACATCTGTTGGCTGCGGTAAAAAAACTACCTAATGTTACCTTGATGGAACATACAACCATGGTGGATATTATTGAAGAAGAGAATCGTTGTAAAGGGATTTTGACCGTGAGAGAGAACCAACTTTGCGCCATTTATGCGAAAAATACGATACTTGCCAGTGGCGGCATCGGCGGTTTATATGAACATTCAACGAATTATGCTCATTTGACAGGCGATGCTCTTGCCATATCGTTGCGTCATGGAGTACAATTAGAAAATATTGATTATATTCAAATTCATCCAACGACTTTATTTTCCACAAAGAAGGGGAGACGTTTTCTCATTTCCGAATCTGTTCGGGGAGAAGGGGCAAAATTATATGGAGCAGACGGAAAACGTTTTGCCAATGAAGTGCTTCCAAGGGATATTTTGACAAAAAAAATTCATGAGCAAATGGAAAAGGATCAAAAACCTTATGTGTGGCTGGATATGACAGGACTTGGAAAAGATGTGATTTTTCATCATTTTCCTCATATTTATGAAACCTGTCTGAATGAGGGCTATGATGTGACAAAAGAATGGATTCCTGTTGTTCCGGCACAGCATTATTTTATGGGAGGAATTCATGTAGATAGCGTGAGCAAAACTTCTATGGAACATTTGTATGCTGTAGGGGAAACAAGCTGCAATGGCGTTCACGGAGCAAATCGTTTAGCCAGTAATTCTCTTTTGGAAAGTCTTGTATTTGGGAAACGGGCTGCGGCAGATATTATACAAGAAGAAACGAGGCAAAACCAAAATTCAAAAAATAGTTTGGATATAGAGAAAGATAATTTTAAAAATTTAGCAGAACAGGCTGCTCTTTATTATAATAAAAATAAAAATGATTTGATACAGGAATATAAAATGTCGGTTTTGGATGAAATAGAAAGGGAGAGAAAAGCCAGATGAATACGATTACGATGAAAATGCAGGCTGATCATTTGATTATGGAGGCTTTACAGGAAGATATTACCAGCGAAGACATTACAACAAATGCAGTGATGCCACAGTTTAGAAGAGGAGAAGTAAAATTGATCTGTAAACAGGATGGTGTGATTGCAGGATTATCAGTGTTTGAACGGGTTTTCCAGCTGTTGGATGAAAAAACCGTGTTTGAAACAAAGATCAGTGACGGAGAGGAAGTAAACAAAGGTCAGGAAATCGGAGTGCTTCGCGGGGATATCCGGGTATTATTATCCGGTGAGAGAACTGCTTTAAATTTTTTGCAGAGAATGAGTGGAATTGCAACATATACCAGTCAGTCAGTGAAACTTTTAAAAGGAACGAAAATAAAATTGTTGGATACAAGAAAGACGACGCCCAATATGCGGATTTTTGAAAAATATGCTGTGAAAATGGGAGGCGGATATAATCATAGGTATAATTTATCTGATGGAATTTTATTAAAAGATAATCACATTGATGCAGCCGGAAGTGTAAAAAAGGCTGTGGAAATGGCCAGAGAATATGCGCCTTTTGTGAGAAAAATTGAAGTAGAGACAGAATCATTGGCTATGGTAAAAGAAGCGGTGGAAGCAGGTGCAGATATCATTATGCTGGATAACATGAGCATAGAGGAGATGAAAGAAGCCGTTCAGTGGATTAATGGAAGGGCAGAGACAGAATGTTCCGGAAATGTGACAAAGGAACGGATTCAATCTTTGGCAGATGTAGGAGTGGATTATATTTCCAGCGGAGCACTTACCCATTCGGCACCTATTTTGGATTTGTCTTTAAAACATTTACGGGTTTTGGATTAAATAGGTTTTTATTAAAAAAGTGTTGTTGAAATATATGGATAGAGATATAATATAAGTAAGAATTTTTGATGCGATTTTTCTATATTATCCAGTAACTTTTTGGAAATCGATCTTTTGTAAAACTATACAATGTATTTATTAAAATCGAATGAAAAAAGAAAGGGGGAATTCAAATAAGAGAGTAAACATACAATAGAAAACAATAGAGTCATGTGAGGGATCTCATAAGAAAGGGGGATTTTTATGGGAACCATTTATCTGGTAGCAGCAGGTGCGGTTGTAGCATTGGTGTTTTCCGCAGTGATGTATCTGCGGGTAAGGCAGGAACCCGAGGGAAATAAAGAGATGGCAGAAATTTCAAATTCTGTTCAAAAGGGAGCTAACGCCTACCTGAAACGGCAATACACAGGTGTGATTGTATTCTTTTTTGTTGTTTTTTTGATTTTACTGGCCATGGCATTTGGCGGATATTTAAGCTTTTTTACTCCATTTGCGTTTGTGACAGGAGGTTTTTTTTCCGGCTTATCCGGTTTCATCGGAATGCGTACGGCTACAATGGCCAATTGCCGAACGGCAAATGGGGCATCAAAGAGTTTAAATAAGGGATTGAAAATTGCGTTTTCTGCCGGTTCTGTTATGGGATTTACGGTGGTGGGATTGGGATTGTTTGATTTGTCAGTCTGGTATCTCATTCTACATTTCTATTATACCGTGATTGATCCTGTGAAAACAGAGGAGATGCTGATACAAAACATTACTTCCAATATGCTTACTTTTGGAATGGGAGCCTCCAGCATGGCATTATTTGCTCGTGTAGGTGGGGGGATTTTTACAAAGGCGGCGGATGTGGGGGCTGATTTAGTCGGAAAAGTGGAAGCCGGAATTCCGGAAGATGATCCGAGAAATCCGGCTGTGATCGCTGACAATGTGGGGGACAATGTGGGCGATGTAGCTGGTATGGGGGCGGACTTGTATGAATCCTATGTGGGATCGGTGGTATCTACGGCAGCATTGGCTGTGGCAGCTGGGTTCGGCATCAAGGGAGTCAGTGTTCCCATGCTTTTGGCAGCGTTTGGTATTGTGGCTTCAATTGTGGGATCGTTTTTCGTCAAGACAAAGGAGGGGGCATCACAAAAAAATCTTTTGCACGCGCTTCGATGTGGAACATATATCAGTGCGGGATTGATTGCTGTGATTTCATTTTTCCTGATTCAATATTTTTTACCAGAGCATATGGGAGTATTTGTGGCTGTATTATCCGGACTTTTGGCAGGAATTTTGATCGGGGCAATTACGGAATATTTTACATCGGATACATATTCTCCCACAAGAAAGTTATCGGAGTCCAGTAAAACAGGGGCAGGAACCGTTATTATTTCCGGTTTGGCATTGGGAATGTTATCTACGGTGGCACCTGTATTGGTTGTGGGAATTTCTATTTTAATCAGTTATTTTGCTTCGGGTGGTGCTGCTGATTTCAATATGGGATTATATGGAATCGGAGTATCAGCAGTGGGAATGTTATCAACACTGGGAATTACATTGGCTACAGATGCTTACGGACCGATTGCGGATAATGCCGGAGGAATTGCAGAGATGACTCATATGCCGGAAGAAGTTCGTGCGCGTACGGATGCTTTGGATTCTCTTGGAAATACGACAGCAGCCACAGGAAAAGGATTTGCCATTGGTTCAGCGGCATTGACTGCAATGGCATTGATTGCTTCGTATATTGACAAGGTGCATACCATTGATCCCAATTATACGTTGGATTTGACAATTACAAATCCTACTGTACTGATCGGGTTGTTTGTCGGGGGAATGCTGCCATTTCTTTTCGGGGCATTGACCATGAATGCTGTGGGAAAAGCTGCGGAATCGATTGTGGTGGAGGTACGCAGACAATTGAAAGAAATTCCTGGTCTTATGGAGGGAAAGGCAAAGCCGGATTATGCGGCCTGCGTGGATATGTGTACGCGCTCTGCTCAAAAATTAATGTTGGCACCGGCATTTATTGCTGTGATCACACCGGTTTTGACTGGGCTTATTTTGGGAGTCAATGGTGTGGCAGGACTTTTGGCAGGAAATACCATCACCGGATTTGTTTTGGCTGTGATGATGGCGAATGCAGGAGGTGCTTGGGATAATGCAAAGAAATATATTGAAAGCGGAAATTTAGGTGGAAAAGGTTCGGATGCACATAAAGCAGCTGTGATTGGCGATACCGTTGGAGATCCTTTCAAGGATACTTCAGGTCCTTCCATAAATATTTTGATTAAACTGACTTCTATGGTATCTATTGTATTTGCCGGTTTGATTATGACGTTACACTTGTTATAAAAAGATTGATTTTAATCGGTATGCAAAGATAATATTTGTTTATAAAGAATAAGAGAAACCGAAATAGTACTTACAACGATCGGTTTCTCTTATATTTTTTTGTTAAAGAGTTTCAAATAATACGCCAAGAGTATTGGGACCACAGTGGCTGGAAATGGTACAGCTTGCTGTTGTAATGTGAACTTCTTTAAAACTGATTATGGATAGAGCGGTTTCTTTTACCAGACGGATAAAGTGCTCATCGATACCGGAATGGGTGATAAATAAAAGATCGGAACTAATATTGGAATATTGACTCAATTGATCTTTTGTATATTTTACGAGGACATTTTCCAGTGTTCCACGATATTTTTTGCCCACATGCATGCTTCCGTCATGATTGTCCACTTCAATGCATGGCTTTAATTTTAAAAGATTAGCTCCCAGGGCGGCAACAGAGGAACATCGTCCACCGGCATGCATAAAGGTAAGTGTATCCAAAATGAAGCTGGCATGGCAGTTTTTTGTATGTTCCCGAAGACGTTGGGCGATTTCTTCGGCAGGGAGTCCTTCTTGAATCATTTTTCCGGCTGCTACGACTAAAAGTCCGGTTCCGGTAGAGAGGTTTCCGCTGTCAATGACATGGACATGCCCCAATTCTTCAGCGGCCAGACGGCAGTTTTGATGGGCACTGGACAGGGCGCTTCCCAGATTAATATGAATAACCTCGTAACCGTTTTGAACCCAGGGAAGAAAGTGATTTCGATATTCTTCCACATTGATTGCGGAGGTTTTGGGAAGGATCTTTTTGTCGTAGTAAGCTTGATATATTTCGTTGGGGGTAATATCCACATTGTCCTGATAATCGTTTCCATCTAGGATTATGTGGAATGGAAAATATTGTACCTGGTAGCGTTCCTTTAGTTCGGTGTCCAGATCGCAGGTACTGTCAGCACTTAAAATAATAGGATGCATAATCGTATACCTTACCATGTGCCAATACCGGGCATGCTTTTATCGCAATGGCAGATTGGCTTTTGGCTCCTTTCATGTGAGATTACACGCATTTCTTATAAATGTTACTTTAATTGTAACACGGAAATTGCGGATTGTATAGAAAAGAGTCTGTTTCTTTTTACATTTTTATGGTATTGTAAAGTTAAAAGATAAAGGATTCATATATTGAAAAAATAATGTGGGAGGATACGGGAATGGAGTGGCAGGAAGAAGCATTGACGAGATGTCTTGATAAGATTGAGAAGAACATTACAGAGATCGGAGCATATTTTCCTCATGTAGCCTATGACGGAAAATACAATCATGAGGAAAAAAAATTTTGGACGTCCGGATTTTGGCCAGGGATGCTGTGGCTGTTATACAGAGAACGGGGCAATGAAGCGGCAAAAGAGTTGGCAATAAAATTAGAGAAAGAATTGGATGAAATTTTGGATGGTTTTATTCATATTCACCATGATGTGGGATTTATGTGGATGCCATCTGCTGTGATGGATTATCGTTTGACCGGAAATAAAGAAGCACAGATCAGAGGATTAAAAGCAGCCAGCCATTTAGCGGGACGATTTAATCCGGCTGGAAAGTTTATCCGTGCTTGGACGGATGAAGTAAATCCCAATGCAAAAGGGTGGGCATTAATTGACTGTATGATGAATCTTTCTTTGCTGTTCTGGGCATCAAAAGAAACTGACGATCCGCGTTTTTATCATATCGCCTGTGAGCATACGGATACAGTATTGAAACATTTCGTCCGTGATGATTATACGGTTCCACATATTGTAAGTTTTGATCCTTATACAGGAGAAAAAATTGAAGCAATCAGCGGTCAGGCTTTGAATACGGGTACCGCCTGGTCAAGAGGTCAGGCATGGGCGATTTATGGAATGGCAGTGGCGTATCGAGAGACGGGAAAAAAGGAATGCTTAAATACAGCCAGAAATATGGCAAATTATTTTCTTTCGCATCTTCCGGAAGATAAGGTGCCCTATTGGGATTTTCGTTCTACACCGGATTTACAGTGGGTAAAGGATGCGTCAGCATCGGCATGTGTGGCCAGCGGATTAATGGAATTATCAAATTTACTGGAAGATGAAGCGGAAAAAAACTTTTATAAAAAACAGGGAATGGAGATTTTGAAAGCATTATATGATATTCGTTTTGATAATGAACCAAACAGTCAGGCAATGATTCTGGGCGGAACAGTGAATTGTCTTAAGAAAAGGCACATTAATGTTCCTATCATTTATGGAGACTTCTTTTTTACAGAAGGTTTACTGAAGGCTCAAAATAAAAAGGGGATTTTTTAAATAGGCGTTTCAGAAAGCAAAAATTTGTTGTAACATAGTCATTTTATGGAAGCCGTAACATGTTGTTTATGATATAATAGAAGCGGTAAGAATACAAAAAAGAAGGAGGTTTATATGAAAGATAAGGTATTTGGTGTGCTGCAAAGAGTTGGTCGTAGTTTTATGCTTCCCATTGCTATTTTGCCGGTAGCAGGACTTTTGCTGGGGATTGGCAGTTCGTTTACAAATGAAACAACGATTGCCACATATGGTCTGCAGTCTATTTTGGGAGAGGGAACCTTTCTTCACGGACTTCTCATCATTATGAATAAAGTGGGAAGTGCCATATTTGACAATTTGCCGATTATTTTTGCTGTGGGAGTAGCAATCGGTATGGCAAAAAAAGAGAAAGAAGTTTCGGCACTTTCCGCGTTGATTGCGTATTTTGTTATGAATGTGGCTATTAGCGGAATGTTGATTGTAAATGGAAAGATTCTGGATGACGGAACGATTGCGGATAGCGTGCTGGAGGGAACAATTGCTTCGTCTTGCGGAATTCAAACACTGCAGATGGGAGTTTTTGGTGGAATTATAGTGGGGTTGGGTGTCGCATCCCTTCATAACCGGTTTCATAAAATTCAGCTCCCCAATGCACTTTCGTTTTTTGGTGGATCCAGATTTGTTCCTATTATCTCTACTTTGGTATATATGTTCGTTGGTATTCTGCTTTATTTTATATGGCCAACGATCCAAAATGGAATTTATGCGCTGGGCGGTCTGGTGACGGGAACCGGATATGTAGGAACCCTTATATTTGGTCTGATTAAACGAGCATTGATTCCTTTTGGCCTTCATCATGTTTTTTACATGCCGTTTTGGCAGACCGCAGTGGGCGGTACTATGGAAGTGGCCGGACAGATGGTACAGGGAGGACAAAATATTTTCTTTGCACAACTTGCTGATTCTGCCAATGTAGCACATTTCAGTGCGGATGCCACAAGATATTTTTCAGGTGAATTTATATTTATGATATTTGGCCTTCCGGGAGCTGCCCTGGCCATGTACCGGTGTGCAAAACCGGAAAAAAGAAAAGCTGTGGGAGGACTTTTGCTTTCTGCTTCACTGGCATGTATGATGACCGGTATTACGGAACCTCTGGAATTTTCTTTCTTGTTTGTTGCCCCGGCATTGTTTGTTGTACAGGTAGTTTTAGCCGGATCAGCGTATATGGTTGCCCATATGCTGAATATAGCGGTAGGATTGACTTTTTCCGGCGGATTTTTAGATTTTCTTTTATTCGGAATTTTGCAGGGAAATGAAAAAACAAGTTGGATGCTGGTGATTCCCGTAGGAATTGTTTATTTTGTTTTATATTATGTAATATTTAGCTTTTTAATAAAGAAATTTAATTTTAAGACACCTGGAAGAGAAGACGATGAAGAGGAAACAAAATTATATACAAAAGCAGATGTTAATGCAAAGAGAGCAGGAAATACAACATCCTCTGATCAGAAAACAAAAGGAAATGATTCGGTTAGTGCCGCGATTACAAAAGGATTGGGAGGAAAAGCAAACATCAGTGACGTGGATTGCTGTGCAACGCGTTTGCGAATTACGGTAAAAGATTCAGCCAAAGTTTCTGATGCCATATTGAAGCAGACCGGCGCCAGAGGTGTGGTGAAAAAAGGACAGGGTGTTCAGGTCATTTACGGACCGCAGGTTACTGTAATTAAAGCAAACCTGGAAGAATATCTGGACAGTCCGGAGGCAGAGCATGAGGTGCTGGATGAAGCCGTGAAAGAGGTGCCTGAAATTGACGGAAATGAGAGTAAGGATTGTGCCAAAGAAGCGGAAGGAGCCAGTAAAATAATTTTTGCGCCGATTCATGGAACGGTTATTGATCTTGCACAGGTCAATGATGGAGTCTTTTCAGAAGGAATGCTGGGAGAAGGTGTAGCCATCGAACCAGAAGAAGGCAAGGTTTTTGCACCGTTTGACGGAACGGTCAATATGGTATTTGATACAAAACATGCATTGGGCTTAACATCCGAAGATGGTGTGGAAGTATTGATTCATATTGGATTGGATACTGTAAAATTAAACGGTAACCATTTTACCATCCATACAGCGCAGGGGGCATCTATAAAGAAAGGTGAATTGCTGGCAGAATTTGATATGGATGGAATCACAAAAGAAGGATACCGTCTGGTTACACCGGTGATCGTTACAAATACGGATGCATATGAAGAGATAAAAACGATAAAAACGGGAAAAACCAGTGTCGGAGATGGAATTCTGGAAGTTAAATGAGCAGAGAAAATGGAAACAAAAAGTAAAAAGTATGTGAGGCGTAAAGAAAAGAGAAAATAATCGCTCCAGGATACTTTTTCATGGAAGAGAGGAATTGAAAATTCCTCTCTTCTTCGCTATAATGAAGGTAATCTATGAAGTAATGAAACAGTAAACAAGTAAAAGGAGAATACATATGGATACTGCAAGAATAAGAGAACAAGTGGAAGCCGGAAAGGCAGTGTTGGGAATTGAGTTGGGTTCCACACGTATTAAGGCGGTTCTGATTGATGAAACCAATGTTCCCATAGCTTCCGGAAGTTTCGGATGGGAGAATCGGTTGGAAAATGATATTTGGACCTATCATTTGGAAGACGTGTGGACCGGATTACAGGAGTGTTATCGGGATTTAAGAGAGGATGTAAAAAAACAGTACGGAGTGGATATAAAGCGGTTGGCAGGTATTGGTTTTTCTGCCATGATGCATGGATATATGGCATTTAACGAAAATGGAGAAATTTTAGTTCCTTTCCGTACCTGGAGAAACACGATGACGGGACAGGCAGCAAAAGAATTGACATTACTGTTTCAATATAATATCCCGCAAAGATGGAGCATTGCCCATTTATATCAGGCGATTCTGAACGGGGAAGAGCATGTAAAAGACGTGACATTTCTTACAACATTGTCCGGATATGTACATTGGAAAATGTCCGGAAAAAAAGTTTTGGGTGTAGGAGATGCATCGGGAATGTTCCCAATTGATGTGGAGAAAAAGGACTATAACCAAAGAATGATTCAGCAGTTTGATGAGTTGATTGCTGAAAGGGCTTATCCATGGAAATTAAAAGACATATTGCCAACTGTGCTTGTAGCAGGGGAAGAGGCCGGTGTTTTGACAAAAGAAGGTGCAAAATTACTGGATCCCAGTGGAACACTGGAAGCAGGCATTCCTTTATGTCCACCGGAAGGGGATGCAGGAACCGGTATGACAGCCACAAATAGTGTAGCTGTTCGGACAGGAAATGTCTCAGCAGGTACTTCTGTGTTTGCTATGGTGGTTATGGAAAAGGAACTGGAGCGTGTGCATGAAGAAATTGATATGGTTACCACACCGGATGGCAGTTTGGTAGGAATGGTACACTGTAACAATTGTACGTCGGATTTAAATGCCTGGGTGGCTCTGTTTAAAGAGTATTCCAATGCTATGGGAATGACGGTAGATATGGATCAGCTGTTCTCCACACTTTACAGAAAAGCGTTGGAAGGGGATCCGGATTGCGGCGGATTGTTGGCATACAACTATTTTTCAGGAGAAACCATTACCGGTTTTGAAGAGGGGCGTCCTCTATTTGTAAGAAGACCGGATAGTCGGTTTAATTTATCCAACTTCATGCGTGTGCATTTGTACACGTCTCTTGCAGCATTAAAAATGGGTATGGATATCTTATTAAAAGAGGAACATGTGCAGTTGGAAAAAATTTTGGGCCATGGAGGTTTGTTTAAGACAAAAGGAGTCGGTCAAAGAATTATGGCTGCTGCCATTGATGTACCGGTGCAAGTGATGGAAACTGCCGGTGAAGGTGGAGCATGGGGAATTGCTCTGTTGGCTTCCTATCTTGTTCATAAAAAGGCAGGAGAATCTTTGAGCCAATATTTGAATGATACTGTATTTGCGGATCAGAAGGCAGAAGAGATGCAGCCAGATGCAAGAGATGTTGCCGGATTTAATGAATTTATCAAAACCTATAAGAGAGGACTGGCCATCGAACAAACGGCAGTGGAGAAAATGTAGTATCAGAAAAATCGAATAATAAACAGGGGAGCTTGTGTGCAGGCTGAGAGGAAGTCATCCAACTTCGACCCTTTCACCTGATTTGGGTAATGCCAACGTAGGAAGTAGAATGCATAAGCTATTTTTTATAGGCGATATCTTGGTGGATATCGCCTTTTGTGTTACCGGTCTCATACAGGCTGGTCTCAATTTAGGCAAGGGATTTGAACCATTGGATAATATGTATTGTTTGAAAAGTAGAAATAATTAGATATTATGAATAAAAATGCAAAAGCTTGTATGTAAAATGTAAATAAAAATTAAGAAAAATGTAGTGATATGGTAGAAAAAAATACGGAATAATGCTATAATAATTTAATGTATAAAAGGAATATATTCATAAATATAACAAAAAATACTATAAATTGAGAAAAAATAATTACAATTTATACAGTTATATAGAGTGGTAGTAGTGAAAAAGGGGTCAGGGGTATGACAGATACGACTGAAAAGAGTAAAAGAAAAGCAGGGATAAGGCGTGATATATTAGAAGAAGAAATGTATATTTTTTCCGAAGATCAGAATCACAAGTATCGTATTCAGTATCCATTGGCGGAAAATGAACAAGGTGTAATTTATGTGGGGATGGATGCTGGTGCAAATCACCAGGTACTGATTGGGGAAAAGGGACCAATTTCAAAGAATGAAAGAAAAAATGCAGAGAAAGCGGTTCAACTTGAAATAGAAAAAAATAATATCTTGATTGATCGGTGGTTTTGGTATGATGGATTTCTGTATGTAATTGGAGAGTACAGAGAGGGGTTTATTTATGGATCTCCTCTAGAATATGATAAACATGTATGGTGTTTTCTGGGAGAAAATTATACGGAAGGCATTTACGAATGGGGAAAAAAATACCAGGGCGCGGATTATGGACGGTTATTATATCTGCTAACACAAAAAGAAGCAGAGTTTGTATATCCCATGGCAAAGTGGGAATATGAAAGAACCCGATCGGGAAAGAAAACATTTTACGAGAAAAGTAAGGAAACCAAAAGGGAAAAGGAAGGAGTCAGGCAAGAAAAACCAAGAGAAAAAGAGAAGAAAACAGTGGAGCAAAAATCAGAGAAAGATATGCCAATCTGTTTGTTTTACTCGTTCAGTAAAATGCAAAGTTATGTTGCAAAAATATTTTTGGCATGTTCAGGAATTTGTTTATTATATGTGTTGATTAAATATGGCAGCGATATAACGATGCCGATTTTAGGCGTGAAGAGTGAACTTCTGATAGATAATTTACAGCGTGCCGGAAACAGGGCAGAAATACTTTTTGAAAATTTGGGAAAAGGATGGCTGCTTATAACGGAAACCAATGGTCCCCAGTTGTCGCAAATGTTTGCAAATGGTGTGGGTGAGATAATAAATGTTTTTGAAGAAGAAAGCCGAATACGTATTTTTTGGGGAGCATTATCCGAAGCGTTTATATATTTGTTTGAACATGTGGCAAGCAACATTGTGGGATGGATGAAATAGAAAAGAGGATAACGAGTATGAATAATGGTGTAAGTAATGGTGAATTGACCGGATTATTTTTGGGCTTGTCTTATCTTTCCAGTGGAATCGCTATGATTGCATTGGTTTTGATATCGATGGTATGTGTGATTGCTACATTGCGGAAACGATCTGTATGTTTGGCTCAGGATATGAAAAAAAATCTGCGGTTCTGTAAAATATCCAGTGTAATATTTATATTATGCGGGTGGATTATTGTTGCTCCTCAATTGGCAATTGGATCCAATTCCTTTGATACGATTACGTCGGCGTGTATGAATCTGGGGGGAATTTGGTTTTTAACTGGCTTCTTTAATATTATAGTTACCTTGTTTGCCGGAATAAAACGGGAAGAGAAAATTATAGAAGTATTGAATCAATACAGAGGATCTTCTTTTATTATGGGAGCTGTGTTTTGTTTGTTGTCTTTCTTATTGAAATAAAAATCGGGAACGATGAATAGAAAATAAATGGTGATGAAATTATGAGAGAGTAAAAAGGGGAACGGTGTTTATGGATCGATTCAGTTGGGAAAAAGGTTTATGTCATTTCGTTTTTGCAAATGAGGATATGTATTTTCTGAAAAGCTTGGTCCGGCTGAATCTGCGTCAGTATTTGTACGTCCAGCTAAAGAAAAAACAATATAAGGCGGTTTATTTTATATCAGGAGAAGAGGGACGATATCAGGTTGAATTCGGGGATAACCGATCAGAAGAGTTATATGAAAAATATCGTAAACAGGGGATCTTAAATTTTTTTCGGATCAAGGAAGAAGAACATATTTTCTCATTTAAGAACATGGAATTGTTTTTCAATCAGGTATTGGAAATGATGAAAAGAGAGAAAAATATGGCATTTGTATTTGAAATACAAATGTTCGCAGAAGTATCCAGTTATCCGGAACTGATATCAGAAATTATAAAACAGTCAGAAAAAAATTATGGAAGAGAACATTTATTTTTGATTCATGCACCTACTGCGGCAGAAGGAAGTAAAAGGTATCTGGCTGATCCGTCAGGAATTTTTCAATCGGATTTGTTTCCAAAAATTCAGCGTATTTTTCGGAAACAGAATGTGCCCATATATGAAAAAATGGCGGATGAAATGGAAAACAGAATTTCTTTTTTAAATGATTGGAATCGTGGAGAAATCATATCTATGCTTCGGTTCCTTTTAATGGGAAACAGACAATATTTCCAAAACTATTTGGGAATGGAAGAAATTTATGCGGATATTATTTTAGCATGGTATCGTAACGAACAGTTTCGACGGGATTATCTTCTCGGACTCCCTGAAAATAAGAGATATGTTCGGAAGGTGGTGTATGAGAGCTTATTGGACGAACATATTTTTTCAAAGTTACATGCACTGGCAAAACAGTGGTATGCAAAACTGGGAACAAAAGAAAAGGTAAGAGAATGGATAGAAAAAACATATCCTTCTGATAATATGTTTTGTTTCATTTATGAAGAAAATAGTCTGGCAAAAAAGACGGATAAGTTGTTGAAAACAGGAATGCTTGGGGAAAGGTTATTCACAGATACCGAGAAACATTTGCTTATGAAAATCAGGCAGGAGTTATTAAAGCCAAGGATGCTTTTGGAAGATGAGACGGCTGTAACATACATAGATCAATGCATCGAATATGTCCAGAATGCCTGTGTGAGTGGAAACAAAACGCTCCTGGATAAAAGTTTAGAGGGAATTGAATATAGAATTTCCAGCCGATGTGAAAACAATTTAAAAGACAGAGATTATGTCATGAAATTGTATATGGATATGTTCCAACTGATAAAAAAAGAATGGGAGATGGAAGAACAGATCGATCGGGATAGCAGAAAAATAGAGGAATATGGTATATTGCTGAAAGAAAAAATCAGAGATATTCATAGGTTCGAATCAGAACATCCGGATCTGATGGAAGATGCCCTGCAGGCAGGAAAAATAACTTCAGGAGATCAGCATTTACTTGCAGCAAAAAAAACAGAGGCAGTAGGAATAAAGAGAAGTATACGGAATATGGAACATGTCCGGGCGTCACAAAAAGAAACGGTAAGCAAGTGCAGAGAATATATTCATAAAATGGAAATAGCGGTAAATCTTACCGAGGGGCGTATGGAACCATTGCTGGAAAATACAAATTATATCAACCAGTTAATAACCGATGCAGTATGGAGCCATACCCAGTTTATGAATAAAATAGAACAGGAAGACAGAGAAACGCAGGATCGCATGGAAGAGATGATAGAGCAGCATCAGTTGTCACTGGATGGAAGGGAATCCGTGGATTTGGAATATGAAGAATTATTACAAGAATCTCTGGAGTGGATGTTGTAGAGATGATACATGGTAAAACAAAAGAAAGTGGTGTGGAAAATGATAAATCTTGGATTGGATTTTGGGAGTACCTATACAACGGTATCGATTTACAGGGAAGATACGCAGACACTGGAAACATTGATATTGAATCAGACGCTTCCCTTTATTCCTTCAGTGGCAGCATTGATGGATGGACAGCTTGAATTTGGCAGAGCAGCAAAATCATTAACAGGAAAAAAAGGTGCCAGGGTATTTAAAGCGTTTAAAATGCTTCTGCCGGAAACCAACCCCAAAAAATTGGCAGAACGCGGGTTTGATCAAATGTATACACCGGAAGTAATTGCAAAATATTTTCTTGAAAATGTCCTGCGTCAGGTTTTAAAGAATTTGAATGAAAATGAAATCGAAACTTTGGTAATCGGAGTCCCTGAAATATGGAATGAAGGTATCAGTACGCTGGATGGAAGAACAATGCTCCGGAATATTTGCAGAGATATGAAATTTGTGAAAGAGGTAAAAGTGGTCAGTGAACCGGCGGCCGCCAGTGCTTTTTTTGCCCACAATTTTTTTGTAACTACCGGAAAAAAATTCGAAGGAAAAATCCTGTTGGTAGATTATGGCGGGGGAACGTTGGATATTACATTGACGGATGTATTATCGGGTACAGGACCGAACGGAACGAATACAGTGGAAATTAAAGTTTTGGAACGGACAGGTGCCGGTGAAAATGAAGAACGGGAAGTGGGAAAAGCCGGGATTGTTTATATGGAAACCGTAATGGAAGAGGCGATTAAACGTTCCGGGATTCTAAAAGATACAAAAGAGTTTGTTTATGATGGGAAATTTTATAAAGCAGTGGATGAACTGGAACAGCAGCTTCAGGATCGGACTCAAAAAATTCAGGACGTATTTGAAGAGTTTGGATTGGATGAAGAGGAATTAAATGAAATCCGGTTTGTTTGCATTGATTACCGGGATGAGAGTGTGGATGTGACGTATGGTTTGCTGCTTGAAGTATATAACCGGGTTATCCGTCCTGTTTTTGATGAAAAATTGCGTCAGATGATTGCATATATGGATGAAGAAGGCATTCAATATATGGATCGAAATCAGGATATTTTTAAAATTGCTTTAGTGGGAGGTTTTGGTAATTATTATCTTGTAAAAAAGCAATTGGAGGATACATTTAAATTCAACGCGTATGACAAACGGAGAAAGAATATCATTTTAAATAAGTCAGATTGTGAAAAAGCAATTTCTCTGGGAGCAGCGCTTTTAGCTGCCGGAATTATAGGAATTCGAAATACGGCATCGTATTCCATAGGGGTATGGGCTTATAACGCAAATAAACAGGTATGTCCTAATTATGCCATTCGTTATAAACAGGATATTGTATTTGATAAAGTATATTTTGCAAGAGGAAGTGTGGATAATGAAATTATTGTAATTCAGGCAATTTCAGGAGGATTCGATCGGTTCTTGGTGAATTTCGGACATCATGATAAAACTGCCATGGTGGCATTGGCAAAGGAGGAATTTTCCAGAAAACTGGCCAATGTAGTGCAAAATCAGTACCACACGGCAGTCGTTGGTTTTTCTCTGGATTCTTCCGGAGTAGTAAGCCTGCATATTCATGATTATGATATGTTGGAAGGACGTATCGGTGAAGAGGATCATGTAGTAGAACTGACAAGACTGGGAGATTTGTTTGAAGTTACTACAGCAGGGACTGGAAAAGTATAAAGAACGGAAACTCTGGTGTTTGGAAACGTATGAGAAGGGGAAAATGCATGAGATTTGATCGGACAAGGGAAAGTATGGAAGCTCTGGAAGCGAGAAAAGACATGACGGTTCTGGATGTTTTGAATCTCTTTTATGATTTGTGTGAAGACGTAAAAGATGAGCAGGGTGTTGCCATAGAAAAATTGGATAGCGGCGAACGGGAGCGTATGGTTACGAGACTTAGCTGGGTGGGACGGACGATATTAAAGATTGTAAAAAGTCAACCGATGGAAGAAATAGAAGAAGAAAAAAAGGCCCGTTTAGAAACTGTGTGTGAGAATCTGGATGATGTGTTATCGGAAGTTCGCAAAACAGAAATTGTAATAATAAAGATGCAACAGGAAACAGAAAAACTGGAAATAGAAAAAAAGAGGCTGGAGAAGAGAAAGGATGAAATAAGAGAACAAGAGAAAGAGGCTGTTTCTCTCAAGAGACAATGTAATCAATTGGAAGAAGAAATAAGAATATGTCAGAATAACAAGATTCCTGATCTGCAAAAAAAAATGGAACAATTGCAGCTGGAATTGGAAGAACAGAGAAAACAGGAAAAACAGAAGGAAGAAGAATATCGTCTTCTTGGTGTAAAGAAAGAGGAACTGGAACAAGAAAAGCAAGATCTGGAGGAAAGACAAAGGGAACGTTTAACCGATATAAAGAAAGCGGAGATTGAATGGGATGAATTAAAAAAGGAACTGGAAGCTGTTTTACAGGAACAGGAACAGATACAAGAAAATGTGAAAAGGAAAAAAGAAGAAATTGACAGCCAGAAAAACAGAAAAAGGGATGCAGAAGAAGAATTGCAAGTTCTTTTAAGTTGGTTTGAGAAAGAACAGGTAAAAGAAGAAAAAAAACGGCTGGAGCAATGCGAAGTACAGATTCAATTTTTGAAAAAAACAAGAGAATATCTGGAAAATGAGTGGGCGTTGATCGAAGCACAGCTCGGAGAGGGAGAAAAGGAAGAAAAAGAGATATTTATGGCACAATCCGAGATGATTTTGAATCGTCTGGAACGGGGAATTGAAGAATACAGAAAATGCTACTATGCGATGATCCAGGCAATTCATAATCGCGAGTAGGGAAAGGAGAACAGATGAATACATGTATTTGCTGTCAGGCGGATATGGAAGACGGAAGAGCGAAATGTCCGGTTTGTGGTTTCCCGGTAGTCCATAATGTGTTGGGAAATCAGGCAGAAATGGATAATATAAAAAAAATGGCGGATGAGTATGGGAAAAAGAAGCGAAAGGGGATACGTATTGGAATTACCGCATACGGATACTGTATGGACAACGAGGAGCTAAAACTGGATAAAACAGAGGAAATTTTTTTGGCCTGGGCAGACGAATTGTCTATGGGGAAAATCGTGTGGTGTGAAAAAGATTTCGCCCGTATTGACAGTGACGAAACGGTTTCCCTCCATGTCTCAGTAAAAAAAGAGGGAAAAGATGCTGTATTTCAGGATGTAAAAATAAAACTTCCCCGCATACAGGGATTTTGTCATGTGGGTGTGGAATTAAAGGAAGGATTTCAGGTGGAATTGATTCTGGGAAATGAGACCATTTATGAACGATCCGAACGGTTGGATCTTCTGTAAGGTGGCTTCCATCCGGAAGAAACAGAAAGAAGATATGCTGTGCAGGATAGAAAAAGGATTGGTTGAACGATGAAAAAAAAGAAACAAAACATTCATTTTGATTTTCATATGGATATGGCAGAACCGGAGGTCGGAAGAGGTATTGCACTTGGAATATTGGGAACGCTTTTTATACTTGGGACAATTTTAGCCTGGGTATATTTATTTTCATTAAATCGTTCTGATAGCGGACGGGTTCTTTTGGTGGAAGGAATTGTATTGTTTCTCCTGCTTGCAGGGAATATTTTTACCATATGCCGCATTGGATATGACGGATTTTTTAAAAATATGGCAGTTACATGGGCGGTGGGAAGTGTATTAAGTGCTGTGGGATTTTATATGGCTGATATTCATGTCTTGGCCGTTCCGGAAGGAGGAAAACTTCTCTGGGGAGTCATGGATTTTCTATTGATTCTGGGGGGTGCTCTATTTTTATCATGTGTTCCCGCATTGATTATATGTGCAGTGATGTGGGGAATTATGTATATATTTGGAAAATAAAGACAGTCAGGGAGGAATGAAACGTGGAATTTGGAAAAACATTGAAACAGGTATTTGGCGGAAAGTCCAAAGAAGTAAAAATGACGTCATCAGAAGAAAAAAAACAGGCAGCTGATGTACGGGAAGCAGGAGAAAGATTGAAGAACACGATGCTTTCTCTGCAGTTGAAGGATCAGACCGGAAAGATTCCGGAAGAAAAAATGGAGGAATATAAGCGGATTCTGAGAGGCTTGATTGCAAAACTGGATCAGGCGCAGGTGTCTTTGGCAGATACACGCAGCATGGATAAAAAAATGCTGTATTTTGCCCAGCATTTGGATGATATAGTGAAAAACGGATGTAATGATACGGCAGAACGAATTATTAAAGGGTTGCTGTTATACGGAATCGGAAAAGGCCATGAACCCATTCCGTCTTCGGATCATGATCAGATCGAGAAAATCATGGAAGAAAGAGAAAAACGTCTGGATCAGTATAAGACGATTGTAGAGTATTCCATGAAAATTGATGAGAGAGAGCAAAGCATTGAACGGCAGACAGCCCGCTATGATAAAATAAAAGAACAATTTGAAGAAAAACGAAAAGTTGTTTTAGAAGAGGCAGAAAAAAATCCTCATTTGGTGCAGTTGATCAATGAGTTTGGGGAAGGGGTAAAATCCGTTGACCCCGATGCTTACGAGTTGGTGATAAAACGAAAAGATATTAAAAAAATGTATGACAGCCTGAAAACATTGAAGCAACAGCGATCCATGAATCTGGCGTCCATTATGGCGTGCCGTCAAATTATACGGAGTGAAGAGATTGTTTTGACTCAGATGGCACAAAAACTGGAGCAGCATATGCTGGATGAGGTTATTATGCATGAAGCACAGTTTCGGAATCAGTTGGTTGATTTGCAGAAACAAATCGATGAACTGGAAGAACTGGGGAACCGGTTTACGGATGCTATGGATGAGATATTCGCTTCTCCTGCGATGGGAGATTATATTTTGCGCAGTTCCATGGAATTTGATGATATGGAACGGGAAATTAAGAGAAATGAAGAAGGAAGAAAAGAAGGGCTTAGAAGAATACATGAAAAACAGCAGGAACAGGTACTGGAGCAGGAAGAAGAGTCTCAGCTGCTGAATAATTAAGGAGGAAGTCAGATGAAAAAAGGACCGTTATTTCCCAAAAAAGAAAAACAAAATATTGATTATCAGATTATGGAAGCAGGGGTTCGCATACGTGGACTGCAGAGAAAATATCGCCTGATTATTGAGCGGGAGCTTCGGGCGCTCCGTTATAGCAGAACGCGCAAGAGGGATAATCCCAAGGCAGTGGCCAATTTAAAAAATGCATATTATTCACTGGCAATTATTAATAATGCCCATGAACGGCTGCGTGAAATTTCTTCTGTGCAGGAATTGTGTAAGGCTATGAATGAGATGGGAGCTGTTTTGAAACTTATGAATTCCATTTCCGGAAGAACGGAAAAAGTGAATGTAAGAGCATTGAACAATGGAATAAAGGGTATGGAAAAAGCAGGACAAAGAGATGATTCCGGTATGAAGAATTTCTTCCGTGTTCCGGTGGATGATCTGGTAGATGATTCGGTGATTGAAAGGCTTCTTGGTGGAGAATCTTTGGAAGAGTGTCTGGATATGGAAGAAGCAGCAATAAAAATGGAAGAGATCCTTCCTTTCAGTGAAGATGAACTACAGAATCTGGATGAGGAGAATGCCCTGGAAAAGAGTATGGCTGATATTGATGAACTGACCAGAGATTTATGATGCCGCTTGGAATCATGAAACTGAAAAATCCTAGAAAAAATCCGTGATTTTAGCTAACAGGAGGTAAAGAGATGGATAGCTATATGGAACGTATGCAGGAGAAAGAAAATCTTTGTCTGTCTTATATGAAGAAAGCGGAGGATGCCTATCTGGATAATGGGGGACAGCATTCCAAAGAGGAGTGTATTTATCTGCAGAAAGCGGCCAGCCTGCGATATGAGATGGCTCAGATGAGTGTGGGAGAAGAGCGGCTGTATCAGCAGCGAAAAGTACAGGAATTGAATCTAAAAATAAAAAGTATTGTAAAAGAAATCAGTCCGGAACGGTATAAAGAATTCATGGAACATGCAGAAAAAGGAAAAGAAGGAGGAGAAAAAGAGAACAAGGAAAAACGAAGCACTGGGATGAAACAAGAAACCATTGCAAATGAAACGGTACAGTCATGGTTTAAAGAGGCTCCCAGGCATTCTTTTGCAGATGTATCCGGGATGCAGGAATTAAAGGAACAGCTGCGGGAATGTATAGCAGATTCCCAGCTTAGTAAATTAAAGGCTTATTTAAAAATGAAACAATTGCATTCTTATTTTTTCATCGGCCCTCCCGGATGTGGAAAAACATACATCATAGAGGCTTTTGCCCATGAATTGATGGATCAGAATTATAAATATATTTCATTGGTCGGATCCGATATTTTGAGCCGCTTTGTGGGAGAGGCAGAAAAAATTATTACCCGTTTATTCGAGGAAGCAGAAAAGAATGCACCTTGTATTGTTTTTATTGATGAAGTAGACGGAGTATGTAAAAATCGTTCGCAACCAATGCTTCCGGAATATGCGGCATCGTTGACTACGGCTTTTCTGACCGGATATAATAAAATCAATCATTCCGATAAACCAATTATTTTTATTGGTGCAACCAATTATCCCAATCAGGTAGATAATGCTATGCTGGATCGGGTGGAATTGGTACGTGTACCATTTCCGGATAAGGAGGCAAGGACGTTCTCTTTTGAAAAACATTTTCGTTCCATTCTCTCTTTAGAAGAAGGATTTACATTTGAAGATATGGCGGATAAGACAGACATGTATAATTACCGCGATATTGACCGTCTCAGTTCCAGAATCAAAACAATGGTTTTGAAAGCGGTGATGCAGGAATATAAAGAAGAAAGCAGAGCACTGGAGAGTCTAGAAAACGGAGAATACCGGCTTACAAGAGCGCTGTTTGAGGAAGCACAGAAAAATTGTCTGCCGACGCCGAAAGAAGATATTATCCGGGAATTGGATGAATGGGAAGATAAATTTAAGAAAAATATGGAAGAATGAAAATACATAAAAAATGATTCGGCGAATGATGGGAGAGGAGAAATTTATGGGAGAGTGGCTGAAACAATTGGAAAGACAATCCCCAAAGCTTCGGCTGGAACAGCTTTGCGGATGTGGGTATTGGAAGCAACTGTTTCAAAGTTGTATTCCCGATCAACAGCTGGATGAGCATTATGGCGTGGGAAATACCCATGCCTTTTTGCTATACGGACCAGAAGGAGTGGGAAAAAGAACATTGGCTTTGGCGTGTGCAGGGACATGGGGAGACGCGGGATATCGTTTCCTGGTTTTTCCGCGGCAGTCGGAACTGGAAAATGAAGAGAGAGGAATACAACAGATAGTAACAGAGATTTTTCAGGAAATTATAAAAGAACTTCGTTCTTCTGAAAACGGTTATTTTTTACTGATAGAAGATATTCATTGGATGATAAAAGAGAAAAAAACAGCAGAGATTTTTAAGGAAAAGATTCAGGAAATGGAAGAGGAAAATCTTCTTTTTACAGTTATTGGAATATTGGAACATATAGAAGAAATGGATGATAGTGTGAAAAAATATTTTCTGCCCTGTCGTCTGGAAAATCCGGATCAGGAAGAGAGAAGGATTTATTTGGAGAATGTGTTTGAGGGAAGAATTCCAAGGAGCAATGGATTGTCCTATTCGTTCATGGTGGAAAAAACAGAAGGATTTTTGTACCAGCAGATGTCAGATCTGTCCCGCCTTGCCGGAATGTTGCTGAAACAGAAAGCATTGCAGTTATACGGAAACAGGCGGACAGAATTGACGGAGGCATGGAATAGAGGAACGGTTTGTCTGACAAAAGATTTGTTTTTAGCTATGGTGAAACAATTGGAAAATGTCAGCGGGAAACAACCCATCGGTTTGATGAAGAAAGAAGAACAGGAAATACCGACATTACAAATAAGTAACCAGGAAGAACAGAACAGCGGTTCGCTGACTGACCAGGCAGAGGATACCGATTTTATGAAAGATTTGTTGGATATGGATTTGGAGGATTTCTGAGAGGAAGCGGATCATAAGAAAAACAGAAGAATAGAAAAAAATACGAGGGGGAAATGTGATGTGGAAGTGTCCCAAATGCGGTAAAGTGAATGATCAAACATGGTATTGCATGAAATGCGGATATGATGACAGTAAAAACTATGAAAGATATCTGTTGCCCGTTTCCCTTCCGGAATCTATCAGGATAAATTATAAAAAGCAGGACAATGGAAAAAACAGTCATCAAACTATGCTGGAAAAAGAAGTAAAATCCAGAGAGAATTTAAAAAAGACGAAATATATAAAAAAGAAGAGTAGAAAGAAATGGATTATGCTGGCTGTTTTAGGTATCTGTATGATAACCTGGTATACTAACAAGGAAGAGCGGAGAGGAACGGAAGAAAAAACAGAAAAGGAGACAGAGACATCAACAGAATCAGAAAATGTGGTAAAACCGGTATCATCCGTGTTGGATGCTAGAAATCTCAGCGGATATGAGTGGTGGAAAGACGAAAATGAAAATACGTTTTTCGGTATGCAAAAGGACGGAAGGATTGATGGATGGGGAATATGCATTTACGCGGATGGAGGTATGTATGAGGGAGAATGGAAAAATGGTGTAAAATGCGGAGTTGGGGTGGAGTACTATAGTACAACGAGGGATTGGTTTGTCGGAAATTGGAATGAAAAAGGCATAAGAGTAGAAGGCGAATATTTTTGGTCAGACGGAAGCTATTATGAAGGCGAATTTGATGGATCACGAAGCGGAAATGGAACGCAGGTCTACAGCAATGGATTCATCTACATTGGGGATTGGGCAGAAGATCAAAAAGCAGGGAATGGATATTTTATCTGGCCTGAGAATGGAAATATTTATGATGGAAAATTTGCTGAAAATGTGCGCAATGGGGAAGGAACGCTGTATACCCTGGATCGTCTCAGACAGGATGGTATCTGGGAAGATGATCAGTTAAAAGAAGGAGAGGAACAAACGCTGGCACAGGACGGCCAGGAGACATGGACAGGAGAGAATAATGCTGTTTATACAGGTGTCCGGACCGATGGCACACTAAACGGAATGGGGAGTGTGCGATATGAAAATGGAAACTGGTATCATGGTGAATTCGTAAATGGATTAAAGGATGGGGAAGGAATTTATTATGATGTGAGTTCGGAATACTTTTATTTTGGTGAGTGGAAGGAAGGAAACAGAGAAGGAAAGGGAATTGCAGGTTGGCTTTCGGAAGATAAGCAGAGTATGGATAATTTTTATGTGGCAACCTATCAGAATGATAAAATAAACGGTGAGGGAGTGGAGTTGTATAACGAAGCGAAAGCATGGTATAAGGGATCGTTTAATGAAGAAGGGAAAAAAGAAGGAACAGGCATGATAGTCTGGCAGGATGGGAAACGATATATTGGAGACTTTGCCAATGATGTGAGAGACGGATATGGAATCTTCCAATGGCCGGACGGAAAACGATACGAAGGACAATGGAAGGGGGACAAACGAAATGGTGAGGGAACCATGTATTGGACAGATGGAACTGTTTCAACCGGACAATGGCAGAATGATGAAATGGTATAACGAAAAATGAGATTGGGTAACCGGCTTGACAGTGTTTTTTACAAAAATTATAATGAGGAAAAGAAATTGTGTTCGATCTGTATCGCAGGGAAAGGAGGAAATTGGTATGTACCGGGTAAATGGAAAACAAGTGAATTTGGAGTATCGGGAATACCAATTTTCCTCAGATTTTCCATTGTTTACACTTCTTTTGGGTGAATTTCGGTTTCCAAAACCATCCACAGAATTGGATTTTATGCATTTTCATAATTGTGTGGAAATCGGAATATGCAGAAGTGGAAAACAGATTTTGTATGTAGAAGATCAGGTTATGGAAATGGAGGAGGGAGATATTTGTATTATCCCTCCTTATGCTATGCATATTACACAGGCACTCCCTTCTTATGAAGAAGAATTATTCTGTGAATACATATATTTTTTGCCGGAAACGATATTGTCAGGTGTGGGAATTCATCAATGTCCGCAGAATCTCAGATGGTATTCTGCCATGGGAGTGGGACGTGTTTTTTCGAAAAAAGAGGGAAATGTGTATTCGATTGTAAATGGTATTTTGGAAGAAATGAGAAAAAATGATCATTACAGCAGAAGTGCAGTATATGGGTATTTACAGATGTTATATGTTCTTTTATCAAGGAATTCCTACGGGGAAGAGTGGAAAATAGACATCAATTATTATGAGAGAGAGCAATTGTTTCCTGCGATATCCTATGTAAATAACCGGTTTTCAGAACCGATTTTGATTTCGGATTTGGCATCCATGTGTAATATGACAGGCGTATGTTTTCACAATTTGTTTGCTAAGCAAATGGGAAAATCACCGATGGCATATGTTCGATTTATTCGTCTGCAGCATGCATGTGAACTTTTGACCGGGACGGAAAAGAAAATTATTGATATTTCCATGGAGTGCGGATTTTCATCGGTATCCAACTTTAACCGGTGCTTTTTGCAGCAGTATCATAAAACCCCAAGACAGTGGAGGAATGAGACAAGAACCATAAAGAAAATAGGTGTAAATCATACTACATATCGTCATCATTTGGAAGAACCGGTTTTCAGGAAAGGGAGGAAGGAAAAATGATGCCATTACAGTATCGTCATTATAATTTGCCGCCGGATTTTCCTGTCATCGCTTTTCTCGGACAATGCTGGAAAAACCCTCAGGAAATGATTTCGTTTCTGCATTTTCACGATTGTATTGAGATCGGATGCTGTAGGGAGGGAAAGGGAATTTTGCATACAGCAGATGGAAGTTTTCCATACAAAAAGGGGGATCTGTGTGTGATTCCCTGTTATCTTCCACATATGATGCAAAGCGATGCGGATGAAGTGAGCAGATGGGAATATATTTTTTTTGATCCGGTCACACTGTGGGAGGAACAGGCGACGGAACAAATGCAATACAAAAAACTGACCGGTATGTTATCCGGGTTTTGTCCTGTTTTTTCCCTTCAGAAAACGAATGCGGTTTATGAGATTGTCCAGCAGATTTTTCAGGAGTTTTATGAAAAGCCTATTTTTTATCAGAACTTTGTGAGAGGGGGATTAATGACTCTTTTATCAAAGATAGAACGGATGATCCCGGAAACAGATGGGAAAATAAAAAAACAATATGGACAGATTGTTACGTTATTTCCGGCGATCCAATATATTTCCGAACACTTTGGAGAGGAGCTGAAGATACCTCAATTAGCCCAATTATGTCATTTGAGTCCCACCCATTTTCGCCGGATGTTTCATATGGTCATGCAGTTGGCGCCATTGGATTATTGCAACCGGATCCGAATTTCAAATGCAAGCCAGAAAATGCTTTACGGAAAGCAAACGATGAAAGAACTGGCAAGAGAATGCGGATTTTTGACCCAATCCAGTTTTCACAGAGCATTTCAAAAATATATGGGAATGTCTCCAACAAAATGGAAACAGGTATATCGGTTGTGTGCTGATGAAAATGCCATTCTTTCTCCGAATGAAATAAAAAATGTTCTGCTGTTTGACAGATGGTTATAATTGCATAGATTTTTTTGGGCTTATATTAGAAACTTCCTGTATACTTTAAATTAGGTCAAGAGATTGACACAAAAAAAAATACCTCAAGTAAATTTAGATTATTACTGACCTGCCAGTTGATAAAATCTAAAGTATACAAGAGGTATCTATAAAGAATGTTAAAAGTACAAAGAAAAAATCAAGTAGTAACAGTAAATATTTTTTGAACAGCAGGAGTTTTTGAAAAAAAGGTGATCAAGGAAAATTTAACAGTTTTAACCTGACGTGAGTTGGAAAAACCAATAGCAAGTTCGATAAAATGAAAAACGCTCCTTTATCAGTGATGAGATGCTTATCTTAGGATGCGATGTAGATAGAGAAACATACAATATGAGAGCAATCGATACCATAGGGAGGGAACTCAGTAAGTCCGTATACTCTATCAACAAGGATTATGAGGAATTTCAAAGTGCAAAGAAATGGGCAGTAAAAATAGCTGCTGAACATAATAAGCGCCAGATAGCACTTGGCTTAGAGCCGATTGGACATTACTGGTGTTGTCTTGTGATAGGGATTGTTTCAAATGAAATCACTGTTGTTCAGGTAAACTCTTACGCTGTGAAGCAGATAAAGGAGGTTGAAGATAACAGTCAACTGAAGGATAAGTAGAAGAGAACATAGAGGACAATATTAAACAGATATTATTAAAGTTGGGCGACTCTGTTTATATGGAGAACCTTTAATAGTTAAGAATAAGGTATATGAAGGTTAAGGAGTAATAAGACATATGAAAAATAAATTGATAATAAAGCATGTGAGATTAACTTTTGATGAATGGGACAAAACCATCCAGAAAAAAAAGGTATTTCTTGGTGAAGATGAGAGTATGCGTTATAGTTTGATTGAGTTATTGCAAGTTAATAAAAAGCAGACATGGAATGTATTTGGTAGTGAAACTACCGTTGCGGATAATGGATACAAATGGTTAGTTATTTCTCCCAAACAAGAGAATTATGTTGTTACAATGTATTTAGATAAAAAGATGCATCCAGTTTTATGGTACATTGATATTATAGATGGTATAGGAATAGATAGTGATGGTGTATTTTATTATAATGATATGTTTCTGGATATAATTATTTCTGATAAATATCAACTGTTAGAGGTTGATCGAGATGAATTAGAAATGGCATTTAAACAGGGAATTATATCTGATGAGCAGTATAAATTAGTTAATAAGACGGCTAATGAATTGATAACTCGATTTGATAGAGAGCCTCAGTGGATTTTAAATTTATGTCAAGATGTTTTAGTAAAATTCATAAAGGAATAATTTCAAAGCGCTATACTGATTCTATCAAAGTTTCAGAAGGGTATGGTGAAAGGAATATGAATAAATGGACACATGAAACAGTGGAAGCATGGGTGGATGCCCATATGAATGATATGATCCGGGACTTAATCCGTATCGTCAATATCCGAAGTGTAGCG
Source organism: Lachnospiraceae bacterium (assembly GCA_026169045.1). Taxonomy (GTDB): domain Bacteria; phylum Bacillota; class Clostridia; order Lachnospirales; family Lachnospiraceae; genus Fimimorpha. The sequence continues at coordinate 1,638 of JAPFDH010000087.1, read as the reverse complement.
GAGTTGGAACATCCACAAGTGAAACCTTTTGGAAAAGGATGTCGGGATGTGTTGGAAGAGATGCTTCTTATGGGAAAAAAAGAAGGATTTTCCATTGAAAATTATGATGGGTATGTGGGCTGTATTTCTTTGAATGACCGAAAAAAGGATATTGGTATCTGGGCACATCTGGATGTGGTGGAAGAAGGGGATGGATGGCAGTATGAACCATATCAGGCATGCGTGAAAGATGGATATGTCATTGGAAGAGGAGCCAATGACAATAAAAGCTCTGCGATTATGGGATTGTATCTGCTGAAATTTTTTAAAGAAAACAAGATAACACTTTCTCACAACATTCGTCTTTACCTTGGAACTTGTGAAGAGAAAGGGATGCTGGATTTGGACTATTTTGTACAGCATTATCCATGTCCGGAGATATCATTGGTTCCGGACAGTGGATTTCCTGTATGTTGTGGGGAAAGGGGATCCTTTAACGGAGTGATTCGTTCTGATGAAAAACTGTCAGAGGATGTCATAGAATTTTATACCTCTGACCGTTTGTATATGATACCGGAAACGGCTACGATTTGTCTGAAGTATTCGGAAGAGAGAATGAAACGGTGCGGCGGACTTCCAAAGGAAATTACGGTAGATAGGACAAAAAAAGGAATTTGCCTCACAGCCCATGGAATTGCAAGTAATGCTGCACAGCCGCAAAAATGTGTGAATGCTATGGAGATTTTGCTGCATGCAGTTCATGCGTATCGGTTGCTATCGGAAAAAGATGATAAAATCCTATCAATTTGTCGAAAGATAAATGAAGATTACCAGGGAAGAGCTCTTAATGTTTATTGCGAAGACGAACAATCAGGTCCTATAATTTTGGCGGCTACTGTGGCGAAAATGCGGGATCATCATTTGGAGGTTTCCTTTATATCCAAATTTCCGGTTACAAAAAATGGGATGGATTTTCCTAAACTGGCAAAAAAAGCATGTGAAGATTATGGAATGAAACTTCAGGTGACACGTTATGAGAAGGCCAACTATTTTGATCCCAGTCATCCGTTGGCCCGGATTATGACAAATACGTATAATGCATATATGGAGGATTCGCAAGCTCCCTTTGTTATGAGCGGTGGGACGTATGCAAGAAAATTGCCGAATGCATTTGCCTGCGGTACAGGAATGAAAATAAAAAATAAGTCAAAGTCCCCATTTCTGCCTGGTCATGGCGATTATCATCAACCGGATGAAGGTATTTTAGTAGAGCGTATCAGAAAAGCTTTGGTAATTTACATATTAGGAATGTTGAATTATTGTGCATAAAAAGAAATGGTCATTTTTGCACATGTTTTTTTAGTTTTTTGTAAGAATCTGTATAAGAGTTTTATTATAATAAATCCAACGATGCAGCAGGAGGCTTTGATATATGGATAAAAAGGAAAACCTGCGCCGGACATTACAGGGAAAAGAGCATGAATGGATTCCTGCCAGTTTTTTCCTCCATTTAAAGCAGATGATCTCTCGGAATCTTTAAGCCAATAAATATAAGGCTTTCAGATTCCTTTTTTATTAAAATCCCCCACTTTTTTGTCAAAAACCACTTGACAAATCGCTCAAAATTTGCGGCGAAGCCGATTGAATGTATTTTATTTC
>JAPFDH010000013.1 GCA_026169045.1 Lachnospiraceae bacterium | reverse complement strand
GGGAGTGTCGCAAAATCATCAAAATAAATGATTGAGCGGCACTTCCGCTCGTTACAGCAAAAAATCCGGCGTTCTGCTCTGGTTTCAGCGCAGATCGTCGGATTTTTGCCGTACTTTAATAAAGCCTCCTGACAGTCCGTTTTTTTATGCTCTTTTCACTTGAAACAGATGACTTCCAGTACGCTCATTTTGTATCTTACTATGCAGTTTATTCAGATTATATCCCAGGCACAGCAGTAGAATCTCCAGTTTTACTTTTGTTTTTCCTCTCAGCAGAAATCTCTGGAATTCATAATCGTTTTTCAGTACCCCGAAGGCTCCTTCTACTTGGATCGAACGGTTTGTCCGGTACAGGATCCCTTTTTCACTCAGGATGTTTTCATAGGATTCCTGCCGCTTTTTCAAAAAGTTTTTGGAAAGGTACAGTCTCTTATTTCCCTTCGCTTTCGTACATTTTCCCTTGTATGGGCATCCACTGCAGTCTTCACATTCATATACCGTTACTTCCGACTGATAGCCACTTTTGCTTTTCTGCTTCTTTTTTGACACTTCTTTCAGCGTTTTTCCAGCATGGCAGATATAGATGTCCGCCTTTTCATCATAGGCCATGTTTTCCCGCTTGCTGATGTCCTTCTTAAAACTTCTCTTTTTCCATTTTTCATAGGTCTGCGGTTTGATGTACGGTATCTGCCCATGTTTCTTCAGATATTCATAAGTCTCTTCGCTTTCATATCCCGAATCCGCAGTCACACTGGGATATCGAAACCCCAGCTTTGCTTCCATGTGCTTCAGAAATGGTACCAGGGTCCACACATCATTACGGTCCTGAAAAATTTCAGTGGCCACAATGTATTCGCTGTCCACTGCGATCTGGACGTTATATCCCGGTTTCAACTGGGCATTCCTCATGTGATCATCCTTCATGTGCATAAAAGTGGCGTCAGGATCTGTCTTGCAGTAGTTATTTCGCCCCTGGAAACTGGCTGTATGCCAGTCATAGATCGTCTGACGTTCCAGAAACCGGCGGAACACTTCCAGATATCGTTGGTTCCGGCTTTTGCGTTTCCCTCTTCCATGTACAAAAACCGTTCCGTCCTGACGGCATTTTTCTTCCAGAAACCGGCAGATTTCCAGCAGATCACAGGTACGGCTTTCCTCTTTCACATGGAACTGGCAGACATAATCCAGGTTCAGAAGACAGACTGCCTCCTGAATCCTCTCATACATCTTTGTTTCCCACTTTCCTACAGACTTTTTCCAGACAAATGTATACTTATTGGCACAGGCTTCCAGTTTTGTCCCATCGATAAATACAGTTTCTTCTGATAATTCTCCGCCTGCTTCCAGACGACAGACCATCTGATAGAACAGATTTTCGCAGGCATCTGCCAGAAAACCGGTACGAAAACGGGCAATGGTGCTGTGATCCGGAGCTTTCTGTCCGGCAAGCAGCCACATAAAGTTGATATCCCGTCTGCATGCGGTTTCGATCTTTCGGGATGAATAAATGTTCTGGGAATACGCATAGGTCAGGATCTTGAACATGGTCTTGGGGTCCACTGCCGGATTTCTGCCTTTGGCAGAGTAAGCCTGATACAGCAAGCTGTAGTCTAAATCCTCCAATTCGTGGCTCAGCAGT
>JAPFDH010000070.1 GCA_026169045.1 Lachnospiraceae bacterium | reverse complement strand
TTCATAGTCACTGTGATTATATGTCTCCAAACGATTATGAAGAGCTGTATCGTAGGCTTCAACAAGGCGAATTGCAGATGGCAGGTTAAGATGAGGAAAACCTCATTTTAACTTGTACTAAATCTTGACATAGGACCAATCACAATAATTTTTTAATTCTTCAATCAGATCCATACGCTCCTCCGACTCCAAGATGGTTCTTAATTATCACATCATCTGAAAAACTTCGATAGATTCATTCTATCGAAATTTCTTCATATCCACATTGTTGGGGAATATCACACACCGCACTCTTTTATTTTACCCGTCTATATCTTTTTGCGGTATTCGTACCCGTAAATAATAAGTTATCTATTTCTCTGTTCTTTCTTTATTCTTGCATCTTCTAATAGTATAATTGTAACCCCTGCAACAAGAAGTAAAGAAATACAAATTACTGTTCCACTCATTTGAATAGAACTATTGATAATCCCTGTAAAACCATTGATAATCGCTAAAATAATTCCACACAAACAAATAGTCAAAATCACTTTAGATAAGATTCTATACTTTTTCATTTTGATTTCCTCCGCTTCTAATTTCTCTCTTTAATCTAATTATACATCATTTTTCCGTATATTAAAGGAAAAGCAAGCCATTTTTTCAGACTTGCCTTCCACTATACTACCTATGTCTATTCTTTGCGAATCCTTTCCACAACGCTTTCCCGACTCATCTTCTTAAACTGATATTTTGGTATCACATACGCAATCCCAATCAAAATCGGTATCATAAGAATACATGGCACGATTGTAAGGTGCATCCGAAAGAAAAATGCTGTACCGAGTGTATTTGCTAAAATCTTCTCTGCTCCAAGCATAACTAACAATACTGCAATTACAAATGCGCCTCCCAAATATAGAAATCCCTCAGCCACCAGCATTTTCGATACCTGTTTTTTCGTCATTCCAACAACTTCCAAAAGCGCCAGCTCCTTTTTCCTACTTATCACAGAAGTGGCTGTTGTATTAAAGAAATTCATAATACCGATAAATGCTAAAATAACGACAAGGAAACCACCAATCATATAATATTTGCTGACAAACCGCTGAAAACTCTCCTCCATATCCAATACAGAAAAAACATTGATCATTTCATTTTCTTTCAAAACATTTTCATCAATATATGCTTTTATCTGCTTATCCGCTCCTTTCTTTGCATCGATGGCAGCATACATGGCTGATTCATTTCCCGTCTGGGTAATATACTCATCTTCTGGAACTAATACCGTAATATAGATAAGGTCTGCATACGGATAATCCAATGCATATGGCATCAGTGCTTCTCCAATGACTTCGTAATCTTTTTGGTTTCCATTTTTGTACTCCATCTGAAAAACATCCCCGGTCTGATAATAAGAAACCGGATACTCTGCATATTTATCACCATAATCTACAAGCACATAATTTCCGCTTTTAAATGTATCCCATGAGCATTTTTCCCCTCTCCATTCTAATTTGTCAAACACCGACTCGCTGATTCCGAGAAAATGAACACTTACTGTATTGGAAGCCTTTGCCTCTTCCCAAACCTGTTCTTCATAATCGGTCCAGTTTTCTTCATATTTATCTGCGAATGCTTCCCATGTTTTCAGAAGTTCCGGCTCCATCTTGTGGGTTTCCTCAGAATAATACACATATCCTGTTTGAGCACTATCAGGGCATTCGTCCAGAATCTCTTTGATTTCAGGTGTAATACCATTGAAATTCGTATTTAACAAACTGCTTGTCATCTGATCCAGTTGAAAATCGGATGCTAAAAACACTTTCTTGTAAGAATCAAAATCATATCCCTGCACCAACATCACGATACAGTTGACAACCACCATAGAAAGAGCGATAGAAAGCATAACAATCAATCCCTTTTTCCAATTTCGTAACACATTTTGAACTGCCATCCCCCACCAGGTTACAGAAGTATTCTTTTTTATTTTCCTCTGTGACTGCTCTCCTTCTGCCAAACGCAGAGCTTCCACAGGCGAAACTCTTTCCACCATTTTACAAGCCTGCAGACTGGAGAGATACACCGTTAAAAGTGTCAAAAGCGCTGCTGAAAGAAAAATCAAAGGATTTGCTGATACTACTGTCTGAGCAGTCTTTCCTGCCTGTGCACTAATTTCAGCATCTGCATTCAAGGACGGAGCCATACAAAGACCTGCAAGATAACCACAAAGCAATCCGATTGGAATCCCCACTGCTGACAATCTCCATGCCTGCATACGTACAATTTTCTTCAACTGCTTTCCTGTTGTTCCCACGTTCTTTAACAGTCCATAAGCCCGGATATCCGTTTTCACAGAAATGTTAAAGATATTATAAATAATCAGGTATCCTGCCAATATCACAAATAAAATCATTACGATAAGGGAAGAAAATGAAAATGAATCCTCTTCCAAAAGATTATATGCCGGATTGACTTCCATTCCTGTCCCTGCCTTTGTAAATCCCGCTGCCTTAGATATCGTTTCTGTTTTCTTTTCCAGATTCCAAAGGTTCTTGTACCAGACAGAATACTCTTTCCCTCCATTGTAGATGCCATTTTCTAATTCTTCCTCTGTAACAGGATAACAATTCTCCTTTGCATAGGCTTCAGATACCCAGACCATCTGTCCTAAAACAGCTTTATCCCCTTGCCAAAATCCACATATCTGAAACGTATCTGTCTTATATTGCTTCAGCATTGGATTTACTTCCCAGGTCAGTGTTATTTCTTCCCCAATCTTAGGTGTAACGCCCAGAGTTTCCAGTATCATGCTGCTGAGCGCTACTTCATTTTCTTTTTCCGGCAGTCTTCCTGTGGTTGGCAGACAATTAAAACTTTCTGCCATATTTTCATCCGCATATCTGACCTCTACGGAAAAGCCAAACCGCTCATCCATTCCAGCTCCCAGAAAAATACCCGAACCATATCGTTCCACCTGTTCACTCTGTTCGATTGTTTCCTGCAATCGCTTTGCATCTTCTTCTGACAGATTCTGTGCACTAGCATGGGCGGAATCCATAAATTGTTTGATTTCCGTTGCTCTTTTGGAAAGAATCATGGATACACTCCCCACAAAAAGGCTTGTGAATAAAAGTGAAGTCAGCATGATTGCAATAACAGCAATGATATTCCTGGCACGATTCATTTTCATAAAACGCTTCGTCAATACTCGTAACGTTTCTTTATTCTCTACTTTTACCATATGACCGCCCCCTGCTATACCAATCCACTATCTGAAACAATTTTTCCGTCTTCAATCTGCAAAATCCGGTCTGCCATCTGGGCAATCTCCTCATTATGGGTAATCATTACAATGGTCTGATGAAAACGCTTACTGGTTACTTTTAGAAGTCCTAATACATCCTGGCTTGTTCTGGAGTCCAAATTTCCGGTCGGTTCATCTGCCAGCAAAATAGCAGGTTTTGCCGCTAAAGCCCTTGCAATTGCCACTCTCTGCTGCTGTCCCCCGGATAAAGCACTTGGCAGATTTTCCAATTTTGTCCGAATACCAAGTGTATCAATGATTTCATCTACATATTTCTTTTCAATCTTTTTGCCATCCAGTTTCACGGGAAGAATAATATTCTCCCATACATTCAGCATCGGAACTAAATTATACTGTTGAAATACAAAACCAATATTTCTGCGCCTGAAAATGGTAAGCTCTTCATCTGTCATATGGCTTAAGTCCTGTCCATCCACAATTACCTGCCCGGATGTTGGATTATCCAATCCACCAATGATATGGAGCATCGTAGACTTTCCACTCCCAGAAGTCCCAACAATCGCTACAAACTCCCCTTTTTCCACTTCCAAATTTACACCATCAAGGGCTCGAACTTCCGTTTCTCCCTGTCCATATATTTTTTGTAAATCTACTGCTTTTAATATATTCATGTCTTCCTCCCTGTCTTATATTGTAAAAAAGCCTGTATTGATCTTTACAATACAGACTTTATCATAACAATGTCTCCATCCGGTTTCTGAAATATCACAGTTTTGATACTATTCGCACCTTATACGGGAAGAAACACAGAAAATGTGGAACCTTTC
>JAPFDH010000127.1 GCA_026169045.1 Lachnospiraceae bacterium | reverse complement strand
CAGCTGGGGAGCCAGACGTTACATGAACATGGATCATCTTTTCAAAGGAGAAAATGATCTGCTGTCTGATATCATAGCCGGTTGACTGCCGACTACCAAACGGCTAGATTTATTTTTGCGAAAAAATGTTGACACTATCGATTACACTGTCACTTTTAGGACTGCTTACGCCGACTACAGGAGCATTAGTACATAACTGTGGTTCGTGTTTTGTTGTATTGATTGCTGCGCTTTTATATGATCGGAAATTTGACTAATCTTGGGCGAAGAAATATGAAAATTCAAACATTTCTTTTCTTTTGCATATTGATGCTTTCAACAAACAAAAATTTCCCTTGTTTTGGTTCATAAGGGCTAAAACAAGGGAATGGATATAAGGTTTGAGCATTTAATAGACAATGTATCATAAATATACAAGATTGATAGAGGCTTGAAGAGATAAAACCGAATTTATTTTGTAATAACAGGTTTTCCATCCGAATCTAATAATGGAGTTAATCCTCCACCGAATCCGCTGGCGATGAAAAGATAATTTACACCAGTTTCTTTATCAATATAAATCGTTTTTTCTGATTTCAAATTAGACTCCTCATATACTACTTCAAATCGTTTTTCTTTCATATGTGTTATTCCTTTCAAAATAGAATTCTTCTTTTTCCAACAATTTGATAGGAAATCTGGGGTTGATCAATACAAGATTGGATGTGCATTGTCCGGATGGAGAAGTTAGGGGTAAGGTAGAATATCCGCTAAAGGATAATATAAGATTGACTAATACGTGTGCTCTTGTTATACAAGAACTACCGGATGGACTGGAAATAATTGGCGAATAGGGAGTTGGATGGTGTTAATAAAGGCGGTATGCATTCCGTAAAGGGAGTTAGTCGTTTTCACAGTAAACCGATACACATCAAAAAAACATCTGTGTACCTAATTCTGTCATCTAGAGAAGACATTCTAATTGACAATCATATGGTTCAGCTTCAACATGTTTTTTATTATAAACTTTTGCCTCAACACACCCCATTGATTTATAAAAGGCTTGGCTTTCAACGGCTGAGTGTGCAGATATATAAAGTTTTTTAGCGCCTTTTTGCTTAGCCCATTCTTTTGCGGCAAGAAAAAGTGCTTTTCCAATCCCCTTATTTCTCATATCTTCTGATATATGGATACTGGACAAATCACAATATCCCTGTTCACCACCAAATATTTCTGGCTCTACAGAAACAAAGCCTTTTAATTTGTCATCACAAAAGGCAGCATATACTAAGCCATTAGAACAAATTGTGTTTTTTAAGCAAGAAATTAGGATTTGATAATCTTTTTCTGTCCAATCGTCAATAAAGGGGGCATCTTTGATTATCCAGCTGCCATTTTCTTTACGCCAACATTTTGTAACAATTTGATGTCGGATAAAATCCTTGAATAAATCCCGGCAAATTTCCTCTGCATATAAAACTCTATATTTTATCATAAATTTAATTCTCCTTTTATACCCATAATTTTCGAGGGCTGTTTCTTTGATAGAATATAAATGCGAAATGCTGTCCTTGTCTCGTACTCAATCATTTCCCTTTTTAATATTGCTTGCTGATATTTTAGTGAAAAAACTCTTCGCTCCGTATAGGTTCAAAAGCTTCTAAAAAATATCTGTTTCTCTTATAGTAATCAACTACTTGTTCTGCAAGAGATAGGTCTGTCGACACAAGTTGTATATATTGATTTTTCATTATGCAATTTTCTTTACAACTTCTAATTCTATTATTTTACCACAATTTTGAGAGCGCAGAAACAGACATTTTTTCTGTCTGTTTTCATACCTTTGAACGTATGAGACAGGTGGTCATTTAAGGGAAAACTTATCTTAGTTCATCGATGGATCGCACTTTGAAAACGAATAATCGTTCGAAAAGGAAGACACCGGCTGAGGAAGCACAACAAGAAGCCGGATTTTATATACATGGTTACAATCATTACATGGTGTTAGTACTGTATAGAAAAGATGAAAAAGAGAATGTGTTGCTTTCTATAAACTTTTGTAATATTTTGTGACGGTAAAGTCGCTTCTGAGTTGAAATTATTCTCAGATGTTTACTGCGACAAAGAAGATGGTTCTGGGTATAATTTTAGCATTAGGAGGTATAAGGTATGAGAACAATAAATTTAAGAATCAGGGAATTACGACACAAAAAGAAAATTACACAGCAAGAATTGGCAGATATAGTAGGGGTCTCTTTTCAGACAATAAGTAAGTGGGAAAACGGGGATTCACTTAGATAAAGATACCACACCATTCCCACGCTGACTTTTGCTCAACCGATACAGCCGGAGGGCTGGATAACAAGAAAAGGCGGTATGCGCCCCGTAGAGGGGTAGCGTACCGCCTTTTCTTGTGGGGGGGTTCCAAAGGGGGCAACGCCCCCATTTGGCACACGACTTTGCGAAGCAAAGTGTAGTGTGTTATACGCTCTGTCGGCGTTGCCGTGAAAATGCCGTTGCCGCCGGGGAGGGGCGGCAGGAAAACAGGGCTGTGCTTGTGTGGCGTGGAGCCGCAAGCGCAGGTCTGTTTTCATCAGCAGACAGGGCGTATATGAAAGCCCCCGTCCCTCGTCCTACGCTCCGACTTGTGGACAAAGTGTCCCGAAGTTGTGGCTACACTCCCGGAAAAGTAACAGGACAGCGGGTAACCGTCAAGGCTGAAATGAACGGGTTTACACCCGGCCTTGACCGCCACCCGCCGTCCCACTGAATGGGTGGACAAGGCGGCCAATCCCTCAAAGTGCTTGTCCGCGCTCTTTCTGATTTTGAGGTATTCAGTTTTTCAAAATTGAATAATCAAAATAAATTTTTTCGATTGAAAAAATTTTATTTGTTATCATCTTCAATGCCATATTTTTTCTTTTGCCGAATCACATAATTACTGATTTTTTCAT
>JAPFDH010000001.1 GCA_026169045.1 Lachnospiraceae bacterium | reverse complement strand
ATCAGAAGCCTGAACTTTAGAGTCTGCAAAATCTTATCGGAAAAGAATATTTTCTTTGGTGAAAAAAGTTGCGAATATAATACAGGCATGATATAGCAAGTATTTGGAATTGAAAAACAAAAATCAAAAGCTATCAGATCAAAATATAGATCTTGAAAATCGTGTAGATCGGTTGAGAGAGGAAATATCTGTTATAAAGAAAGAAAATGTAGCTTTGTTAAATGTAGCATATGATATGGACCGGGTTGTAGCTATTTTAGGAGAAGATAAGGTGAAGGAATCAATAGAAGTGGCAAAGCATTTGGAACAGGTAAATGTAAAGCAAAAAGGTAAGAAGAGACGTATAGATAGGGATGGGAGATAAAGGGATGAAGAAATAAAATCTATGCTAAAAAAGCAAAGTCTAGACATTGTTTTTGGAATATAGTGTATAAGATTGTGAAGTTGATATAAAAATAAGAAAAACTTAAATAGATTTTTAGACAGATAGTATAGTATAATAAAGAAAACTTGAGGTGGTAAAGGAGATTTAATCGAAATATTATGAAGAAAAAATTTTGTACTACTATTTTATCTATGAGTATTTTATGCTCTTTGTTATCGGGGTGTAGTGATAAACATGCAGAAATAATAATGGATAATGCAAAAGGTTTGAATCTTACACAAGAAATAGCAGAGCGTTTGAAGCAAGAAGATTATGGAATACAGTCATACACATTTTTGAAATATATTCAAGATAACTTGCCAGGTCGGATTGCAGGCACTGAAAAAGAAAAGGAAATGGCTTCGTTTATATCGGCTATTTTGTTAAATGGAGGGTATTCCGAAAATGATATAAAAATAAAATCTTTTGATATAGAAGAAGGTGTTCCTATGATGGATGAATCAATAGAAAATGTGTTTGAGGGTGGTCAAAATAGTCGATCAAGTCAAAACATTGAAGTAGTTAAAAAAGGTGAATCGGAAAAAATCATTATTGTTGGAGCTCATTATGATAGTGCAGGAACACATGGTGTAGATGATAATGGTTCAGGTGTAGCTGTTGCATTAGAAAATGCATTACGAATGATAGATGTTGAAACACAATATACGATTAGATATGTATTTTTTGGTGCAGAAGAAATAGGAATGCATGGTTCAGGAGAATATGTTAATTCTCTTACAGAGAAAGAAAAAGACAATATTGTGTTAATGATAAACATAGACAGTATTCTTGCGGGGGATAATCTTTATTTATATGGGGGAAGTGTAAACGATAAAGGTGTTGTTGAAGATGCAGAAGCTGTAAAAAAGGCATATGAAATTGCAAAAAAGGCTAATTTACCAATGCAATTGACACCAGAAGGGAATGCAGATTACCCTCATCCAACAGGTCAAAAGAGAAGTGATCATGCTCATTTTAGTGATTTAGGAATTCCTTATATTTATTTTGAAGCTACTAATTGGCTCAATGGTTTACCAGTGGAAACAGAAAAACATGGGTTGATCATGCATTCAGATAAAGATGATTTGTCTTTTATAGAAAACGAATATGGAAATCGTGCAAAAGATACAATGGCTAATTATTCTCATTTACTTGATTTAATATTGCAAGAAAATAATTGGGAATAAGAAACAGAAGAAAATTTGAATTTGGTGGAGGAATTTTTATGAAGAAAACAACTGCTGTTAAAATTTTTCTAACCCTGATAACTGCACTTTCTCTGTTGAGTGTATTCGTTTCATTATGGATTTTTGCACTTGCCACAGGTGTATGTATCTTGGGGTGGGTTACGCTTTGGAAAAGAAGCAGAGAATCGTAATGAATGTCAATTCCAGCTTGTCGAATTAAAAGAGTTAAGAAAATATGAATTTGGAGAGGTGTTGAGTTATGAAAAGGTGGCTATCTATTTTAGCAGTATTTGGCTGTATAGTAGCGTTATCTGGATGTGAAAATGAAAAAGGACAAGCATATTTTAATGCAAAAGTTTTGGAAGTAAATAAAGAGTCTGTTGATGTTCGGTGTATAGAAGCATTTAATAGTGGGATTTCTGTTGATGAGGAATTTTCTGTTACAAAAGATGTGGTATCAGCAGGAGGAGCACCGGAATTGAAAGTAGATGATAATATCCGTGTTGTATTTAATGGTGATGTAATGGAACGTGATCCATTGAAGATAGGAACGGTTTATGCAATCTATCTTTTAGATGAAAATGGAGAAGTGATTCCAAACAACTAACAACTTTCTGCTTGTAGGGGAATTGAAGTGCTTTATGAATATTATAGTATTTAAGACTATTGGTTGATTTTAATCTATAGCATATTAGTGACAATAAAATGACAATACAATTAGATGAAAACATAGCGAATCCATACAAAACAGTTCGAAAACGAACGGTTTCAAAACTGAAATACCAGAGAAACACTAGAAAGCAGATAGAACTTTGCGAGTTTGGATAAAACCTTTTGGCTGCTTGACTGTCTGGTGGAGCTTTATTATTTGGGTTTACATGGGAAGAACTGGTAGATATAATATAGGTAAAAGAGCAATCGGAAGTTTCTGTTATGCAATTTATGCGATCGAAAAGAAAGGTGAAAAAATGAGACTTTGTATTGTAGTAGCTCCATGCAGAGCTTGAGGAGACTGCATGGAGGAATAGCCTTAGGCTGATATCCTCAGGCTTTGCTTCTATTTCGAGAAATCGTTGATATGAAAAGGAGCAAAGACATGAAGAATATAAAGAAGATTGAATTATACGAGCTGAAAGACTTTTTATTTCTCTGGAGTACCCAGAGCATATCTCAACTTGGTAGTAGTATCACGACATTTGCACTAACTTTATGGTTGTATGAGAAGACTGGCTCTTCATTAAGTACTGCAACACTTACTATATGCTCTTATGCACCATATGTGTTAATGAGTATATTTGCCGGAGCGTTGACCGACAGGTTCGATAAAAAGAAGACGATGCTTCTTTGTGATATTTTCGCAGCATTTTGTACCATAGTAGTATTTGGGTTATTTACTACAAATCGTTTGATGATATGGCATTTGTATGTTTTAAATGCGATTTCGGGATTAATGAATACAGTACAGCAACCGGCATCAGAAGTTGCTATGACGCTTATTATTCCCGAAAAGTATTATCAGAAGACGAGTGGGCTTCGTTCTTTGTCAAGATCGCTGATATCGATATTAAATCCTCTGATTGCTACAGCCTTGTATTCTTTTATAGGACTTAATGGTGTGATAGCAGTCGATATCGGTAGTTTTATAGTAGCATTTGTAGCGTTGCAGTTTTTTATTAGTATTCCGGAAAGTAACAGTGAACGAAAAGAAAGTGTACTGGTTCTTACGAAAGAAGGAATTGGATTTTTGAAAGCCAATCCAATGATTATGATGCTGATATTGTTTATGGCAGGTGTTAATCTGGTGGCTTCCGCTTTTGATGCAACATTACCAGGCTATGTGCTTCCGAATCCCAAAGGTGGTCAGTATGTTCTTGGAATTGTGACTTCTTGTTCGGGTGTGGCTATGATTATTGGTAGCCTGATTGTTTCGATTTTACCTAAGCCTAAGGATAGGGTTAAGGTTGTTTATCTGACAATGTTGTTTTCATTAGGGACTGAAAATTTTATATTGGCTTTTTTCAGAGAACCGATTATATGGTGTTTTGGACAGATCATTGGATGGATTCTTGTACCTGTTATGAGCGCTAATTTGGATGTGATTCTTAGAAGCACCATTCCGATAGAATTGCAGGGACGTGTTTATGCGTGTCGTAATACATTTCAGTTTTTTACTATCCCGATTGGATTGTTTTTGGGCGGTTTTATGGTGGATAATATATGTGAACCACTTATGGTTGCATATGGTGACTTATCAATTCTAAAAACACTTTTTGGTACGGGAAAAGGTTCAGGTGCAGCCCTCATGATGTTTATACTCGGGGTAAATGGAAGTATAATTTGTATCATTACAGGTAAAAAATTAAAAAAGTATCAGTATAACGAAAATTAACTATATTTTTGGGAGACGATTATCTAACGCCTTATAGTTACCTTAAGGATGCATTGACGAATGTAATTTCATAACTCACTTGAAAAATCCGATTTATATGGGTGATATTAAAGGATTTGTAAGGTGGGATAAACGCTTCAAACGGTAAAAGAACAAAGAAAATATATGCAAAAACGAAATTAATAAGTTTAATAAATAATGTAACTATGCGAGTTCCAGTAATGGACAGAAAACCTCGGATGCCCATTTTGCAAGGGCTTCCGAGGTTTTCTTATGTCTGCTGACTCTACTTTGGCTCTATTTATAGGTGGAGTAATGTTTGGCTGATATCATAGATATAGTATGTAAAATTATAGATGAAGTTTCGTTTGTTGGAAATGATCAGGTTGTACCTAGCACAATAGAAGGAGAATGAAAAGTTATTTGTAGTAGTATCCACATCCTTAGGATTTCTTGTTTTTTATCGCTATAAAACTTTCCAGCTATCTTAAGATATGATATACTGATATTAGTTATATGGAAAATGTCTGTGGAGCTGATGGGATAGTAAGATGATTGCTGACCGGTTCCAGTACGGATGGTTTTCAGTGGCACACTATATCAGGGAGGTAACGAATATGGGCTATTCACTTTCTGTTTCTCAGGCGGACACCGTGCTGCATGAATTGCAGCGAGACTACCGTATCTATGCACCGAAAAGATTCCCTAAACAGGGTCGTTACTCTGATACCGATATTATACGGTATGCCGAGGTAAACTCCTTTGCTGATATTGTATGGGATATAAAATCCGATTATCCGGCAAAGGAAGTCATCACTCCTATCCAACAGGCTATTTTTTACTTTACTGAGGATGAATATCGGGCCAGTAAGGTAAAGTCGAAGCCGATTTTGCTGCTGGCTCGTCCTTGTGATATTAATGCCCAGCGGATCCAGGCTCGTATCTATGCGGGCAATGGAGGTTATGATGACTTATATTATTCCCGGATCAGGGAGTTGGTAAAATTTGCTGTGATGGACTGTAATGGCGGCGATGATACCTGCTTCTGTGTGTCTATGGGATCGAATCGTACGGACGATTACGCTTTGGCTCTGAAGTTTTCAGAGGATGGAGTTTTGGTTCAGGTGGTGGATGAGGATCTGGTATCTTATTTTGAAGGTATGCCGCAAGTTGATTATACTCATACTTTTGTGGAAGAAAATGAGCTGAAGGTCACTGTTCCTGATCTCAGTGATAAAAATGTCCGTAAAGCTCTCAAAACCCATCCTGTATGGCAGGAGTACAATAGCCGTTGTATTTCCTGTGGGGCTTGTACGGTGGCTTGCTCTACTTGTACCTGCTTTACTACCCGTGATGTTATTTATGGGGATAATCCTGAAGTTGGTGAACGACGCCGAGTGACAGCTTCCTGTCAGATCGCAGGCTTTGATCAGATGGCTGGGCAGAAGGAATTTCGTTCCACAGCTGCCGAACGCATGCGCTATAAGGTACTTCATAAGTTTCATGATTATAAGGCACGATTTGGTCAGGAACATATGTGTGTGGGATGTGGCCGTTGTACGCGGCGCTGTCCTGAGCTTATTTCTATTTCTGCTACTGTGAACAAGGTTAGTGCTGCTGTGGACGAAATCCGGGCTGCTTTGAACCGATAGGAAAGGAGGTTTGTGCTTATGATGAATCCTGTTCAGCCTCAGGCATGTACGATTCTGAGTGTCAAAAAAGAAAGCCTTCATGAATGGACTTTCCGTGTGACCAGTGATGCAAAACCTGCCCATGGTCAGTTTATGCAGCTGTCTATTCCTATGATAGGTGAGGCTCCTATTTCTGTTTCAGCACAGGGAGACGGATGGTTGGAGTTCACCATTCGCTCCGTGGGCAAGGTTACTGATGTCATTTTCCAGAAAGAAGCTGGAGATACTCTGTTTTTGCGGGGACCCTATGGTAAGGGATGGCCTGTGGAGCAGTTCCGGGATAAGCATCTTGTGGTCATCACTGGTGGTACTGGTTTGGCACCGGTTCGTTCCATGCTTAATATGCTGGCCGAGACTCCTGGATATGTGCGATCGGTTCATTTGATCTCCGGGTTCAAGAATGCGGATGGCATTGTGTTTCATAAGGAATTGGAAGAATGGAAACAGAAGTTTACTACTATCTATGCACTGGATCATGATACCATGGAAGGTTGGCGTACTGGTTTGGTTACCACTTTCGTATCGGAGATTCCTTTTGATGCTTTTAGAGGTGAATATGTTGTAGTGGTGGTAGGTCCTCCGCCCATGATGAAATTTACCGGTTTGGCTTTGATGGATCAGGGAGTGGAACCGGAAAAGGTATATATGAGTTTTGAACGGAAAATGTCTTGTGCCATAGGTAAGTGTGGACATTGTCGCATTGATGAGGTATATGTCTGTCTCGATGGTCCTGTGTTTCCTTATACAGTGGCTCGGGATCTGATTGACTGAGAAAGGAGCGGTATAGGATGAATCAAGACATCAATATTAAAAAAGTCCGATTGAACTGTTATCGACAGTCGAAGGTTCCAGGAGAGTTCATGCTGCAGATGCGCGTTCCAGGTGGCACTGTGGATGCGAAGTATCTTAGCTATGTGGAGTATATCGCCAAGACCTGGGGAGACGGAAATTTCCACTTTGGTACTCGGCAGACTTTTGACATTACCGGTATTTCCTATGAGAATATTCCAGCAGTCAACGAATACCTGGAGACTTACATCAAGGAAGTGGATGCGCAGCTTTGTAATGTGGACATGGATACCGTTGCCCATGAGCCTCATCCTTGGGATCCCAAAGAAGGGTATCCTACCATCGGTGCCCGCAATATCACGGCTTGTATTGGTAATTATCATTGCATTTGCGGAAACTGCAATACCTTTGAGTTGGCCCGTAAGATCGAACCTATCATCTTCCCCAGCCATTATCATATCAAGATTAATATTGCCGGTTGCCCTAATGACTGTAACAAGGCTCATCTGTGTGATTTCGGCATTATCGGTGTAGCACGTATGACTTACCATCCCGAGCGCTGTATTGCTTGCGGTGCCTGCGTCCGGGCCTGTCAGCATGGCGCCACCCGTGTTTTGTCGGCTAATCCTGCCATTGGTAAGGTAGAGAAGGATCCTTGCTGCTGTGTGGGATGCGGTGAGTGTGTACGGGTTTGTCCTACTAGCGCTTGGACTCGACAGGAAACAAAATTTTATCGGGTGATCTTGGGTGGTCGTACAGGACGTCAGACACCTCGTACCGGAAAGATGTTTCTCAACTGGGCTACAGAGGATGTAATCCTTGGTGTACTGAAGAACTGGCAGAAATTTTCTGCTTGGGTTATGGACTATAAGCCTGAATATCTGCATGGTGGTCATCTTATTGACCGGGCTGGTTATAAGAAATTTAAGGAAATCATTTTGGATGGCGTAAAGTTGAATCCAGAGTGCTTGGTCGCAGAGGATATATTCTGGCATGAAACAGAGTATCGATCCAATTTCAACGTTAAACCTTTATCCATGCATCATACTGCCGGTCCTAAAGGCTGATATATTTATGAGACCCTTGAAGTTGCAGCTTCGAGGGTCTCATATTTTGTATCGATCACAATAAGATTCGTATGAGGAAAAAATAAGTCAATGAAAGATAGTTAAAGTGGGAGTGCTTTGAATGAATGAAAAACACATACATAGAGAAAAAAATCGAGCGTTTTCGGCATTTCTGAGGGATGGCAGTAGATTAATTTATATGCTTATGATAAAATTTATTGTGGTAAAGCAATCAATGGGAGGTTGAGGGGACACGGATATGAAGAAATTGATTATTCTTCGAGGAAATTCAGGTAGTGGAAAAACCACGATAGCTAAAGAATTGCAAAGCAGATTTGGTCGAAATACTATGGTTATTTCACAAGATGTCATTCGGAGAGATATGCTAAAAGTCAAAGATGGGAAAGATACACCAGCATTATCTCTTATGAGAGAACTTCTGAAATATGGTAAAGAACATAGTGATATTGTTATATTAGAGGGAATTATGTACGCCGATTGGTACAAACCATTATTTGATTTAGCTGTTCGGTTATATGGTTCGAATGTATATGCGTATTATTTTGATTTGCCTTTTGAGGAGACTGTAAAACGACATCATACAAAGCCGAATTGTCATGAATTTGGCGAAGAAGCAATGCGAAGATGGTGGCGAGAAAAAGATTACTCTGATGTATTGCAGGAAATCTGTATTACAGCAGAAAAAGATATTGAAAGAATTGTGAATGATATTTTTAATGCTGTTTTAAAAGGCTAATATAGTGGCGTTTGTATCTCTTGATTTTTTGGGTAAATGATGTGGTGTTATGCTATACTTAGAACAATAAATTGGAAGTGTTGATTGCGCTAAAGACGGATGGGTGTCCGTCTTTTTCTATTGACAAATGATAGGTAATATGTTACTTTTATAAAAGTAATATATTACCTATTGGAGGGCGATATGAGTATTAAAGAAATACTGAATAGTGAGAAAGTCGATTTTACAGGTGTTGAATCCTCATATTTCTTGCTTGGCTTATTGAGTGCGTTTGAAAACAGATTTCAAGCGGTAGCAGATAGTGTGATGAGAGAAATTAGTTGGAAACAGTTTTTTGCTATTATTTGTATCAATATGTGTAAAGAAAAACCAACAGTAAAAGAACTTGCAGAGATAATGGGAAGTTCTCATCAGAATGTAAAGCAGATTTTATTAAAATTGGAGAAGAAGGGTTTTGTTAGCATTTCATTGGATGAAAATGACAAGAGAAAACAGCGTATAGAACTTACTGAATATTGCAAAAAATTTTGTGCAAAAAATGATGAGATGACTACGAGAATCACGAAAAAAATGTTTGAAGGAGTTTCTGAGGAGCAATTACAAATAACGATACAGACCATCATACAAATTGAGTGTAATTTAAAGAAGATTAAAGATTATGAGTAGAAGTGTTATTCTATACCAATCAAAATATGGAGCCAATAAAAAGTATTCTGATTGTCTGAAAGCAGTTGCTAAACAAAATCCAGATAAGTATGTAGCCAGAACACTGATGTGCGCGGTAGGATAAAAGTGTGATTGGACAAATAAAATATATTTAGAGTTGTTGTTGAAATGCATTGTGGAATTATGATTTAGGAGGACCATATGAAAAAGTATACATATGCATTGGGAATATGGGTTATAATTATACCCATTGCAATATTAAATGGAGGATTTCGGGAATATGTGCTTGTTAATCTTGGAGGATTGGCATATCCATTAAGTGGTATTATATTAAGTGTATGTATTTTTCTTGTTGCGTATCTATTGGTACCCAAAATCAAGAACTGTGTTAAAAGAGACTATTTTTTATTTGGTTTAATGTGGTTCATACTGACGAATTTATTTGACCTTTCAGCATATATTAGAGAGGGAACCGGATTTAAAGGATTACTACAATCTTATAATATTTTTACAGGAAACACATGGTTGTTGGTGGTATTGACAGCATTATTTGCACCAATGATTGTTATGAGAATAAAAGATAAAAAATAAGGAAAAACTTCACGTAAAAATATTCTGACTGAGTGGATGCCGATAGAGAATGTAAAATAATCCCTTATGCCGCCTGTATTTTGCAGGCGGCATTTTCATGATATACTATCCAACAGGAAGTTGGATAAAATGCGAACGTATCAAACTGATGCGTCATTGCTTTTGGGGCTATATATCTGTAAAATACAATTGTAGTTGCGAAAAAACAAATGCGGAGGTGTTTATATGACTACAATCAAAATCAATAAACAGATCGCTTTTCTTAGAAAACAGAAGGGTCTGACCCAAGAAGAACTTGCAAATGCGCTTGGTGTAACCAATCAATCCGTATCCAAATGGGAGTCGGCGCAGTGTTGTCCAGATATCCAGTTCCTGCCTGACATAGCGAAATTCTTTGAAGTTTCAGTAGATGAACTTCTCGGATATACCCCTGTTTCCACAACCGAAGATATTATTCTTGCGATTCGCAAGCGTATGGAATCTTTACCTAAGGGAGAAGATGTTGCCTTTACTTTCAGAATGGCGGCAGCCCTTCACACGATTATTTTGTCTAGAGAAGCGACCGCAGAGGATGTGAAGCCCAGATGGGATACAGAAGAGGCTATTGAACATGCAGGAAATGCTGAATGGTGCTATTCTTGCTGTAATATTCCGGAGATAACAACAACGATGAGGCACGGAGCTGTGTTCTTTTCAAAAAATAGGAATTTAAATTTGATGAATATGGATGTTCGTCGAATCGTAGCAATAATCAAGCCATTTAGTGATACAAAGAATTTGAAGATTGCCACAGCTCTTTACCAGTTGACTGTGCATTCCGAAGATGCCTATACAACTATTGCTCAGATCAGCGATAAGTCCGGAATATCTCCTGAAACAGTTCAGGATTGTCTTGAGGGTGATCTATCGCAATTTATTTTAGAGAAGGAAGGTACGGAAAGTGAGTTCCGGTTTGAAGGAATGTATATGAATATCCTTCCGATTCTTTCTCTTTTTGATTTTAAATAATTTTTTCAAAAAGTTCCAACCTTTTCCGATTCGCGTGTCTATATAGGTGAAAACTTTCAAGAGGAGGAAACAAGTGAACAGACAAGACGTAGAGAAAACCATAACTGAATATCTGAAGCCTATATTCGGATTTGCTCTGAAGAGGTGTAAAAACATCCACGATGCCGAAGATCTGTCGCAGGAAACGGCAATAAGAGCATTCCGTGCACTCCTTGTCAAGGATGATGTTGCGGACATGGGTAAATTCATCTGGACTGTTGCCCACAACACACTTAGCAACTATTATCGTGATGCTGCAAAAAAAATGGTTAGCGTTTCGATTGATGAGGTTACGGAACTGATCGCGGATCCAGTTTCTGAACTGGACATTGATGACAATTATGACACTATCCATCGTCTCCAGACTGAGATTGCTTATCTTTCTAAGCTCCAAAGAAGAATTGTGATTGCGTATTATTTTGAGAATCATAAGCAGGCAGATATTGCTCAGGAATTGGGGGTTCCTCTCGGTACTGTCAAGTGGCATTTGTTTGAAGCCAAAAAAGAATTGAAAAGAGGTATGGATATGATGAGAAAGTCGAGCGAACTCAAGTTTAACCCTATTAAATTCCACTCATACAGGATCAATGGTTCCGTTGGAACAAAATCTCCAGATGAGTTTTTCCGTTCCACATTGTCCCAGAATATCTGCTACTGTGTGCGTAATACGGCAAAATCGATCAATGAGATTGCTGATGATTTGGGTGTTTCTCCTGTGTATGTAGAAACTGAAGTGGAATTTCTTGAGAAATATGGTTTCCTGCAGGCGGAAAAGGATAAATACATTGTGGGTTTCATCATCAGCGAACCGACTGTAGAACTGCTTACCATGCAGAATGATATGTACAAGCGTGCTGCAGAGCTATTTGCGAATGATTTGTATGATGAGTTGACTTCTTGCGGCATTCTTGATGATACGGACATCTGGTGCGGTCAGACAGACGAGCTAATCTCCTTAAATGAGTCTCCTAAAGCAGACCGAAATTTCATTCTGTGGTCACTGATTCCTTATATAGCAGCTTGGTCCGGTGAGAAGCTGATAGATAAAACTATTTCTTTCGAAGAGGTTGCAACGATTCGTCCTGATGGTGCGCATAACATTTGTCATGCGATTGTCATGCCTGATGATATGGTACTTCCGGAAGATTATGTGTATATGGATAACTGGTGCGGACCAATGTGGAATGACAATGGAAAGCATATTTTTTGGCAGATTGACAGCGAATGGTCTGATCACGGTGATCGTCATGGTCTCCAGTATTCTGAAGAAGCCAGACGAATTCTCAGTCTCTATGAAAGGGAATTTAAAGAACGTCTTTCAAAGGATGAGTACGCATGGTTGGCAGAGCGCGGCTGTGTAAAAACTAACGGGGGGTATGGCGGATACTTCAAGTCTGTATGGCAGATTGTTGTTTTGGCCAGTAAGGAGATTCAAGAGAAGCTGCTTGCTATTGGTGAGCATATTAAGGTAAGGTATCAGACTGACTTTGAGGAACTGAAGGCACCATATGTCGAGGCTGTACTGGAATCGGTTCCAGCACATCTTAGAAAGGTTAAGGCGTATGAATTGCAGTTTGTATTCCACGCTGACGGATGGTTTTTGGTACATTGCATCACAACGCTCCTAAAAAACGGTAAACTGAAGGAGCCCACCGAAGGACAGAGAAAATCCCTAACCACGCTAATTGTCAACGTATAAGCAAGTGGGTCACCTGTGATTTGGCGAATGGTCCAAGACGTTAATGCAGCTTATGGATTTCCCAATCAACGGAGAAATGGTACATCATTATTGTTTCAGATGGCAGAATGTTATCAATTTGTACCAGATTATATTACCTTGTAAAAGGTAAAATCGGCAAAGGGCAGAACCTTAAAAAATTGGTTCTGCCCAAAGTAACGAATGATATAACTCATATCTGTTTTCAGTCTGCACAAAAATTGAAACGATTTTTCGTAGTCCCAATACTGCTCAATAGTATAATAGTGTAAGTCCTGTTAGTTCCTTTATCTTTTTTACGGAAAAGTGATTGTAAAAATAATAGTCCATCGGTATTTCTTCCCCGTTTTTCAAATAATAATAACCATTGTTTCCCTGGAAATCATCAAAAACTTTATCATTAAAATCATAGGAAATTTCGTAAACATCGCCGTTGAAAGAATAGGTATAATGCCAGAAATCTCCCTGAACATCAAATCCTTCTGTTTTGAGTATCTCATAGAGAGAGCCGAAACTTATACCATAAGAATATTTGTTTGCAATAATGTTATGATAGTATTCGATGAGTTCCTCTTCATATAGCTTTCGATCCGTCTGACTGCCTGAATATTTGCCGACGATGTATGGATATTCGTCCAATGCTGCAAGAATTTCCTCATCCGAAAGAAGATACATATCGTCATATCTGTAATCCATCAAGGTTGTTATATACTCATTAAGCATATCATCATAAATGATCTCATCACATATTCTTCCGAAAAAATCTCCGTCGTCAATCACATAATTTGTAACGTTTCTGAGAGGGTGTTCAAACATTACCTGATATTCGACGTTTAAGTCAGGATATCCTAACGCTTCCAGTTCATCCTGCAGTTTTTTCAGCTCTGCTGCGCATGTAGCGAGTTCATTCTTATTTTTATAAGAGCAGCTGATTTTTGATGAAAATATACCGTTTTCATCCGATGTGCAGTCAAACTTTAAAATTTCAGAACCGTTTAAATTTTCTGCGATATTGTATAGTACACTTTCACTGTAATCCGTCCACAAATAATTTGTCATGGATTCCATGCCCCAGTGATAGTCATCTATAACATGAAACGCTATGGAGGAATGATTATCTGTAACGGTCCATATTCGGTCTGTATAGCCGTCGTCCCCCTCAAATTCTTCATATGTATCACTTACAGTGAAGTCTGCTAAATGTAATTCCTGTGAAACAAATTCTTCGATATCGTTTTTTTTGTAATCGGTTGTGCACCCGGTCATAACGGCAAAAATCAATGCAGCGATAACCGCTAAAACCAATTTTTTTATCATACACTAATCACCGCCTTTAAATTAGGTGGATGAGAACCAACATTAGTTGAACATTGCTACTGTTTGGGGATAATAATGGTTTAGAAATTATTTGGTCGGACATTTGCTGTCAAAAATCAATCCGGATTATCCGATCAGGTGTTTGGTTTGAAATACATGATGGAATGGCTTATACGTATTATAGCATAGATAAAATACATTTTGTACCTGGAATGACAAACGGAAGGATAGCTTTTCGGCTTTTTTTCTGTTAAAATGACAGGAGAGAGAAGCGTTGCCTATTGAAATGTAGTAAAACTGGGGAGGTATGGAATCTATGATATTGAAAACAGAAAGGTTAATATTGCGCCCATGGAAGGAAACAGATGCGAAAAGCTTATATGAATACGCAAAAAATCCTAATGTAGGTCCAATGGCCGGATGGCCGCCACACAAAAGTATAGAAGAAAGCCTGGATATTATAAGAAATGTTTTGAATGGGGCTGAATGCTATGCTATTTGCGAAAAAGATAATACTATTGCAATAGGGTCTGTAGAACTTAAGTTGGATTTGTCAGACAAAAAGGATGAATGTGAGTTGGGCTATTGGCTTGGTGAACCTTTCTGGGGAAAGGGATACATGCCTGAAGCGGCAAGAGAATTGATACGCCATGGGTTTGAAGATCTCAAAATGTCTACAATATGGTGCGGATATTATGATGGGAATAATAAATCAAAACGAGTACAGGAAAAACTAGGATTTGTTTACCATCATACTTGTGAGAAGGTGCCAGTGCCACTATTGAATGAGGTTCGGATGAATCATATGAATATAATGACAAAGGAGCAATGGATCGCATCCAGGAAAGAAAGATAAAGTATTATTTTCAAAGATTTAAGCATTCGTTTGGTTTATGAAAAAGCAAGGTCAGATGCAGAGAATAGGAAGAAAATCGGTGTCAATACATTATGTTGAAAAATATAGTGTATGTATAAGTTTGAGGGCGGTCAAAAGATCGCTCTTTTTTGTTGAATGAAATATGAACGATGGTTATTTTTATCGGTGGTTCTTTGATAGAAGTTCAGTTGCAGAGCATGTATTTCCCTGCTATGATTTCAGTAGAAAGAAACGTAAAACACAAGAGGAGATGGCGGTATGACATTAGGGAAAGTGATAAGAAAATACAGAAAAGTCCGAAATTTGACACAGGAGGAAATGGCTAAAAGACTGGGCGTCACTGCAACGGCAGTGAATAAGTGGGAGAATGAAGTTTCCCAAACAAAAGGATATTAAGAAATAACCTGTGTTTACCTGCTTGCAGAATACTGATGTATAAGAGAATGACACTTGAAATATAGTGTCTTTTTTTCAATATTAAAAAAATGAATGATTTCCCACTTTTCTGATGATATAATGTCTTCATAGAGATAATGACAAATTATTATTTATGGAAGATATAAAAAGACTAACTATTAAAATACAAAGGAGACATATATGAAAAAAATATATGCTAAAGGATATCTTAAGCTTTCAGTATTGGGATTATGTGTTGGAATGTTTATCATGCTATATGGAATTTATAGTATTATAAATTATACGAAAGGAGCTGAATTGCTTTGCATATTTAGTAGTGGACTGATAATTCTGATCTTATACAAAGTACTAAAAATTTTTCCTAATACTTGGATAAAATATGATACAGATATAATTACTATTAGCCGAATTTCCAAAGAACATGAAAATGGTAAAATGCAAAAGAAAGAGAATACATTGAATGTAAAAAATATCAGCAAATATGGGTTTTCTTTTGAATTGTTACAAAAAAATATAGAGTATACACATGGTAAAAATGGTGCACTTGGAATTGATTTGGAAATAGTTATTTTAATGAAAAATAATGAAAAATTTCCAGTAGACTTAATGTATTACACAAAAAAGCAAAGGAAATTACTACTCCAACATATATACACAAATACAGGTATATTTCCAACTGGTAGTTTAAATAACTACTTATAAATGATTACGCCTTTTTATGTGAAAAAAAAGATTAAAAATTTGATTATCCGCATAAACACAGGGACATTAAGCAATGTGAATGAAAATATAAAAGAAATTTACCACTAATTTACTACGATTGAAAGAACCTTGATACGATAAAGAAAAATCGCATAAAAAAGAAAAAAGGCATTTCATACAAGATATGAGATGTCTTTTTGTTGCTGTAACACAGCATAATTTGTTCTTTTTTCTGCTTGATTATCTATCATTTTTTAGAGCATGAATTGTCAAGAGCTTGTTGCGTAAGCAATGCTTGCACTCTTGATAAGGCATGGGATAAAAAATATTCTGACAGATAGCAGAAAAGTAATGAACTGAAATGAGGTAAGTGCTATAATATATTTATCAATTTTGGAAAACGTGGAGAGATATATGGAAAAGATATTAGAAAACACATTATTACTCATGATACTGCCATGGATATTTGTCTGGGGAATACTATGTATCTTAGAAAAGAGAAAACAGAAAAATGAAGACGGAAATAAAGATGAAAAAAGTTATGTTATACAAAATGATAATATATTCTTTCCCTTTTTTTCGTTAGGTATGTTTTTATTTTCATTTTGCCTTTTTTATACGGTGTTTTTTACTGAATTTGATATATCGGAAGTAATATCAGTTTCTGCCTTTCTCATATTTTTTGCTATTTTAACATTAGATAGTGCAATCTGGAGAGTAATTGTAGATGGTGATATAATCAAATACCGTTCATTTTATGGGATTACTAGGACATATAATTTTAATGATATTACCAAAGGAGTTTATACTAAGAAAGGTTCTTTAAAAATATATATTGAAGGGAAAAGAATTTTTACATTTTATGATAATTTAGAATTTTCTTTATTTGAAAATCAAATGAGAAAAAGAAAAATTCCTTTAGAATATAAACGCAAAGAAAAATAATAAGGAAATTGTTCAGAATTACAATACCAATATTACCACTTTAAAGACGGAGTGATCCAGACACGGTGGCAGGGAAATCTTTCAGATTTTTCTGCCATGTCTTGCAAGTGGCTGGTTCACTTCGGCAGTTGAGCGAGCTTGCGAGCGAACATCAAGCCCCCGTTATCTAACAGGGGGGTACTATTACAAAAGACAAGAGCAAAAACAAATACAAAACTGCTGATATGCAACGATTTACAAGGTTAT
>JAPFDH010000083.1 GCA_026169045.1 Lachnospiraceae bacterium | reverse complement strand
TGGAAAAAATAGCAAACTCATTAAAGATCAGTCCATACGCCATGTCTGATCCAAACTTTGATACTTATGTTAGTGTCATGCACGCATTATTTGCTTTAGAGGATCAATATGGGCTGCACGCCTACCGAGATGAATCAGGTGTACCTCAGCTCATGTTTAAGGACAAAGGTCACGATTCTTTAAATATGCTGGAGCATATTGGAACATGGGCTGATATGTACCAGAAATTCAGAAATGAAGAGATTACAGAAAAAGAATATTTAGACTGGAAGAGTCAATTCCCAGCTAAATAAGAAGAAATTATTTACAATAATATTAAAAAAGTATTGTCATTTGATTGTCAACGGACATAGAAAGAGCCAAGAAAGCCCGCAAAATAGGCATTTCTTGGCTCTAATATATTATTCGAACTCAATCGTTGCTGGTGGCTTTCCTGTACAATCATACAGTACACGATTGATATGCTTTACTTCATTGACAATTCTGCTGGTCGTTCTTCCGATCACTTCCCAAGGGATTTCAGCACTTTCCGCAGTCATAAAGTCAGTCGTTGTCACGGCACGCAGAGCGATAGCATAATCATATGTTCTCTCATCTCCCATGACACCTACGGAACGCATATTAGTCAGAGCAGCAAAATACTGTCCGATTTCTCTATCGATTCCTGCCTTTGCGATTTCTTCTCTCCAGATGGCATCTGCTTCCTGAACCATCTTTACCTTTTCTGCCGTTACTTCTCCAATGATTCGGATTCCAAGACCCGGACCTGGGAATGGCTGACGGTATACCAGATATTCCGGAATACCCAATTCCAGACCGGCTTTTCTCACCTCGTCTTTAAACAAATCACGAAGTGGTTCGATGATTTCTTTAAAATCCACATAATCCGGAAGACCACCCACATTATGATGGGATTTGATTACGGTTGACTCTCCGCCGACACCGCTTTCTACCACATCCGGATAAATCGTTCCCTGTACCAGGAAATCGACAGCACCGATCTTTTTCGCTTCTTCTTCAAACACACGGATAAATTCTTCTCCGATGATCTTTCTCTTCCGTTCCGGTTCTTCTACTCCCTTTAATTTTTCATAAAAACGTTCCTGCGCGTTGACACGGATAAAATTCAAATCATAGGGGCCTTCCGGTCCAAATACGGCTTCCACTTCATCGCCTTCATTCTTACGCAAAAGACCATGATCCACAAAAACGCAAGTCAGCTGATTGCCAATCGCTTTTGCCATCATGACTGCTGCTACAGAAGAATCTACGCCACCTGATAAAGCACAAAGTACTTTTCCATTTCCCACTTTTTTACGAATGGCTTTAATGGATTCTTCCACAAAGGAATCCATCTTCCAATCTCCTGCACACTGGCATACTTCAAATACAAAGTTGGAAAGCATCTTCTTTCCTTCTTTTGTATGAAGTACTTCCGGATGGAACTGGGTTGCATACAGCTTCTTTTCCACATTTTGAACGGCTGCCACCGGACAGTCCGGTGTATGTGCGATAATCTCAAATCCCGGTGCTTCTTTTTCTATATAATCATTATGGCTCATCCAGCAGATTGTTTTTTCGGAAACTCCCTGAAACAGAGCTGATGTCTGATCCACAGTGACCTCAATTTTACCGTACTCACGGACAGGAGCTTTGCAGACATGTCCGCCCAATACGTGCATCATGAGCTGGGAACCGTAGCAGATACCAAGGATCGGGATTCCAAGTTCAAATATTTCTTTTGTATAAGTCGGAGAATCTTCCAGATATACACTGTTTGGACCTCCTGTAAAAATGATTCCCTTAGGATTGATTTCTTTAATTTTATCAATTCCTGTCTTGTAAGAATAAATCTCACAGTATACATTACATTCACGCACGCGACGTGCAATCAACTGATTATACTGTCCGCCAAAATCCAGCACAATGACTGTTTCTCTTTTCACGTGAGTACCTCCCTGCTTTTATCGATCACTTTTCCAATGGGAACACTGCCCCATTGTTGTGTTACTTTATTTATTATACGGGATTGTTTGTTTCTTTACAATATCTTTTCGCATCTTTTTACAAGTATTTTGTAACAGTTCAACCTGCATTTACACATCCAAACTTCTAAGAAACGTTTCTACCTCTTCCCTTTGGGGAATGGATGCGGATGCTCCGTTTCTCGAAACTGCCAATGCCGATGCCGCAGCACATCGGTATAACAGATGTTCCATAGCATACCCTTCCATCAATCCGGCGATAAAATAACCGGTAAATGTATCCCCCGCTGCCGTAGTATCTACAGCTTTTACCCGAATTGCCTTTTGACGGACAGATTGTTTCCTATCTTCATACCAGGCTCCCTCTTCTCCTAAAGTCAGAAGAATCGCCGTATTCGGATACCTGGTTCGAAGCGTTTTCATCATTTGATCCGGTTCGGATGCACCTGTTAAAGCCTGCCCTTCTATTTCATTCACCAAAAGATAATCTGCCATCCCAAGGGGCGCTTTTAAAATGGCCGGATCAATGGGCGATGGATTTATCACCAAACGCATGCCTCGCTCTTTTCCTATCTGCATAATATATTCTATTTCATTGACTTCATTCTGAAGCACCAGATAATCCCCGGAATTTCCCTGATTCAATACTGTTTTTATATGATCGATATTTTGTTTTTGATTGGCTCCTCCATACAACAAAATACAATTCTGCCCATTGGAATCCACCTGTATGATGGTATGCCCGCTTTTTTCTTCCACCTTTTCGATTCCCGATGTATCTACCCCATTGGTTTTCAAATAAGAAATCAGGCCATCTCCGTCTTCTCCTACACATCCTCCGTGAAGAACCGGAACGCCTGCCCGTGCCAAAGCAATAGACTGATTCAGTCCTTTTCCTCCCAAAAATGTCTCCATCCCATATGCCGCCAATGTTTCGCCTTCTCTGACCATATGGGGTACCTGATAGACATAATCCCAATTCAATGATCCATAATTAATTACCTTCATATAGCCCTCCTGTTTTCTTTCCATCATCTCTGATTCTAAACCGATATGCTGATATTGTAACACATCTTCCTGCTTCTTTCCACTATCCTCAAGCCGATAGAAATCAATTGAGTGCTTTGTAAACTTATGTTACAATACTTGTATAGCAATCCTGTATCAATTGACAGGACTTCCATGAAACAAAAAAAGATGCAACAATACAAAGGAGGAATAACGTATGTCCATGGTTACACTTGGTTCTACACAAATCACGGTTCCGAAAAACGGATTTGGCGCCCTTCCGGTTCAGCGTGTCACCCTTGAAGACGCGGTCTGTCTTCTGCGCCGGGCATTCGATGGAGGAATCCGTTTTTTTGATACTGCCCGCGCCTATACAGACAGTGAGGAAAAACTGGGACACGCTTTTCATGATATTCGTGATCAGATTTATATTGCTACGAAAACCACTGCAAAAACACCGGAAGCTTTCTGGAAAGATCTGAATGAAAGTTTACGTCTGCTGCAAACAGATTACATTGATTTATATCAGTTCCACAATCCGGATTTTTGCCCAAAACCAAATGACGGTACCGGTCTGTATGAAGCTATGTTAGAAGCAAAAGCACAGGGAAAAATCCGCCATATCGGTATTACCAATCATCGTCTCCATGTGGCAGAAGAAATCATTGATTCCGGTTTATATGAAACGTTACAGTTTCCCTTCTGTTATCTGGCTACGGAAAAAGATCTCGCCCTTGTTCAGAAATGTAAGCAGCAGAATATGGGCTTTATCGCCATGAAAGCACTGTCCGGCGGTCTGATTACCAATTCTGCAGCAGCATATGCCTATCTGGATCAGTTTGACAATGTTCTTCCCATCTGGGGAATCCAGAGAGAGCGGGAATTGGATGAATTTTTAAGTTATATGGATCATCCTCCCGTTATGACAGAAGAAATCCGCACACTGATTGAGACGGATCGCACGCAACTTTCCGGCAACTTCTGCCGTGGCTGTGGTTACTGTATGCCATGTCCCGTTGGAATTGAAATCAACACTTGCGCCCGCATGAGTCTGCTTCTGCGCCGTTCTCCTTCTGCACAACATTTATCGGAAAAAGGACAGGCTATGATGAAGAAGATTGAAGATTGCCTCCACTGCAATGCATGCATGAAAAAATGTCCTTACGGCCTGAATACTCCACAACTCCTTGCTGATAATTACAAAGATTACATGGAAGTACTTGCCGGAAAACCAATGGAATAACAGAAATCACGGCGGCTGGACCCCTTCATAAGAAGCTGTTTCCAACCGCCGTATTTTTTTACTCGTTTTCAATTCCCAAATCCAGAATCTGCTTTTCTCCGTTTTTCTTTGTCACACAGACACTCCAGCCTGCTTCTCCCTGTTTAAAGGAAACATCTTCAATCACCGCATCTTTCTTATGGCTTTCCACAACATGCAGATAACAGCAGTTTTCTCCTCTGCGTCGTTCGATTACATGATTCAAATCGGTTGTGGAAGGATTGTCATATCCCTTTGCCACAAAACGTTCTCCTCCAAGATCGGCACAGTAAATATCTGTCGTAATTTCCTCAAAACACGTACGAATCATGGTTTCCTTCGTCTGTATCACATCGTGGAAATGGGAAAACGGTTTCTTTTGCGAAAAAGCAGAGTCCATCGGTGTTCCCTGTTTGTTTTCCCATTCTCCTTTTACATGCATCAGCCAATCCACCGTCAGCTCCTCATCGGCACCGCTTACATAGAAGGCTTCCGCAAAGTATTCATCCGTCCAGGCAATTTTTCTTGTCATCTTTACCTGTTTATAATTTTCTTCCTTCCACTGTACGATGGTAAAACTATCCGGCATGGTATAGGGAGCACCCCAGTCACAGACAGCGGTCACATAAGTCACATCATCCTGTTCCTTATATTGGACAAGGCGACAACTTGCCGGTGACTGATTTTCTTCTCCGATCACCACCGTATTATGGGTTCCCGTATTTTTATAATAATCATAATGAAGAACGGCTCCGTACCCTGTGGTTCCCATATCTACGCAAAGTCTCTTCCCGTAAGCCATATAGCTGATTCCCAGACGGTCATAATGATCATGTTCTCCCCCGTAGGTATCATGTTTGAAGAGCAAATAACGCCCATCCTTTCCCCTGAGAATAGTATGGCCATATGTTCCCACTTCTGTATGATAATTGTTCTTCCGGTTTTCCTCTTCAAAATTTGATGGTACTGGCGGAAGGGTTTCTACCCCATAGAAAAAGGATTCTACGTTGCTTCTCTCTGTATTTTTATATAATTGATGCAATACCCAAAGAAGGCTGTCTTTTTTCATATGACGGTAGGCAAACTCATACAAATAGAAACTGGAATTTGTATGGCCGTATGTGGTATCGTTTAACATCGGAAAATCTCCGTCCGGTTGGATGTAAGGTAAAATTACCTCCATCATTGCCAGATAATTGGGATGATCCATGTGGCTGTGTTTCGTATGAATCGCAAATTTTTCAAAGTCAAAAAAGCTGGTCAGTGCATAGAAATGATACCCAAAACTTCCTTCAAACCATACATGGTGAGGCAGCATTCCATGTTCCAGCTGATATAAGATTCCATATGTTTCATATACCGCAAAACGAATCAAATCATCCCTTCCAAAAATCATACCGATGATGGCAATGGCAGCATCGATAATAACTTCATGATTGTGAAGCTGATTATGCCGGTGCTCTTTTAAAAATTCTGCACCGGGTAAAAACATCCGATCCCGCACGTACATTTTTTCTTCTTCTGTCATTGTTTCTTCCACCAGATCATAGGCCATAGCCAGATGTCTCTGAAAATTAGCCTCATCCAATGTCTGTGCTCCTGAACGGCCCGGACCATTATACGGGATGTTTCCATGGACCTGATAATCCGGATAATGCTTCGCGTATGCCAACAGGATTTCCACACATTTCTGTGCATATTCCTTTTCTCCCGTTGCTGCATAAATCAATCCCATTTCATGGGCTGCGTTATAGTTTCTCCCATTTGCCAATCCCCACCAGGAACTGTCATAAGGTTCTCCTGTATACTCCTTCCCACATGCCGGGCATCGATGGGCATGCTCTTTGTCCCACTCAAACTCCAGCTGTACCGAACAAACCGGGCAATAGTAATATAACGACCAATTGGCAATCCCCGTTTTCGGAACTTTCACCTCTCGCTCCATCACTTCCTGTACATTTTTTTTCAGATTTGCCACCACTTTAGGCTGTCTTTGTGCCCGTTTTTTCAGTTCTTCCCGCTCTTCTTGTGTAAATTGTATCATGAAAACCCCTCCTTTTATCCGATCCGCATTTGCGGATCTTCCATTACGATTTGTTTGTATTCTGTCGGTGTACACCCATAAAATTTTTTGAAACTGCTGGCAAAATACCGCTGATTTTCATATCCGCATGCCTTTGCCACATCCTGCACCTTTCCGTTTTCTCTTTCCAGAAGCTGTCCTGCCTTCTCCATTCGCTTCCGGATCAGATATTCGGAAATGCTTTCTCCTGTTTTTTGCTTAAATGTCTGTCGTATATAACTGGCACTGAAATGCATCTGTTCTTCCATCCATTCCAGACTAAGATCCGGATTTTCCAAATGAGATGCAATCAATTCTTTTGCCTGACGCACCATCTGATCCGCCCGGTTTTTCTCACTGTTTCTTTTCACAATGTCACAACAGTCAATCACATATTCTTCCAAAAGCTGTTCCAGTTCCATTAAACTGGCATGTTCCAGGAAATCCCGTTTTAGAATTTTTCTTTTTTCCCCTTCTGTTTCATATACCTCCATATCATTTTCCATTGCATATATCAATTCCCCTATGGAGGCTCCGATATAATCGGCTCTTCTGGTGGAAAATGAGGCATAACAACGCATCAGCTGCTGTAAATCTTCCTTTGCGTTCTTCTTTTGTGCCATCTTTACATCACTGCAGATCCGACTTTTCCATTCCCGAATCTGTTCCGAAAGATCTTCCTCTTCTTTTTCGCATTCATCCCCGTAAAACATCACCGATTTTTTTCCGTCAAAACTGCATTTCCACAAATTGACTGCCTGTTCATAAGAAAGAGAAATATTTTTTATATCGTCATATATTCCCCCCACACTGCACCGGAAACTTCCCCCATAATATTTTTCAAAACTTTCCTGCATACGGTCAAATCCGATTTGTATGTAGTTTTTCAATGC
Source organism: Lachnospiraceae bacterium (assembly GCA_026169045.1). Lineage (GTDB taxonomy): Bacteria > Bacillota > Clostridia > Lachnospirales > Lachnospiraceae > Fimimorpha. The sequence goes on along the minus strand of JAPFDH010000083.1, from coordinate 82,613 downwards.
CTTAGGATCCTGTTCCCGAATACTCCATATAAATGCCAGTTCCGTATCTTCCAGGGCAATTGCTGATAAATGAAGTTTTTTTGAAAAATATCCTTCCCGAATTATAGTCAGAAATTCTTCCACCTGATCCTGGGATTCAAATTTCCATCCGGTTTCATAAAACCGCATCATACCGGCGCACAGACTTCCCGGCCAGAAATCTTTCCCCTCCTCTTCCCAGATTTCCAAATTTCCTTTGTCTTCCTTTCCCTTTAAAAGAGAGAGAATCCGCTTTTCTTTTGCAAGGTTTTTTCCGTTTTTTACTTTTTCCTGTAAAAATTCCATATTACTGCGAAAGCGCCTTTGATTTTCCACATCCTCACTGACTTTTTGTAAGATTTGAATCATCTCTTCGGGAAGAAATGGTTTCAACAGATAATCTTTCACCCCCAAAGATATCGCCTGTTTTGCATAATCAAATTCATCATAACCACTAATAATGACTGTTTTACAGGAAATCCCCTCGTTTTGAAGACATTTTATTAATTCCAGACCATTTAACCGCGGCATAGAAATATCCGTCACAACCAAATCCGGATGAAACTGCCGTGCTACTTCCAGGGCTTCCATGCCATCTCCCGCTACGGCGACTTCCTCTACTTCTTTTTCCCCCCGTATTGTTTTCACAAGCAGATCTCTGACATATTCCTCATCATCTGCGATCAAAATCCGGATCATCCTTCCTCCTCTTCTTTTATCTTTTTACAAAATGGAATCGTAATAACCGCCTTTGTCCACATACCCGGTTCGCTTTCGTACTGAAGTCCATACTCTTTCCCATAGTATAAAAGGATACGTTCATTCACATTATAAATACCATATCCTTCTTTCCGATCGGTTATACCGGCGCGCAGCCCGGCATTAATCATCGCTGTCTTTTCCTCTTCCATTCCTATTCCATTATCCCAAACTGATAATTTCAAAATTTCCTGTCCTTCGGAGGATTTTTTTTCTGCCCGGATCCGAATGAGTCCCTCTCCCTGCTTTTCTTTGATTCCATGATAAATCGAGTTTTCAACCAATGGCTGTAGAATCAGTTTAATGACCACAACTTCCCTGGTTTCTTCCGGTAGATCGATCTCATATCTGATCTTAGACCGATAACGCAGCGTCTGAATATCCAGGTAACTTTTGGCATGCTCTGCTTCTTCCCGTAAAGTAACAGTCTCTGCCCCTTTTCTGAGACTCAGACGGAAAAAGCGTCCCAAAAGATTGGAAAGACGGGCAATTTCCCCTGCTCCCTGATCGGCCGCCTGCCAGGTAATCGCATTCAGTGTATTGTAAAGGAAATGGGGATTAATTTGAGCCTGAAGAGCTTTTAACTCTGCTTTTCGCTTCTGTTTTTGTATTTCAGCTACCCGATCCCGCTCTTCCCGCAATTCTTCGATTGTTCGCTCCTGAGATTCAATCAAACGTTTCATTTCTCCAATCATGTAATTGAAACTTTTTGCCAGACTTCCCACTTCATCCCGGTAAGGATAGAAAAATCTTGCTTCCAAATCTCCGTTGGTCACACAGTTCATTCTCTGTGCCAGACGACTCAACGCATCCGTCAAATGGCGTGCCAAAAACCATGTAACAGCAAGACACAGCAGACATAATCCCCCGGCAATTCCTATAGTCATTCTTCGAATGTTTCTCAGATCGTCAAACATGGATTCCTGGGATTTCAAACACCAGATTGTCCATTCGCTTTCCGGCATCCTGCAGGCTACAGCTAAATACCGTTTTCCGTCATTTTCAAAAGTATCGCTAAACACCTCTTCCTCTTCACTCATCTGCATCTTTTCCGACAGGATACGCAAATCAAAATCACCGGTACCGGCAATTTTGTGTCCATCTTCATCCACCATCATCACTTCATCAAAGAAATGCTCTTTCCCTTCCAAAATGGAATCCAATTCACTTTTTCTGTACTGCACAACTAAATAGCAGTCCTTTGTGTAGCCAACCACACGAAACCGCCAAACACAGGGAACCACCATATCATTCGTCTGAAAAATAGAATCTTCCATGGCATAAAACCAATGTTTCGTAGTGTATTCCTTTTGGAATTTCTGATAAAATACCGACGATTGAAAATCGAACTCCCAATTGCGCAGCAGTGAAAAATCATCAAAGCATCCTTCCTCCGTATAGATATAAACGGAATGAATCACTTGTTCACCAAGTTCAAGATTTTTCAAAAAATCGGCAATCATCCCCATGGTTACTGCAACTCTGCCTTCATCCGGTTGTACCAGATAATTAGCCAGCGTAACAGCAAAGCTATTATTAATTAACATGGCGTGTACACGATTATTCACTGCTTCAATCCGACTGTCCACCGTATCATACAACTGCCATACTACTTCCTCACCGCTGTTTTTTAAGCTCTCTTGAAGATTACCTGCCATATATTGATAATACCAGGTTCCGCCCAGAAAAGAAATAATCATAAACATAATTCCGAAAATCAATGTGATTTTTATCCGAAACTTTAAATTTTTGATTCCCCTTCTCATCCCTGCACCCCTTCGCAGCCTTCATCCGTTGAGTTATTGTATTCACGTATCTTCTGTCATGATATCGCTTATCATAGATTACACCCAAGAATCAAATGTCGCTTTTGCGTCCTTTGATTTCTTGGGTTTGCGTATATTATATCATATTTTACCTGATTCGTGACTTTTTCTTTGCAAATGCCTTCCTTTCTCATCCTTTGACCGCACCGGCTGTCAATCCTGCAATAAACTGCTTATGAGCCAGCATATAGACAATAAGAATCGGAATAATAGCAATGGATGCACCTGCCAGCATGATATGCCATTCTGCTGCTGCATTTACAGAATATTTCAACTGCACAACCGCAACGGTCAAGGTCTGCAATTTCGGTACGGCTATAGTCATAATCAAACTGGTAATATAGTCATTCCATGAATTTCGGAATGCAAACAATGCCACAACCGCAAGAATCGGCTTGCTTAATGGAACAATAATTCTACTATATACACCATACAAAGAACATCCGTCAATGATTGCCGCTTCATCCAGTTCTTTTGGAATCGCCTTGGTAAATCCCATAACCAAAAATACGTTGGCTGCCTGTCCACCGGTTAGGGCGATAATCAGACCCACCAAAGATTTGTTGATTTTAAGCGCCTGTAACAGTTCATAAATCGGATATAATGTAACCGATCCCAATGACACAAACATCATCGTCATATACAATGCCAAAAGAACCTTTTTTCCTACAAAATTTCTTCTTGCCAAAATAAATCCAGCAAGGGAACAGGTAATAACTGCCAGAGCAGTCACAGCGGTACTGACTATAATACTATTTCCCGTATAACGGACAAAATCTGCTTCCACGAAAGCCTGATAAAAGTTTTCGAAATGCCATTCTGAAGGCAGGAAGCCACCTCCTTGGGTTAATTCCACATTTGTTTTCAGTGACCCCAAAACGGTATAGATAATAGGATAAATGGTAAAAACGATCATAATACCGACGAAGATCCATTTACCCACGCCTGCGATAAATGCCGATCTTGATGCCGATCGGGTTCTTTCCTTTACTGCTTTCTTTCCTACCATGACACCCTCCTTAATAAATATCATCCAGTTTTTTTGATATTTTCAGATATACCACCGTCACCGCTCCGGCGATCACAGCACTGATCACACTGACTGCGGCACCATATCCGTACTGAGGAACGGCTGCCTGTGTAGCAGATACGGGGAAGAAATATTTGTAACCATACAAAGACATTACCATAGTGGCATTATTCGGACCACCTTCTGTTAATACCATCACATTGGTGATATCATTAAATGCTGATGTAATGGCAAGCATTAATATGATCTTCAAAATTGGTCCGAGCATAGGAAGAATAATATACCAAATTGACTGCAGTCTTCCTGCTCCGTCTATTTTTGCACTCTCGATGACATCGGTAGAAACCTGCTGGATTCCGGCTATAAAATATACCATATAGTTACCCACACCACCCCAAACAGCCGTAATGACCAATGTTTTCATGGCATGATCTTTTCCCAGCCAGTTAATGGGCTGATCAATGATATGGGCTTCCATCAGATATTTGTTGATTTCACCGTTATATGCATTAAATAACAGATAAAAAACAAGTCCCATGACAGCAGAACTCATGATCGTCGGCAGAAATACAATACTTTGTGCAAGACCATTGCCCTTTTTTTGTTCGTTCAATAACAGAGCCAGGAAAAATGCCAACGGAAGGATCAAAATCAGCTTTCCGAATCCATATGTAAATGTATGAAGCACACTTTCCCAGTACACCTTATCCCGAAATACACGGGCAAGATTTTCGAATCCGACAAAAAGCGGTTCGCCTGTACCATATCCTCCATATTGATAGAACACATACTTCAGTGTCCAAATCACCGGATACAGTGAACATGCTGCAAACAAAATTAAATTGGGAAGCATAAATGAATATGCCTGCAAATTTTTTATAACTGCCTTTTTTCTCTGCATCGGCCGCAATGCCGCCTGTTTTCCTTTCATCATCCACCTCATTCCCGGCTACCTGGGGAGCCGTTTTTTCATCCCAATTGTTACTCTTTTCTAAAAGAATGGGGCGGCGGCCAGATAAGTGCCGCCGCCTCTTGTCATTTAATTCATTGTGGGGTTCATTGGATCATAATCAGGGATTTTAATCTCATAACCGGTTCCGTTCTCAATAGCCTTTTGGTATGCTGCGTTATAGCGATCCGTCAAATCCTGCAATGTCGATTCCACATCTGCGCCTCCATAGTATATGGATTCACATGTTTTGAACATATCTTCGCCTTCTACTACCATACCGGATACAAACGCTGTATGAGGAGGCTTCGGTAACATAGCATCCGTATCATTGTTAATTAACAGCCACTTTTTATTTTTAAAATCTTCACTTGGCTGTGCTTTTTCCTGAATAGCCGGTATAATACTTACACCGTATCCGCCTTCATAATATCCGATCAGATAATCTTCACTTGCAAAAATATCTTTATAAACCTGGAATGTTTTTTCAACATTCTTTCCTTTTGCGTTGATCATGTAGCCGGATGTTCCTTCATAATATTGTTTTCCTGTTGTCTTATTTCCAACAGTCGGAATCGGTGCACAATCCCACTTGGAAGAATCCATTGGGAACTGGTTTGCATATACACCCGGTTCTGCATGGCTGTAAGACATATACATACCGATTTTTCCTGCTGCGAACTGGGTACGAAGCGGATCAATATCCAGAGATTCACATCCCGGAAATGCACATTCTTCTGACAGCAATTCTGTCCAAAGCTTGAGTGTATCCGCCCAATCGGTGAAATCATATTCGCCTTTTGCAAAATCATATCCGTACGGTTTTCCAGTCTCTCTCTGCAATCCTACAATCATAGAACGGCTCAGACCGGAGTTTGCACTTTTCATACTTTCGGCAAATCCATAGATACCCTCTCCGGAAAGTGTCGAAGTAATTAATTTTGCATCTTCCACCATTTCTTCCAATGTTTCCGGTGCTTTTTCAATTCCAACCCGTTCAAAAATTTCTGTATTATAGAACAATCGGCAGGTAGTACCGCATGTCGGAATAAAATACAGCTTTCCATCTCTCTCATTATATCCGGGTATAATCACATCTTTAAAATAGTCTTTCATATCATCATCCATGTAATCATACAAATTTGCCCACCATCCGTCATCCACATATTTATTAAATACATTCTCACTCAGCACCAGCATATCCGGCATTTCATTACTCTGAACCGCCATATCCACTGCCTGTTCAAAATTATCGGTATACAGAGAATACTGCACTTCAATATTATCGGTATTATTGGCATTATATTCATCAATTTTTTGCTGTACATAGGATGCATCATGGCGATCCTTTGACCAGATCGTTATCACTGTTTTTTCACCGTTGTTTTCTTCTGCCGAAACATTACTTCCCGCTGATCCCGATGCCGTTGTTGTCTCTGCATCTTGTGCGCCGCATCCTGCTAAAAGGGAAAGCGCCATGACACCAGCTGTCACCATTGCTGCTCCTTTTCTCCACTTCATACAAATATCCTCCTTTTTCTTCTGACAGATCCGTTTCCCCTCATATGGGACTCATTCTCTGTCTCTGTTCGTTTTTCTGATAACACAATCATATCAGCTGTAAATGGGAAAAAAAATCCAATTTCAGACACTGTGATGTATAAAATCCGACTTTTTCCCTTCGATATTTTTTCTTCTTCTGCATATACTAAAACAAATACTATTTTCGAAGCATGTCATCATTCCCGTTTGCCATTTTAACAAGCGGACTGCTTCCGATCGGAGGTTTTATGGTAAAACGCTGGCATTATCTCAGTGGAATTTTTGTTCTTCTTTTAAGCGTTCCTCTCCACTTTCTCAATGAATGGACCGGTTACGCACCTATTTCATCGGTTTTGGCTCCCGTCAATGAAAGTATATGGGAACATCTGAAACTTCTGGCTATTCCTATGATTCTTTTCACCATACCGGAATATTTTTTATATGGAAAACACTTTCCCAATTATCTTCCGGTTCGGCTGCTTTCCATCCTGATCGGTATGGCTGCCATTACCACATCTTTTTATACGTATAGCGGTATCCTCGGAAAAAATTATCTTGTTTTGGACATTCTCACCCTCGTTTTCGGCATCATCTGTTCCTATCTTTTTAGTTATCGTTATCTGCATACGGATCGATTTATCTCCGAACATGCCCGTTTTCAGGCACAGGCAGGATTTCTCATTCTTCTGATCTGTTTTGCACTATTTACCTGGAATCCGCCTTCACTGGCTTTTTTTCAGGATTATTCCACACTTTCCAAACGATAGCAACTGCGCACGGCTCGTTGTCTACGCGCAAACAGAATTCCGGCAGAATGCATTCATCCATTCTGCCGGAATCATCGTTTTTTCAACCCTTCCGTCGCCTATTCTTCTTTCATTTTCGAATAAATGACCTTTCCGTCTTTAATTGTCTGAAGTACCTGTATACTCCGGATCGCATCAGGTTCCACTTCCAAAGGATTCTTGTCCAAAATTACAAAATCCGCATGTTTTCCTTCCCGAATACTTCCTTTTTCTTCTTCCTCAAAATACTGGTAGGCTGCATAAATTGTCACGCCCCTGAGCGCGTCTAAAACAGAAATTTTCTCTTCCTCTCCCAGAGTAATTCCCGCCTTTGTTTTTCGATTTACTGCACACCATATGGTCTCCAGCATATCCGGTTCTATCACTGGCGAATCCTGATGGAACGTATAATAAAGTCCTTTTTCTATTGCCGATCCCACCGGGCTGATATGGGATGCCCGTTCCCATCCGAAATTTTTCACATGTACATCCCCCCAATGATATACATGAGCCACAAAAAATGATGGAACAATAGATAATTCTTTTATATCTTCCAATTGATCCAGTCCCAGCAATTGTCCGTGAACCAAGACGGGACGTATTTCCTCCAAACAGTATCCCTCTTCTTTTACTTTTCTGCACATGCGGATATATTGATCACTGGCTGCATCACCATTGCAGTGCGCCAGAATCTGTTTCTTTTCTTTGGCTGCTTTACGTATCGCCAGATATACCTCTTCATCTGTCATCACCGGATATCCTTTGTAATCCGAACTTCCCTGATAATTTTCTCTCATCCAGGCGGTTCTTCCCTGAGGCGATCCATCCAGGAAAATCTTATATCCTCCGATTTTAATATGATCCACATATTTTTGAATCCGATCGGAAAACTGTTTCATAAATGCGCTGCTTTCTTTCTCATCCACATATGCGACCAAATCCAGTTTCATTTTATGACCTTGCGACAGCATTTCATAAATGGGAACCATCTGATCCTTTGTCATTCCTTCCTGAATTGTGGAAATACCATAGGAGGCATAGCGTGTCTGTGCTTCGGTAAAGGCATGTGCCATTTCTTCCATTGTAGGCATTTCCACCTGATTCAGAGATTGAATCAATGCATTTTCTTCCAGATATCCAGTCAGTTTCCCCTCTTTTTTCCCAATCTTTCCGCCTTTTGGATTTTCTGTCTGTTCTGTTATCCCGCATCGCTTTAATGCCAATGTGTTCATAACACCCATATGCCCCGATTTATGCTGTACCAATACCGGATGTTTCGGTGCTGCCTGATCCAATAAATAACAATCGGGATATCCTTTTTCTTTCATATTATCCGGATCAAATCCTTTCGCTATGACCCATTTTCCTTCCGGAACAGCATTTTTTTTAATAAATTCCTGTATCTTTTCCACAATTTCCGAAAAACATACAGTCTCTTCCAAAGGAACCTGCAAAAGAGAATTGGCATACGCGGAAAAATGACTATGTGCATCAATAAATGCCGGAAGCATGGTCTTTCCTTTTAGATCAACTTTTTCAGCATCCTGAGCCAATAACTCCAAATCTTCTTTTTTTCCGACAACAGTAATCACTCCGTCCTCTTCTAAAACAGCTTCCGCATACGTATCTTTTTCCATAGTAACAATCGTACCGTTAAAATAAAGTTTTTTCATAAGCAACCTCTTTTCTTTGGCATCGCACCATAATTTCCTTTTTATAACTGTTTCTTTATAATTGTTTGTAACTATTCAGAACCATGCTGATTTATAAGAAACAAACGGTTCAAGCTTGCTTGATTAAGTCTGCTTTTATGAATCGCTTTTACCTTTTTACTTAGTATACGCATAAATGCTGTTTTCTACAATCTTCTTTATTATTTTCCTCATATTCACGGCCATACGTGGTATAATATACATGTAAATAAAGAATTCTGCGACGGGAAAATACTTAAAATTATTTTCCCCCATTACAATATACAGAAAGGATGATCAGCATATGAACATTACTTCTCTTGTTAAAAAACAAAAACAATTTTTTCAGACAGGTGCCACTGTAAAATGTGCTAACCGCATCGCTGCTCTCAACCGATTGGAAAAGGCAATTCTTCAATATGAACAAGAAATCATCCTCGCGCTCCATGCAGATTTGAATAAATCGGCATTTGAATCCTATATGACAGAAATCGGCATGGTTCTTGGGGAGCTCCGATATATGAAAAAACATCTGGTTTCCTTTAGTCGTCCCCGTCTTCGCCCCACACCCCTGGCACAATTTCCGGCGATCAGTTTTGAATACCCCCAGCCCTATGGCTGTGTATTGATCATGTCTCCATGGAATTATCCATTTTTATTGACTATGGAACCTTTAATCGGAGCAATTGCCGCCGGAAACTGTTGTATCGTCAAACCATCCCGCTCCTCTTCGAATACCTCTTCTTTAATCAGACGGATTCTGGCAGATATTTTTCCGGAAAAATATATTGCCGTCGTAGAAGGAGGTCACAATGAAAATACTCTTCTTCTCAATCAAACCTTTGATTATATCTTTTTTACAGGAAGCACACATGTGGGACAAGTGGTTTTAAAAAAAGCTGCCCGTCACTTAACACCGGTCAGCTTAGAGCTTGGCGGAAAGAGCCCATGCATCGTAGACGAAACTGCGGATCTGAAGTGCAGCGCCAAACGAATCCTGTTTGGAAAACTAATCAATGCGGGACAAACCTGCGTCGCACCTGACTATCTTTTGATTCAGGAATCAGTAAAAGATCAATGGATTTATTATGCCCAAAAAGAACTCAAACGCATGTATGGCGATCATCCGATTCAAAATCCGAACTATCCAAAAATCATCAATCTGTCTCATTACAACCGTCTTCTCTCCCTCTTGGAAGGCAAACATCTTCTCACAGATTTTGAGGGAGATTCGGTTACATTAAAATTTTCTCCTGTATTTCTGGATGAGGTAACCGTACAAGATCCTGTCATGAAAGAAGAAATTTTTGGTCCCATTCTTCCCATACTCACCTATCGCACCAAAGAAGAAGCGGTCTCCATCATCCGTTCTGTCATGAACGGAGCAAAGCCTTTGGCTTTCTATCTGTTTACCCAAGATAAAAGTACAGAAAAATTTTATATGAATACCCTCTCCTTTGGCGGCGGCTGTATCAATGACACCCTCATTCATCTGGCCTCTCCCTATCTTGGATTTGGCGGCGTAGGTGCAAGCGGCATGGGGCGCTATCATGGAAAATATAGTTTTGATACTTTTAGCCATACAAGAAGTATCGTAAAAAAATCAACCTTACTTGATGTGCCTCTCCGCTATCAGCCGGTCAGTCAGGCCAAAGAAAAAATCCTTCGCCGTTTCCTTTGAGAATACAATATTCCTATAACTGTAATGCCTTAATCCGACGAATTCGTCTGCTTTATCTCACTGGATTTTGAAATGATCTGCGTCATCACTAAAATATCTCCGGATTTTACCACAGTACTGCCTGTAGGTATAATCGTGTCCATACCACGCTTAATTAAAATAACGCGATTTGTATGTACCTGAGACAATTGAGAGAGAGAACGATTTGTAATGTTTTTTCCTCCCTCAACAACAAATTCCCGCAACGGGAAATAATCACGATCTTCAAAGCTTCGAGCAGCCAAAACCAATAAATCTCCGTCTTTCAGCATGGTTTTTCCTGTCGGAACCACAACTTCATTGTGACGTACAATCATTGCAACCAACAAATCTGACGGAAATTTTAACTGTTCCAATGTTTTTCCACACCAGTAATGTTGTTGACCAATGTGCAATTTTATAAAAGTAATATCACTATCTTCCTGATAATCGTTGAATGTTCGACCAATATCAGCTTTTCGGTCAATCATTTCCAGTTTTTTTGCGATCATCGGAAGAAGTGTTCCCTGAATGGAGATAGAGAGCAATACAATACAAAATACTAAATTATATAAGTTATAAGTAGTTTCCACACCACTCAAAACCGCCGCTATAGCAAATACAATCGATGCAGCACCCCGAAGTCCTGACCATGATACCAACCCAATTTGCTGTAGTTTCGCCCGAAATGGAATGAGCAACACAGTGCTGACAAAAGGTCGTACCACAAAAGTCAAACATAACATCAAAATGAGAGCTGGCATAATCACGGAAGGAAGATTGATCGGTGTAACCAACAAACCCAACAGGAAAAAAATCAATACCTGTGCAACATGAGTAAGCACATCGAAAAAATGAATCAAATATTTCTTCTGGGTGAGATTGGAATTTCCAATCAAAATTCCGCATAAGTATACACTTAAATATCCGTTTCCATTCAGTTCAGACGGAATGGCATATGCCAAAATCATGACAGCAAGCAAAAAAATAGTATGGCTCTGTTGGGATGGCAGGAAATACCAATGAAGTAATTTCACTGCCACCCATCCGGTCAATAAACCGCATAAGATACCTATAACCAATTGCTGCACCAATAAAGCAGGAATCGATAGGGATTGCCCGCATAAAAGCGCAATGGAAACTGTGGTCAGCATGTATGACATAGGATCATTGGAACCTGATTCAATTTCAAGAAGAGAATCTGTATGATATTTAAGTGCAAGTTTTTTTGAGCGCAATATATTAAACACAGAAGCTGCGTCCGTAGAAGAAATAACAGATCCGATAAGAAAACATTCCAACCATGAAAGCTTCAATATATAATGGGCAAAAAAAGCTACACCTCCCGCTGTTCCCACAACACCTAAAGTAGACATAAGTATTGATGGTGCCAATACCGGTCTGGCCACTTTCAGGTTCGTTCCAAATCCACCGTAAAACATAATAAAAATTAAACAAATAGAACAAATTACATTCACAGCGGCGTAGTCATCAAAGGGAATCTTCAATACTCCATTTTCCCCGAAAAACATACCCAATGCAATAAAAATTAATAATGACGGAATTGGAATTTTCTCTAAAAAATGATTCAGTAAGATACAAATAAGAATTACAAATCCCATTAATAACAGGGGACCATTCATATATTATCCTGCCTTTCCTAGGTCTCATTTAAATAAAAGATACCACACTATTATATCATTTTTCTAAAGGCATGAAAATATTTGTTTTCCTGCTTTTCTGTCTAAGTCTATCTGATTACCGTATCGACTACTTACAACACAGTACATGTGATTCCCGTATACGGTGCTTTGAATAGTTGGTGTGCACAGACTGATAAGCTGCAGCTAATCCATAAAATCTCCAGTTTATCGGCCCTTCTCTGCTTATCCCCAATTAACCGCTTTGAATCCGACTGATTTTATTTCTCCATAAATCTCCTTGCCTTCTGCTATATATTTTTTCCACTACCGATCTGAAATTTTTCTTGATTAGTATAAAAACAGGCCTTCTATGACATTAATTAAATCATAAAAAACCTGTTTCTTACAATTACTTGTATAAAGATTCCCCATTCGTCTGAATCACATTTCGATACCAGTAATAACTATCTTTTTTATATCGGTCTAAGGTTCCCCCCTCTTCATCTCTATCTACATAAATCAGTCCATACCTCTTTTGGTAGCCGTTCAACCAACTCAGCAAGTCTGTAAATGACCAGGTACAGTATGCAACCACCTTGCAACCTTCTTCAATTGCCTCTCCCAGCGCCTGCAGATGGCGTTGTAAATAGGCAATCCTATAATCATCATGGATTTTATGATCTGCTTCCATCTTGTCAAATGCTCCCAGTCCATTTTCAGAAATCACAATTGGTAATCCGTATCGACTGGTAATCTCTCTGCAGCAGAACTGTAAACCCATTGGGTCGATGCTCCAGTCCCAGTCTGTTGTCAGAAGATATGGATTTGCCGGGTTTTTATAAATCCCTGGAATTCCTGTCACCTGAGCTGTTCCCTTTATACCACTGGTATTCATCTCCCCATAAGGAGTTACTCCATCTGTAGGATTATATTCACAAACACAGCTTTGATAATAATTGACTCCCATAAATGTGATTTCCGAAGCCGCTTTTTTGAGAATCTCTATATCTCCGTCCTGTATCACAGGAGCAATATTCTTGTTTTTCAGATAAGTCATCGCTGCAATGGGGTATCTTCCGTATGCATAAACATCCATCCACCAATAGTTTTTTAAATCATCATAATTACATTTTGCCATAACATTTATAGGTCGGCAATCCAAGGCATAAGACGGAGTATACGCAAAGCTTGCACCAATATTACCCTTGCCTCCCATTTCACGATACGCCAAAACTGTTTTTGCATGAGCCATAAAGGCATGATGATTTACCTGGTAGAATTTCTTCTGATCATCAAATTTTCCTGGAGGATGCTGTGCAGTCAACCATCCCAAAGATGTAAAAATATTCTGTTCATTTAAAGTAATCCAGTACTTCACTTTCTCTCCCCAAAGACGAAACAATGTTTTTGCATATGCTACAAAATCATCAATCACCTGTGGACTCTCCCAGCCTCCGTAAGCATCCACCAGTACCTGTGGAAGATCCCAGTGATAAATTGTAACCATTGGTTCAATATGATGTCTGAGACATTCATTGATAATTGCCGTATAAAAATCCACTCCCTCCTGATTGAGTTCTCCTTTGCCTTCTGGATAGATACGTGTCCATGCAATAGAAAAACGATACGTTTTCAACCCCATTTCCGCCATTAACTGAATATCTTCCAGATATTTATGATAGTGGTCCACAGCCACATCTCCCGTAGTTCCTTTATATGTTTTCCCCGGAATGCGAACAAACGTATCCCAGTTTGAAATACCTTTTCCACCTTCTCGGTATCCTCCCTCTATCTGATAAGCTGCTGAAGCACTTCCCCATAAAAAATCTTCCGGAAAACGTTGCATCTTTGTCTGCTCCATAATCTTCCTCCCCTTCCATTATCTGATCGTTATTATCTCATCTGATTTCTGAACAATTCCTTCCTTGACTCCTGTAATCTCTGTAAATCTATCCACATTTGTCACAATTACCGGTGTCGTAGGATCATATCCTTCTCTGATAATTTCTTCTTGGTCAAACTCCAGAATCACTTCACCCTTCCTGATTCTGTCCCCAGTCATCTTCTTCGGATAGAAAAATTTACCGTTTAAATTTACTGTATCGATTCCCACATGTATCAAGCATTCCACTCCCTGGTCGCTGATAAGACCCATGGCATGTCCGGTTTCAAAGAACATCTCAACTTTTCCGTCAAATGGAGCATATACAACTCCTTCTTCAGGAAGAATTGCAACTCCCAGCCCTAAAATTCCATTGGAGAATGTTGCATCATTTACCTGTTCCAATGGAACAATTTTTCCTTTAATCGGACTTTCAATCACGATTTTCTGTTCTTTTGGAAGGACAGTCGCAGCAGTCTTTTCTACTGTTTCCTGTGTTTCATCTTCCTCATCTACTATATCTTCAAATCCGATTAACATAGTAGCAACAAAAGTAACTACAACAGTTAACAAAATGGTCAGAGCAGCAATCAAAAGACTTGCCGGGCGGCTCTTCTCCGCATATTGCACGATGGTTACAATGGCAGGCGTAGCAATTCCAAAACATTTCATCTGGAAAAACCCGCCGAATAATCCACCCGCAGCAGCACCGATACATGCTCCCAGCATCGGGCGTTTTAATCTTAATGTAACACCATATAGTGCTGGCTCTGTAATTCCTGCAAATAATGCGGAGAACGCTGAGGAACCAGCCACCTGACGAAAATCTTTGTTTTTACTTTTCACAGATACTGCAAGAGATGCCGCCCCCTGTGCCATATTCGAACATAGCTCACCGATACAGATAAAATTTTCAAATCCAGTACTTGCAAGCATGCTCAGTTTAATTGGTGTAAATGCATGATGCATACCTGCCATAACCACAAAAGGATAAATACCTGCCACAATACCGATAGCGATAAATCCAAGTTTATCATGTACGGCATATACAACCTGTGATAATACACTACCCATAACAGCCCCTATGGGACCCAAAACAATGAGTGCAATAGGTGCTTCAATCAACACAACCAACATAGGTTTTAGAAAATTTTTAGTTACTACCGGTGTAATCTTGTCTACCAACTTTTCAACATATTTCAGAGACCACACGGATAGAATAATCGGAATAACCGAGTACGGATAAAACGCATAGGTCACAGGTATGACAGACAAGAATTTCACGCTCTCTTCTGCTCCTTTTGCGGTCTCCATCATAGAAACAAAATTAGGATGCAGCATGATCAGTGCAATACTGGCCGCATAATATGTATTGGTTCCAAATTTTTTAGCGGCAGAAATCGCAATCAATACAGGCAGGAAGTAAAATGCCCCGTCACCTATAACATTTAATAACTGATAAGTTTCTCCCTGAGTGTTTAAAATTCCGATCATGGGAAGCAATGTCAATAAAACTTTAATCATCGCAGCGCCAATAATAGCCGGAATAACCGGTGCCATAATTCCTGATACAGTATCCATCAGCATAGAGAAAATATTCCTCTTCTCTTTCTTCGTTTCCTTTTCAGCACGGATCTCATTAGAGAAATTACCAAGTTTGTTCAGTTCCGCGAATACATTGGCCACATCATTACCAATAATAATCTGATACTGTCCCCCTTTTTTCATGATTCCCATGACACCCTTTGTCTTCTTGACCGCTTCATCATCTACAATTGACTCATCTTTCAATGTAAATCTTAACCTGGTCATGCAATGGACAAGATTCTGTACATTTTCCTTTCCTCCTACCCGTTCTAGAATTTTTTTGGCTGTTTTTTCATAATCCATTTTTTCCACCTCGCTATTATTTAATTTTATATGTATATATAAAAAACCTGACTGCAAAAAATACACTTTACAAAACATGTATTCTTTACAGTCAGGTCTTGCTTAACTGAATAATTACAAACCTGAGGACTCGTCGCACTCGTCCAGTATTCTCTTAATATGAATTAACAAATAGAGTTCTTCATCGATGCTCAGATCATATCCATATTGTTTTCTGATAAACTGAGCAACCTTCCTAACTCCCGTATAAGCCTTTGGATTTTGCTGTACTACCGTCTTATATATCTCATTCATACTGTCTTGATAGACCTGCTTTTCCAGAACTCTCGCTGAAAAGAATTTCAGATGTGTAAGAAATCTCTGGTAGGATACAGAGTCTTCATGAAAATCAATTTTATATTGTAGCTTTACAATTTTCACAATATCTCGAATCAGCTCAGTAATCTTCTCCAAATCAGAAGTATCGCTTGCCTCAAACTCTGAAGAGACTATGTGCATGGCTATAAAAGCTGCTTCATCTTCTCCAAGATTCAGCCCCGTCATTTCCTGTATCCAAACGAGCGTCTCCATTCCTACCTGATACTCCTGTGGATAGAATCTTCTGATTTCATCCTTCATCAAATTTTTCAAAATGATTCCATTCCGATAGCGTTCCACTGCTGAGTTGATATGATCCGTAAGTGTTACATAAAGAGTATCCCTTATTTTCAGATTTTTCCCTTTCCTCGCTGCAGTCACAGCTCTGTCTGCTATCTCCAGATACTGCTCCGAAATATCCTGTACCACATTTTGTAATCGATAGTTCGCTTCGGTATTCTTCAGACAGTAAATCTTATCCACCAGATTTTCATCCAAATCATCGCCTTTTTTCTTTTTAAAACCGATTCCAGATCCTGTCACGATAATTTCCCGTTTTTTTTCGTCAACCGTCACAATCGCATTCGTATTCAAAACTCTGATAATCTTCACTACTGTTCCCCCATATTCCTTAAACAAAAAAGACTGTTCATAACACTTTTGCACATAGTATTATAAACAGTCTTGCTTACCCTTACGTAATAACAAACTCTCTATAGTAATAGTATAAATGCTTATATGGTTTTTGTCTATAAAAAAATAAATTTTCATTAAAATTCCATAATATATTTTTCTATTTTTATACATATTAACCATTTTATCAAAGACAAATACATCCAAATACAGAGAAACTAGGAGAAAATCAAGCTACATTCTCTGTATCTTTATAATATTTATATCACAATATGAAAAGAAGATAAGGACAAGCTTCTAAATTTTATATTTTACGTTTCCATAGGATACCGCATTCCCCATGTTCTTCGCAGAGAATCCATCTGTTCCATCATGTACAATGTCTGACTGTGAGGCATTCCGGCACACTCCAGTTTTCCCTCTCGAATCGCCTTACAGGCAGCTTCCACTTCGTACTCATAACCGCTGATCTGCTCCGGTCTTTCAAAGACAGCCACTTGCTTTCTTTGGGAATCATATACGCGCATTCCTTCCCAATTGGCTACCCCATCAATTTCAGCAAATCCTTTTGTCCCATATATCCGAATTTTACCATCTGAAAAACTATCTATAGAAGTGGACACCACAGCCATCTTTCCGTCTGCATAGGTAAGCACCGTCTGGCTTCTGGCATCCACACCCAGCTCCGTCAATATTCCTCTTGTATCCACATGCACCGGGTGATCTCCAAACAGCAACGAAACTGCCGTCAGTGGATAAATTCCCAAATCCAGCAGGGCACCACCTGCCAGTTCGGGACGATACATCCGTTCTGTGTTCATGGAATAAAAGCCATAATTGGCCTCCATCCATTTCATCTCTCCTATGATTCCCTCCTCCAAACATGTTTTTACCTGTTTTGTGAAAGGATGAAACCGTGTCCACATAGCCTCCATCAAGAAACAATTTTTTTCTTTTGCCAAAATCATGACTTCTCTGGCCTGTATCGCATTAATCGTAAATGCTTTCTCACACAATACATGTTTTTGATGATTCAGACACAAGATCATATTTTTATAATGCTCCGAATGCGGCGTTGCAATATAAACTAAATCAATATCCTTATCCTGTGCCATTTCTTCATAAGATCCATAGGACCTTCGAATTCCATGTTTATTTGCAAATTCTTGTGCTTTTCCCAAATTTCTGGAAGCAATAGCATAGATTTCCACATCCTTCAGTCTTTGCACCGTATCCGCCATTTTTCCGGCGATTTTGCCAGCCCCCAAAATTCCCATTTTTATTTTTTTTTCCTGTTTCATTTTAGTGTCCTCACGTTTATCAATACGATCCGCATGTTCCGTTCAAACGAAACTGTATCGTCTCTCCTTTTTTCATTTCACAAATCACACGATCCGTTTCCTGTTGTATACATTTTTTCTCTTCCATATTGGATCCGTCCACAGTCTCACATATCATATCCCGGATGCCCGGATAACAGATTTTTGCTGTGCCGCCCACACGTGCCGTCAGTTCCAAAACCTGAATTTTTTTCGCCTTCCACCTGACGCTGACAGAATAGTTTCCGCGGGCCACCAATCCCTGAAACGAACCGTCTGCCCATGCATCCGGAAGTGCTGGCAGAGGATAAATCCATCCGTCACAGCTTTGCAGAAGCATCTCAGCAATACCGGCTGTGCCGCCATAATTACCGTCAATTTGAAATGGCGGATGGGTATCCCAAAGATTGGGAAGCGTTCCCTTAGACAACAGTGTATTCAATACCCGATATGCATGTTCTCCGTCACCCACCCGGGCCCAGGAATTCAAACGGTGTGCCATGGCCCAGCCGGTGGATTCGTCTCCCCGTTTTGTAAGTGATACTTTGGCTGCCTCCAGCCACTCGCTTGTCTCCCTATTGATGGTTTGTCCGGGACAAAGTGCCACCAATTGAGAAATATGGCGGTGATTCCATTGACCGATATCTCCATATCCCTGCTCTTCCCGATATTCTTTCACCTGACCGGAAGTTCCAATCAAAACCGGCGAGAGCTTCGGCATCTGTCTTCTCGCTATCGCTGTTGTCTCATTTTCCACTCCCATAGCCTTAGCCGCTGCCAGATAATTTTTATGATTTTCATAAATCATCTGCTGGTCAAATGCACATCCGATGGTGTGATAATAGTTGGGATAGATTCCGTTGATACACTGCTCCGGCGATGCGGAAGGATATGCCAGCAGTTCCTCTCCTTCCCGAACCACTGTCTTATTTAGGAACTGATCCATACTTTCCAATACCGGATAAACATGATCTTTTAAAATGTCAGGATCCCTCGTAAAATCATAATAATCCCAGAATACCTGTGTCGTCAGACCTCCTGTACCCGGTCCGGAATGACTGTCCGGACTGGGAGCCGAAATATCATATGGCCATCCGCCGGTTCCGACCGCCCATCCGTTTTTCCCGCTTCCCACAGGTTCCATGGGAACATCATACTCCCCTTTTCGATCCCCGTTTTGAATTTCCAGCAAATAGGCATCCGCATTTTGCTGTGCTTTTCCCCGAAATGCCTCGTTCATATCAACATACGGTTCAAACAATTCTGCCAGATCGGTGGAAAATGCATGCCAGTAATTCATCTGGATATTAATGTTATGCCAATACCCCGCACTCCAGGGAGAAGAGTCGTATTGATTCCAGATTCCCTGTAAATTTCCGGGAAGCGTTCCTTTTCTAGAAGAAGCAATCAAAAGGTAACGTCCATATTGGAAATATAACTGTTCCAGATAATGGCTATGTTCTCCTTTCTGATATCTTCTTAAAAGTTCATCCGTCGGAATCTTTTGTTCTTCCTCTGTAACGGTTCCGAAAGATGCATGAACTCTTTTATATAGTCTCTGATAATCCTCCACATGCCGTTTTCGAAGTTCCTCATAGGATTTTTGTGAAGCATCCATAAGTATACGGGAAACCTTCTCATGGGGATGCTTATTGTCTTTCAGCTTTTTGGTTCGGTCCTCTTCCAAATATACAGACGGACGGAGTTCATAATTCGTTCCCACAGCAATCAGTAAACGAACACGGTCTGCCTGCTCCACAATCAGTTTGCCCCCTTCTTTGCGAAGTGTCCCTCCTTCTTTCTGAATCAAAACCTGGCCTTCATATTCGATTTGATAATATTCCATCTTTCCGCTCAATGTAATACAGTTATCTTCCGCTCTGACTTTACCTGTTTTTCCCTGGTGATCTTCTTCTCCAAACGGACGCAGGTACGGTGTTTTTGCCTCCACAGAAAAGGATAACGCTCCTTTTTGCGATGCTTCCAGACCGATCACAGAAACCTTATCCGGATAACTGCAAAAATATTCTCTTCGATATGTAATCCCATTCCATTCATAGCAGACATGGGCAATGGCATCCTCCAAAACCAAATCCCGCTCATAATTTTTTACATCTTCTTTTTCGTGCCCCATTTCCAGTTCAATTTCAGCAAAATTGTTAAGACCCGCGCGATACGGATTGGTTAAGCTATTTTCTGTCACCTGAATTCGTTCCGTATCCGTTCTCCCGAAAATATTTAATCCCATATAACCACATCCGAGAGGAAGGGACCATTCCTCCCAGTCCGGATCCTTTGCTGTCCTTTCCTCCGATACACGTCCCCGATTTGGAGCCGGTTTATCATACCATAAACGTAATTTCTGTTTCATATCGTTTACCCTCTCTTCCTTTCCCCCTCCGCATTGCCACAATACTTTTTCTGGTACTACTCTTATTTTCCGATACCTGTTTGGAGGTGTGCTTAATTTTTCTTCATTCTATATGAAACGGCTTTATACTTCCATGTATTATCATGGAATTTTTATTTCATATATTCGAAAATCCTATGATATTTTACAATTTTTTCCCAAATACTCCATTTCCGTCTTATATTTTCTTGTGATAAAATCACAAATAAAAGGAGGATATCACCATGAAAATATTATTAATCGGAGGTACCGGTAAAATCAGTATGGCTATTTCCAAACAGCTCCTGAAAGAAGGCCACGAACTTTACCTCATCAACCGCGGCAGAAGAAATGAGGAGCTGAAAAATTGTTCTTCGCATTCTCCCATTTCTCTCATCGGAGATATTCATAATGAACAGGAAATGGAATCCCTTTTATCCGGACTGCACTTTGACGCTGTAGCAGATTTTATTGCTTTTCACCGTTCTGACCTGGAAAGAGATTATCGTCTGTTTCGCGGAAAAACACGTCAGTTTTTATTTATCAGTTCTGCTTCCGCCTATCAAAAACCGCTGGCAAACTACCGCATTACCGAAAGCACTCCTCTGGCAAATCCATATTGGGAATATTCCAGGGAAAAAATCGAATGTGAAAATTATCTGATGCATCTCTACCGCACAGAACAATTTCCTGTCACCATCGTGCGCCCCAGCAGTACCTACGATGAGCGCAGTATTCCGGCAGGAATTCACGGAAAAAAAGGAAGTTATTCTACCATAAAAAGAATTCTTTCCCACAAGCCGGTCATTATTCACGGAGACGGTACATCCCTTTGGACCATTACACATAATTCTGACTTTGCCAGAGGATTCATTGGTCTTCTGGGAAATATCCATGCCATTGGGGAAACGGTTCATATTACATCTGACGAAACCGTAACCTGGAATCAAATTTATTCTATTATCGCAGATGCCCTTGGCTGTCCGGATTTTCAATCCGTTCACATCTCTTCCGAATTTTTGGGCGCCTGCGGAAAGCAATATGATCTTACCGGTGCCCTTCTGGGAGACAAAGCCAATTCTGTTGTATTTGACAACAGTAAACTGAAACAACTTGTGCCCGGATTTACTGCTGTGAAACGGGCAGATCAGGGAATTCGTGAATCCATCTCCTATATACTTTCCCATCCCGAATGCCAAGTTGAAGATCCCGAATTTGATATTTGGTGTGATAAAGTAATTGCTGCTCAAAAAGAAGCACTCCGTTCCCTGTTATAATGATAAGAAACATACTTTATGAGTTTCTCACATTCGCAGACAGTCGACCTATGCGTATGCATACATCCGCGCACAGCCCGTTGTCTGCACGCAAAAAAACGGTCACACATGGTTTGACTTTTCTCACCCTGTGTGACCGTTTTGCTCTATCTGCAATCAGGAATTCGATGCATTGTTTGCCCGTTCCACATTCACAGATTTTCCTTTTATTTTGCTCTTTTTCATTGCCTTAATGATTGCACTGACCTGGCCCCGCGGTACATCCACAAATGTATAGCGGTCATACATATCAATGCTTCCTATCATTTTTCCGGGAATACCCGATTCTCCGGCAATTGCTCCCACAATATCTCCCGGACGGATTCCCTGTTTCTTTCCGATGTTAATGAACAGACGGGTCATACCTGCTTCTGCACCCCTTCCGCTCTTGCGTCCGCGGCCTCTGCCTTCTTCCCACTGTTCCGGCGAATAAATTTCTTCAATTTCTTCTGACTCTTCCCCTAAAATATCTTTTAAAAATGCTGCTGCCAATTCTAAAGAGGAATATTCTTCTTCGTTGATCTTTTCCTCAATCGCCTGTATCAGACTGCCCAGATCCTCTTCCTCAATAATCTTACTCATACGGGTAAGAATATTGTCGGTTTTTATTTTCGTTACATCATTGACGGACGGAATCTGTCTTTCATGAATCTTCGTCTTACAGTAGCGTTGAATGTCTTTCAATTTATAAATTTCCCGACCAACCACCAGGCTAAAGGCCATACCTTCTCTCCCGGCACGTCCGGTACGTCCGATTCTATGGACATAATACTCTTCATCCTGAGGAATATCGTAGTTAAACACAGCTTCCACATCGTCCACATCAATTCCTCTGGCTGCCACATCGGTAGCTACCAAAATTTCCGTTTTTCCGTTGCGGAATCCTGCCATCACCCGGTCTCTCTGAGATTGCTTCAAGTCTCCATGAAGACCTTCTGCAAAGTATCCTCTTCCCTGTAATTCATTGACCAGTTCATCCACCATCTTCTTTGTGTTACAGAACACCAACGATAACTTTGGATTATACATATCCAGAAGCCTGGACAATACTTCTGCTTTATTTTTCTGCCGTACCATATAATAATATTGTCCGATTTTTGGCACGGTAAGTTCCTTTTTCAATACGCGCACAAGAACCGGATCTTTCTGGAAATTCTTTGCAATATTCATAATCGCTTCCGGCATTGTGGCAGAAAACAATACGGTTTGGCGTTCTTCCGGAACGGATTCCAATATTGTTTCAATATCCTCCACAAATCCCATATTCAACATTTCATCTGCCTCATCCAGTATCACGGTATGCACATGATCCAGTTTAATTGTTTTTCTGCGCATATGATCCATTACACGTCCCGGCGTACCGATAATAATCTGCACGCCCCCTTTTAGACTCCGGATCTGCTTTACAATATCCTGCCCTCCATAAATGGGGAGAATTTTAATTCCATGCATGTATTTTGCCAACTTACGAATTTCTTCTGCTACCTGAATCGCCAGCTCCCTTGTGGGACACAAAATCAGAGACTGTAATTTTTTATTTTTTGGATCAATCTTTTCCAGCAGTGGAAGACTAAATGCAGCCGTCTTTCCTGTACCGGTCTGAGCCTGGCCGATCACATCCCTGCCTTCCAATTCCACCGGAATTGCCTGTGCCTGAATCGGCGAAGCAGCCTCAAACCCCATATCCGCCACTGCCCGCATCAACGCTTCTTGTAATCCTAATTCATCAAATCTCAGTTCTTCCATTCAAACTCCTATCTTTATTCATATCATTTCAATCTGTTTCATTATCCAACTATTCCAGCCGTCCAAACAGAGAAGATATCCACAAACGGATTGTTACTTTTTTGTATCATCCACAATTCTGCAACTGTTTCCCACTCTTAATGCGAAAATAAAAGGTATCCAACCGCAGTCGAATACCCTTTTGCAACCTCAATGCGTTTCATTGCCATTTCATTTTGTCCATACATCAAATTGCACAAATTGTCATTCGGATTTTCTCCCTTTTGACAGCTTTACAAGTATAACAGATGGAGTTCTATCTGTCAATTCTTTCTCCCAGAAATCCCAAAATTTAGGTAACAGTTCAGCCATAGGGCTGTAACGGGAGAGAAAATTATGCTTGCATAATTTTTCGACCGCTCAGACCTATGAGCTGAGCGCCTGTAAATGAGTAAAACAGTGGCGACAGCCACAATAAGCACGCAGTGCGGTTTTACGAATGGCGCAGACTGAACTGTTACAAATTTAGGTAACAGTTCGGATCCATCTACACTTCTCTTCTCGTAAAGCCATCGTATGCAATAAACAAAAACAGAACCATATAAACTGCCAAAATAACAACGGAAGAGGTCAGATTCTGATTGGCAAAGACTCCTTTTCCCTGTGCGATACCGATTAAATCTGTATTTGCAAAGAGAACATATCTTCCCCAGTCACAACCAAACATTGCTAAAATCTGTACCAGCATGCTTCCACCCATCAGTGATGCCACTCCAATTCCTATGGATACTGCTGAATTGCGAAGCAGGGAAGAAATCATAAACGCCATGGTCATCATAACGATCAAATTCAGTCCTTGGTAAAAATAGGTTTTCATCACATAAAAAACAGCACTTGTCTGGGAAACCACTCCGTCTTTGACTGAAAGCATCGGTGTCTTTAAACCATCCAGTCCGAAAAACAATAAATCTGTGATCCCGCTTATCACAAATATACCAAAAATCATAACCACAGATACCAACAGTAATGTCAAATATTTACTGATAATAATTTTACTTCTCTTTACCGGATTGATCAGCAAGAATTTGATCGTTCCGTTGGAAAACTCATTGGCCACACATCCGCCTGCCAACACAACCATTACTATACTTGCCATCACTACAATCATGTTTCCCTGATTCCATGCATTATAAAATAAATTCTGTGTATTACCATTTTCATCTACATAAAATTCAATTCCGTGTTCCAGCCGGTATTCTTCCAGTGCCAACGGATCCCGGACTTCTTTCTCCATATCTTCACTGATTATTACCCCGGAAGCTTTCTGTTCTTCCAGAGAAACCAATGATTCCTTCAAATTGCCAATGGTACGTGCGGATTCTTCTCTCCAATCCTTATCTTCCGGTGTGAGGTTGTTTTCCTTCATAAAATTCCAGTAATAGGACTTTGCTTCCAACATTTCAGGATCTGACACGGTTGCATTCAGATAGTCCAACCGTTCTTCCACATATCCGTTCCAGTCATTTGCCAAAATACATGCACATGCCTTTTCCAGACGATTGTTCCAATCATCTTTTACTTCCTCCGTTAAATCTTCTGCCTGATACAAAAGCGGAGCCTTAAACTCCTGATATACTTCCTGAAGTGCACTGGTCTGCCACTGTCCATAGTACCACTCTCTGCCGCTGTCCAGCATAAATTCATACATGGCTACTTCCACTTCATATCCTTCCGGTTTGCTTAACGTTAAATACTCCATTTCCCCCTTTGCATCCACCGGGCTGTTGGATGAATATTCATATTGACTATTCCTAAACATCATCCAGGAAAAACCAACTACAAAAACTGCCACCAATACAAGCATTATATACGTACTGGCTTTTGAAAATATTTTGATCCATTCATTTTTTATTAATTTAAGCAATTTGTCCGTCCCCCTTTGTTAATTCTATAAAGGCATCTTCCAATTTCTGTCCTTCGATTGGAGCCACTGTATACAGTTCGATCCCGTTTAACACCAATTTTCTATTAATTTCTGATAGAATCTGCTCGTTTCCTGCTTCCAAAAGAATTTCCAAATGATTCGGATCGGTCTCTATCACAGAAGCGTTCTGGAATCCGCCAATAATCTGGCTGGCTTTCTCAGAATCACTAATATGATATCGATAACGACCTCCCGTTATATTTTCTCCCTGTACCAGTTCCTCTACGGAGGTTACCCGTATCAGTTTCCCGTTTACAATAATTCCAACACGGTCACACATCAGCTGCATCTCACTCATCAGATGGCTGGATACGATGACACAGATCTGTTCTTTATGGGCAATTGTTCGAAGAATATCACGTAAACTGCGAATTCCCGCCGGATCCAGGCCATTGGTCGGTTCATCTAAAATTAAAACTTTCGGATGATGCAGCAGCGCCTGTGCCACTCCAAGTCTCTGGCGCATTCCCAGAGAATAACGGGAAATTTTTTCATTAATTCGATTGGTCAGCCCCACTAATTCCACAACTTCCCGAATACGTTCCGGAGTAACCCCTTTTCGCATTCTGGCATACTGCTTCAAATTATTCAGGCCCGTCATATATTTATACATTTCCGGATTTTCAACAATTCCCCCTACATTTGCCATGGCTTTTTCAAATTTCTTTTCCACATCCGCACCGCAGATCTCAATATGTCCTTCATCAATCCCAATCAGTCCCACGGCCATCTTAATCGTAGTTGTTTTACCGGCTCCATTCGGTCCTAAAAAACCAAAGACTTCTCCCTCGTAGGTTTCCAAAGATAAATCATCCACTACTTTTCTTTTTCCAAACCATTTACTGACATGTTCGATTTTTACCGCTATATTCTTTTCTAATTCCATTTCTCTCTCCATCTTTCCCCTCCTTACGATTCCTGTTGTTCTGTCGTGCTTTCCACCGTTTCATAGGAACTGTCGATGCTGGTTATTTTCCATCCGTCATTTTTCTGTGCCAGCTGTATTTTAATTTCATATCGTCTGCTTTCACTGGTATCTTCTGTGCCAGTTCCTCCGTACCCATACCAATTCGTCTCCACACCATATATCCGATAAGAAGAAACTCTTTCGCTTCCTTTCAGCGTTACTTCATATTCCACCTTCACACTGGCAGCACCCGGTCCATTTTTTTTGACCTCAATGGATTCAATCCGATCTATATACTCATCCAGTTTTCCATTTTCATCTGCATTTACAGATTCGAGATAATTTTCCATGCTATTTCTGGTTATTCCCATCGTTATTCCATTCTTTTCTCCCCAATACTGGGTCAATAAAAGTTTGGTTTCTTTCACACATTCTTCCGGCTCCATTGTATTATTTTGTTTTACTTTTCCCAGATAATCCCTTGTCATTTGTTCAATTTCCGGCTTTGAACTTTTAAATTGATACTGATCCACTTGAATAAACACAATCAGACCAATTAAAATAACAGCTGCCAAGACCAATCCCCTGTTCACACGCTTACCAAACCGCTTCATTTCATTCCTCCTGTTTTTCTCTTCTGCCATTTCGGGCTGAGCAAATTTTTTTCGTTTATTAATATAACAAACCTTTTTGTGAAATTACCGTCACAAATCTTACAAGAAACCAAACGAGATCATGAAACTTTTCTTAAAAACCACCATTTGAAAGAAAGGATTCTCCATTGTTCCGCAAAAAAAATTTGTTAAAATTAAAATTGTATCAAGCGAAAGCCACATACAACTATTATTCCATGGAACAAGACGTCACTGTCAGTTCTGACTGCAACCTCCTTAAAATCCCGGTAAACGATCGATTCACTGCAGTCCGTCTGGTATACGTCTTTTTCTTATTTTTGAAGTTTGCGTCTGTATTGATTCGTAAACGTTCATAACAAAAAAAACATAGAAATGAGGCGACTTATGGCTAATAACAGACAATTATCTCTTCCGTTTTCCAATCCCATGTTTGATACTGCTGCTTTAAAACGTTTAATTATTCCTCTTATAATTGAACAGATTCTGGCAGTTACCGTAGGTATGGCAGATATTATGATGGTTTCTCAAGCCGGTCAATATGCCACCAGCGGAGTATCTCTGGTAGATACCATATCGGTTCTTTTGATTCAGGTATTCTCTGCCCTGGCTACAGGTGGAGCTGTCATTTCTTCCCACTATCTTGGAAAAGGAAGAGAGGCAGACGCCTGTCGCGCTGCCAATCAGCTTGTTCTTTCTGTAGGAGCGATGGGAATTTTCATCATGGTCTTGTCTCTTCTTGGAAATCAATGGATCTTATCGGCTATTTACGGCCATGTGGATACCAATGTTATGAATGCTGCTGAAACTTACTTTTATATCACAGCATGTTCGTATCCTTTTTTAGCACTGTACAATGGATGTGCAGCACTCTGCCGCTCCATGGGCGATTCCAAAATTTCCATGAAAACTTCTATTCTCATGAATGTTATCAATGTCACCGGAAATGCCATTCTTGTGTTGATCTTTCACCTGGGTGTCGTCGGAGTCGCAATACCTACACTAATATCCCGTATTGTAGCAGCCGGTGTCATGATCTTTGTAATCCACAACCAGACACGTCCCATTCATATCGATGCCCATTTTCGTCTTGGATTTGACTGGAAATTAATTAAAGAAATTCTTGGAATCGGTATTCCCACAGGATTGGATGGCAGTCTGTTTCAAATTGGAAAGTTGCTGGTGGCAAGCCTTGTCTCCACCTTCGGCACTGCTTCCATCGCCGCCAATGCGGTGGGAAATACGCTGGCTTCCTTTGAAGTGATCCCCGGCAGTGCCATCGGTTTGGCCATGATTACGGTTGTTGGACAAACTCTTGGAGCAAACGAAACGAAACAGGCACAGTATTATACAAAAAAACTAATGCAGATTATTTATATCAGTATGGGACTTTTAAATCTGATTTTGGTTTTCCTATGTGATCCCATTCTGACCCTTTATAATCTGGAACCGGATGCCTTCGCCATGGCCCGCTTTGTTGTACTTCTTCATGGAATCTGTGGAGCCTTTCTCTGGCCTATTGCCTTTGCACTCCCCAATGCATTGCGCTCCGGTGGCGATGCCCGTTTTATTATGATCGTTTCCATCGCATCTATGTGGACATTCCGTATCGGTTTTTCCTATCTTTTGGGGCAGTTTTTCGGTCTTGGCCTGGCAGGTGTATGGATTGCCATGGTAATCGACTGGGTTTGCCGCAGTTCCTTCTTTCTATGGCGGTTTAAAAGCGGAAAATGGATTCACAAATTATAAAAATGGTGTAGTTTTCCTTTCTAAAACTGTAGTATATAGGTAAAAGAAGAAAGGAGATCATGTTTATGGAAGATGAAGAAATCATTGATCTGTTTTACCGCCGCAGCGAACAGGCTATACAGGAATTGGATCATAAATATGGAAATGTCTGTAAACGATTTTCCTATAACATTGTAAACAATACCGAAGATGCGGAGGAATGCATCAATGACGCCTATTTTGGTGCATGGAATGCCATTCCCCCAGCAAATCCTTCTCCCCTTTTGTCCTACCTCCTAAAAATCGTAAGAAATATTTCACTCCACTGTTACTGGAAGAAAACAGCCGACAAACGAAACAGCACTTACACCGTAGCTATGACAGAAATAGAATCCTGCATTGCTGACAAAAACACGGTAGAAGACGAAATTGAGGTCAGAGAATTGGCACGTCTCATTGAACAATTTTTAGACACACTGACAACGGAAAACCGTGTCATCTTCATGCGCCGCTATTGGTTTGCCGATCGTTATACCGACATAGCACAACGTGTAGGACTTTCTGAAAAAAATGTATCTGTCCGTTTAACCCGTATCCGGGAAAAAATGAAAAAACATTTAACAGAAAGAGGGATATTTCTATGAATTCAAAGATTTTACCTTTGATTCCATTATGCGGATACTGAAAAACGGGGCAGCATGACTTTTGCTCATGCTGCCCCGCTTCCATTTCCATATTTTGGGAAAATTGTATTCACTTTACCGGTTCGCTTCATCTAAGATTTCTTCCAAAGCAGTAATTAAATGTTCCATTTGTTCATCCGTCCCAATGGTAATGCGCAAATAATTATCTATCCTTGGTTTGTTAAAATAACGGACATAGATATCTCTTTTTTTCAATTCTTCATAAAGTTGCTTTGCCGGTACCGTTTTATGACTGGCAAATATAAAATTTGCCTCTGATTCTGGAAAAACAAATCCCAATTTTTTCAAACAATCCGCTGTTCTTTTTCTTGTCTCTACCACCTTTTCAACGGTACTTTCAAAATATTTCTGATCTAAAACCGCTGCTGTGCCAGCCGCCTGTGCCGCCATATTCATGGTATAGGAATTAAAGGAATATTTAATGTCTTTCATCGCATGAATCAATTCTTTTGATCCGAATGCATATCCGATCCGCATTCCGGCCATCGCCCTGGATTTTGAGAAGGTCTGTACCACCAAAAGGTTTTCAAATTCCTTTAAAAGCTCTATCGCTGACGGTTTTTCTGCAAAATCAATGTATGCTTCATCTACAATAACAATAACATCCTGATTATGCACAAGAATATCCCGAATAAAATCCAGATTTTCAGCAATTCCGGTAGGTGCATTGGGATTTGGAAAAATGACTCCTCCATTTTCCTTATAGTAATTTTCCCTCACCAGATGAAATTCCGCATCCAGAGGAATCTTTTCGTAAGGAATCCGAAAAAGTTCAGCCCACACATCATAAAACGAGTATGTGATATCCGGGAATAAAATCGGTTTCTTTCCCTGGAAAAACGTCATAAATGCCATTGCCAACACATCGTCGGAACCGACACCAATAAAAATCTGATCCTCATTGATCCCATATGTCAGAGCCAATGCCTTAGCCAATGCTGTCGCTTCCGTATCCGGATACAGGCGCAGGTACGTTGTATCCATGGATTCCAACACTTCTTTTACCGCCGGTGATGGCGGATAGGGACACTCGTTTGTGTTTAGTTTAATAACCGGTTTTTTTGGCTGCTCACCCGGCACATACGGAGTTACCCGCCTTATTTTATCTTCCCATGCCTTCATTCTATCCTCCCCGTCAGCTCAGCTGATATTCCTCTGCCAGTTTTTTAAATCCCGGCAATGAATGCTTAATAGTATCATAGGATACACAATAAGAAATTCTCACATATCCCGGACACGCAAAACTACTTCCGGGAACCACAAGAATGTGATGTTTTTTTGCTGCTTCACAAAATTCCTTTTCATCTGCTACAGGGGATTTTACAAACAGGTAAAAAGCTCCCTGCGGTTTAATACAGGTAAATCCATATTCTTTTAGTGAGGAATATAACAGCATTCTGTTTCTGTCATACGCTTCCACATCTACCTTTGCATCCAGACACCGCATAATCACGCGCTGCATCAATGAAGGTGCATTGACACTTCCCAGGACACGATTGGCAATCGTCATCGCCGCAATCACCCGGCTGCTGTCTTC
Source organism: Lachnospiraceae bacterium (assembly GCA_026169045.1). Taxonomy (GTDB): domain Bacteria; phylum Bacillota; class Clostridia; order Lachnospirales; family Lachnospiraceae; genus Fimimorpha. The sequence continues at coordinate 51,668 of JAPFDH010000083.1, read as the reverse complement.
CATCTCATCCGGTACGACCACATATCCGATTCTTTCACCAGGCAAAGAAAGTGACTTACTGTAAGAATATCCCACAATGGTATTTGCATAGTACTTTGTCAAATACGGAACGGTAACACCATCATAAACCAATTCGCGATATGGTTCATCCGATATCAATACAATAGCATGACCATATTCTTTTTGTTTGCGTTCCATAATGGCTGCCAGAGCTTTGATCGTTTCTTCTGAATATACAACACCTGTAGGATTATGTGGCGAATTGATGATTACTGCCTTTGTTTTTTCAGTAATCTTTTCTTCAAATTCATCCAGATTTGGTTGAAAAGTCTCCGTATTTGGAGAAACAACCACCAGTACTCCATCATAATTTCTCACATAGGAACCATATTCCACAAAGTATGGGGCAAAAGTAATCACTTCTTCACCCGGATTTAAAAGAGCTTTCAAAGTGATATTCAATCCGCTGGCAGCTCCCACCGTCATAATCAAATTTTTCGCCTGAAAAGCTGTCTGAAATCTACGATTTAAAGATTCTGCTATGGCCTGACGTACATCTTCAAAACCGGCATTGCTCATATAACCGTGAATCAAACCAGAGGGTTCTTCTTCCAAAATATCCAGAATCGCCTGCTTCACTTCCAACGGTGCCGGAACACTGGGGTTACCCAGGCTGAAATCATATACATTTTCTGCACCGTAAACAGCAGCCATCTTCTTTCCTTCTTCAAACATGGCCCGAATGGCGGAATTATTCTCTAACAATGGTTTCATTTTATCGGATATCAACATTTTATTTCCTCCTTTTTATCTGTCAAATCTTTCTCGCTTTATTATGCTGACAAATTAAAGTCATTATAGCATAAACTACTCCCATTGCCAAGATTCCAAATAAAACTCCTGAGGAATCAATACAAACATCAAAAATTTGGGGTGACCTTCCATCACTGAACATCTGATGAAATTCATCACTCATCGCATAAAGTGTACCAATTCCCCAGCATACACCGCCTTGTATCCATTTATTCCACTTAAATGTTCTGCTCCATCCTGTCAAAAGCATTCCCAGAATGGCATATTCAGAAAAATGAGCCCCTTTTCTGATCAGATAAGAAAATTGTCCCAACAGCTTCTGTTGCTCCATTTCCGATAACTCTTCAAAATTCGGATGAAACAAATGAGCGAAAAACTCTGTAATACCACCGCTTAAATTTGATGACTCTTCTCCGTTTTGAGAAGAAAAGAAAAAGATCACGCCCATCCAGAGAACAACCAGTAAAAGCCATATCATTCTCTGTTTTGTCCACTGTCTCTGCATAACGTTCCTTTCCTTTTGCCTTTTAACGGATTTCTTTTAAATAACGTCCCAGTGCATCCTGCCATGTAGGAAGACGATGGAATCCGTTTTCTTCCAACTTATCTTTACTCATCCGGCTATTATGCGGCCGCTTTGCTTTAGCTGGAAACGCTGTGGAATCTACCGGTGTCACTTTCACCTGATCCATACCAGCCTGTCTAAAAATTTCACACGCAAATTCATACCAGCTGCAGAGTCCTTCATTGGTAGCATGATAACGGCCGTATTTTTCTGTTTGAACCATATCTACTAAAAGCACCGCAAGATCATACGTATAAGTCGGAGAACCAATCTGATCATTTACCACACTGACTGCTCCCCGCTCTTCTCCCAAACGCAACATCGTCTTAATAAAATTCTTTCCGTTTACGCCAAACACCCACGCAATACGTACAATAAAATACTTTTCCAGATTCTGCTCTACAGCCAGCTCTCCTTCATACTTGGTCTGACCATAAACATTTAACGGATTACGTTCATCATCCGGTTGCCAAGGACGTTCGCCTTCTCCGTCGAATACATAGTCTGTACTAATATAAATCATCTTAATATCCAGCTTCTTGCAGACTTTAGCAATATTTTCAGTTCCCTCTGCATTAACTTTACGGCAAATATCCACATTGTCTTCTGCTGCATCCACCGCTGTATATGCTGCACAATGAATCACTGCGTCCACCTTTGCCTCTGTGATCACCCGATCCACTGCCTGAGCATCTGTAATATCCATTTCTTCCACATCCACACCGACAGCTTCTATTCCGCGTTTTTCACATTCCTTTACTACATCATAACCTAACTGACCCTTTACTCCTGTAACTAATACTCGCATTTTGCCCTCATTTCTGCCGGTTTCTCCGGCTTTTACTTTTATTTTTCCAACCATAGAGAAAATGATATAAGGAAAAGGGTATCGCAAACCACCGCTTACAACACCCTTCTCACATCATCGTCTGAAATCATCCTGTTCGGATTATTTTTCCAGACGCTTTCCGTACATCTTCTCAAAATAATTTGCGTATTCACCGCTTAAAATATTCTGCCACCATTCCTTATTATCCAGATACCACTGAATCGTCTGAACAATTCCTGTATCAAATGTATATTGTGGTTTCCATCCCAGTTCTGTTTCAAGTTTTTTCGGATCAATAGCATATCTTCTGTCATGTCCCGGTCTGTCTGTTACATATTTGATCAATGTCTCTGGCTTATCCAATGCCTTCAGAACCGTCTTTACAACTTCCAGATTTGTTCTTTCATTGTGACCACCTACATTATACACTTCACCGACTTTACCGTTTCTCACAATCAGGTCAATGGCTGTACAGTGATCCAATACATGCAGCCAGTCTCTGACATTTTCTCCCTTTCCATAAACAGGAAGTTCTTCATCTGCCAGCGCACGGCTGATCATCAGAGGAATCAGTTTTTCCGGGAATTGATATGGTCCATAGTTATTGGAACATCTTGAGATTGTAACCGGTAAACCAAATGTACGGTAATATGCCATAACAAATAAGTCCGCACTCGCCTTGGAAGAAGAATAAGGACTGGATGTATGCAGCGGTGTATCTTCTGTGAAGAATAAATCCGGACGATCCAATGGCAAATCTCCATATACTTCATCAGTAGAAACCTGATGATATCTCTTTACACCAAATCTTCTGGATGCATCCAAAAGGGTAACAGTTCCCAGTACATTGGAATGTACAAACAGTTCCGGATTTGTAATGGAACGATCTACATGGCTCTCAGCAGCAAAGTTGATCACTACATCAAACTTTTCCTTTTCGAACAGATCCATAATAAAATCTCTGTCTGCAATATCCCCTTTATAGAATTTATAATTTGGCTTATCTTCCACAGCCTTTAATGTTTCCAGATTTCCGGCATATGTCAGAAGATCCAGGTTCACAATCATATCTTCCGGATACTTATTTACCATATAATGAACAAAATTGCCCCCGATAAATCCAGCACCGCCTGTAACCAAAATTTTCATATCGACTCATTTCCTCCATTTATTCATTCTTTTCTTCAACAGAATGCTATCATCCGTAATCAGAAAAGAACAGTTTGATTTCAATTACTTATTATCTATATATTTTCCGTCCATGATATCCTTCAAGTATGCACCATATTGGTTTTTCTTATAGATTTCATAGACTTTTTCCAGCTGTTCCTTGCTAATCCAGCCATTCAGATATGCAATTTCTTCCAGACAAGCAATTTTTCTATGCTGATGCTGTTCCACCGTCTTTACAAAATTGGTGGCATCTACCAGGGACTCGTGTGTTCCTGTATCCAGCCATGTAAAGCCCTGACCCAACAATGTAACTTCCAGCTCGCCATTCTCCAGATAAATCTTATTCAGATCTGTAATTTCCAACTCGCCGCGTGCCGATGGCTTCAGTGCTTTCGCATATTCTACTACACGGTTATCATAAAAATACAAACCGGTCACACAGTAATTACTCTTTGGATGCTCTGGCTTTTCTTCCAGAGAAATTGCCTTTCCATGTTCATCAAACTCAACGATTCCAAAACGCTCCGGATCATCCACATAATAACCAAATACCGTTGCTCCGCTCTTCTTAGCTGCTGCTGCCTGAAGACGTTTCTTCAGACCATGTCCATGGAAAATATTATCGCCAAGTACCATAGCCACAGAATCATCTCCAATGAAATCAGCACCGATGATAAATGCCTGTGCCAGTCCATCCGGGCTCGGCTGCACCGCATATGTCAGATTAAAACCGAATTGATTTCCGTCACCGAGAAGTGCCTCAAACCTAGGAGTATCCACCGGCGTGGAAATAATCAGAATATCTTTAATTCCAGCTTCCATCAGAACAGACAATGGATAATAAATCATAGGCTTATCATAAATAGGCAGTAATTGTTTGGATGTAACCTTGGTCAGGGGATAAAGGCGTGTCCCGCTTCCTCCCGCTAATATAATACCTTTCATCTGAACCTCTCATTCCTGCAGCCCGGCAGCTGCATATTTCAATAGATGAAGTCCGCCATTTGGGCAGAGTCCACCCTTTATTGTTGTCCAGTATATCACACCCCATCTATAATTTCAATCGTTTTACTGATTTTTCAACAGAAAGGAGCCGGAATCTTCCTCCCGTACCGATTCCGGCCATGCAAAATGCCAAAAAAGAGAATCTTTTTCCGCATTGGCAAAAGAAATAACCGATATGCAATTAGAAGTGACCGGATGTCGACATTCTTTTCTCTGAAAAAGTATCCATCATGATGTATTTTTATATAACAGTTCATCCATAGGGATACCTATGACTGAACTGTTACAATTTTTATATCAGATTCCTCATCACCATACAAGAAAAAAAGCGGCTTTTCTTTCTTTTCCAGCCGCTTTTCTTTTATTTGTGATATCTGCTTATTCATTTTGTATATCTGTTTCAATGGAAATCGTCTGATCAATCAAACTCCAAATTTCTTCTCTTCCATCCTTTGTCTGTGCTGAAAACGGAATCAAAACCCCTTCTTTTTCCATAGCAAGGCCTGTCCGTATCGCTTTCACCTGTTTTGCCACCTGACTTCTTTTTATCTTGTCCAATTTGGTAGCAATTACCACCGGTGAAAAACCCTGGGCTTTGATCCACTGGTACATCTGTTTGTCATTAACCGACGGATCATGACGAATATCCACCAGTAAAAATACATACCGCAGTTCTTTGGAACTATGCAGATAACGCTCTATCATTTTTCCCCACTTAGCTTTTACTTCCTCCGATACTTTTGCATATCCATACCCGGGAAGATCCACATAGTAAAAGGTATCATTAATATGATAAAAATTGATTGTCTGTGTTTTTCCCGGCTGGGAAGATGTTCTGGCATATGCTTTTCGGTTCATCAATGCATTAATCAGGGATGATTTTCCCACATTTGATTTTCCGGCGAATGCAAACTCAGGCTGACCCGTTTCCGGCAACTTACTGGTAATACCGCACACGATTTCCAAATTCACATTTTTTATAACCATCTATATATTCCTTTCCGTTAACCCTCTATCTGTTTCTAACAACAAATCGCTTCTTTTATTACTTCTTCCATCTCTGATACAAAAACAATCCGAAGTCCGTCTGTAATCTCTCTTGAAATTTCTTCTACGGAAACCTTATTCTTTTCCGGAACCAAAACCGTTTTCACACCGGCCATCTTAGCAGCCAGCAATTTTTCCTTCAATCCTCCAATGGGAAGTACTTTACCCCGAAGAGTAATTTCTCCTGTCATAGCCACATCTCTGTGTACTTTTTTTTCTGTTACGGCAGAGAGCATAGCAATTGCCATCGTAATCCCGGCACTTGGACCATCCTTTGGAACTGCTCCTTCTGGAATATGTATATGGAAATCATGGGTTTCAAAGAAGTCATTGGGCACCTGATAACGCCCCGCTATGGAACGGATATAACTCAAAGCAATCTGTGCGGATTCTTTCATTACATCTCCCATTTGTCCCGTCAATTGCATATTTCCTTTTCCTGGCATGACATTAACTTCAATTTGGAGCGTATCACCGCCTACTTTTGTCCACGCCAGTCCTCTGACAATACCGATTTCATCCTTTTCATTAATTGTATCAAATTCAATCTTTTCTTTTCCCAGATAGGTTTCCAAATCATCTCTTTTTACTGTCACTGACGCAACATCATCCTCCAATATACGTCTTGCTGCTTTTCTGCAGATTTTTCCAATCTGTCTTTCCAGGCTGCGCACCCCTGCCTCTCTGGTATAATGGCGAATAATATCTTTTATGGCATCATCTTCTATAATCAGCTGCTCCGCATTTAATCCATGCTTTTCCAACTGCTTCTTTAAAAGATAATCTTTGGCAATATGGAATTTTTCATTTTCCGTATAACTGCTAACCTCAATGATTTCCATACGATCCAGCAACGGACCTGGTATCGTCTGTACCGTATTGGCTGTAGCGATAAATAATACCTCCGATAAATTCAATGGCACTTCCAGATAATGATCTCTAAACTTGCTGTTTTGACCGCCATCCAAAACTTCCAAAAGTGCGGAGGCAGTATCCCCACGTGTATAATCACTGCTCACCTTATCCAACTCATCCAAGAGCATCAATGGGTTTTTTACACCGGCTTGCCGAATTCCTGCTGCGATTCGTCCCGGCATAGCTCCTACATATGTCCTTCTATGACCACGGATTTCTGCCTCGTCCCGAATTCCGCCAAGACTGATACGAACATATTTTTTATGAAGTGCACGCGCCACCGATTTTGCAATGGATGTCTTTCCCGTACCAGGAGGTCCCACAAGACACAGAATCGGACTTTCTCCTTTTCCGTTTAACTTACGGACTGCCAGATATTCCAGTATTCTTTCTTTTACCTTTTCCAATCCATAGTGATCTTCGTTTAAAACCGCCTCTGCCTGTTTCAAATCGATCACTTCACGGGATCCCTTATTCCATGGCATTTCCAACAGAATTTCAATATAATTCTGTGCTACCGATGCTTCCTGACTGCCTCCCGGCAGATTACGCAAACGCTTAATTTCTTTCTCCAGCTTTTCCTTGACTTCTTTATCTGCCTTTAATTTCTTTAACTTTTCCAGATAAGCATCCGCATCATTCATAGGAACCGTATCTCCCAATTCCTCATGAATAACTTTCAGCTGCTCCCGCAGAATATATTCTTTCTGATTCTTATCGATACGCTCTTTTACCTGTCTCTGGAATTCTTTCTTCAACCGGGTGACATCTATTTCATTTTTTAGCAGCTGAACCATAAACTGATATCGCTCCTGCAAAGGCTGAATCTCCAGGAAATTCTGTCTTACTTTCTGAGACAACGGTAAATTTCCGGCCACCTGGTCTAAAAACAACTCCAAATCCGTCTCATTTTCCAGTGCTTTGTGCAGTTCTTTGCTGGCCTTCGGATTTTCAGCAAGATAATGCACCAGCATATCCTTTATAATACGAATACATGCCTGTTCTTCATTCTTTTCCATATCACCTTCTGTTTCCATAGTGACAATTTTAGAAATCAAACAAGGTGTTTCCTGTGCCATCTCCAAAAGAAGGGCCCGTTGTTTACCCTCAATCAAAATCCGCATAATCTGCGGAGAAATTCTTACTATCTGCTTTATCACGGCAATGGTTCCAACCCGGTACAAATCAGCCTTTCCCGGTGCTGCAACGTCTGTATCCCTCTGTGAAACCAGAAATAGTTTCTGATCTCCTTCCATAGCCCGGTTTGCCGCTTCCATAGAACTGTCTCTGCTGATATCTAAATGTACAATCATATTTGGCAAAACAGTCAAACCACGCAGGGCTACTGTTAGCATTTCCATTTCCTCTATCATGTATTTCCTCGTTTCTATATACATCTATACATAGTCAAAAGGGAGATTTCTTCTGTCTTTTTACATGCATCCAGAAAAATCTCCCTTGTTTACTGTCTTCTTTCGTATTATAAGCCAATACGACGATTAAGCAATTTCATTACTTTTTCCAAAAAAACGGCGGGGACGTTCCTCTTTCTGCGGAACGACTGGCACTTCTTCATCCCGCTTGATAATTGTCGGTCCTTCCGTTCCCTCTACAGTCTCTTTTGTAATAATACAGCGTCCGATTGTTTCATCCGATGGAATCTGGAACATGATATCCATCATAATTGATTCCATAATGGCACGCAGACCTCTTGCCCCTGTTTTTCTCTCCTGAGAACGGGCAGCAATCAAGTCCAGAGCTTCCGGCGTAAACTCCAAGCTGACGCCATCCAATTCAAACAATTTAATATACTGTTTTGTAATAGCATTTTTCGGCTCTGTGAGAATATGAACCAATGTCTCTTTATCCAGCATATCCAGTGTCACAACCACCGGCACACGTCCGATAAATTCCGGAATCAATCCATATTTTACCAAATCTTCCGGTAACACCTGCTTGAACAAATCACCAATGTTATGTTCTGCCTTTTCAGCGATCTGTGCTCCAAAACCAATGGAGCCGGCACCCAGTCTTCTCTCCACCAGTTTTTCCAATCCATCAAATGCACCACCGCAGATAAACAAAATATTGGTGGTATCAATCTGGATCAATTCCTGATGTGGATGTTTTCTTCCACCCTGAGGCGGCACACTGGCAACGGTACCTTCCAGAATTTTCAGCAGTGCCTGCTGTACACCTTCACCGGAAACATCTCGTGTAATGGAAACATTTTCTGATTTTTTTGTGATCTTATCAATTTCATCAATATATACAATACCGTATTCTGCACGTTCTACTTCATAGTCCGCTGCCTGTATTAATTTCAGCAAAATGTTTTCCACATCTTCACCCACATACCCGGCTTCCGTCAATGAAGTCGCATCTGCAATGGCAAACGGCACATTTAAAACCTTTGCCAGAGACTGTGCCAAAAACGTTTTTCCAGATCCCGTCGGTCCAAGCATCAAAATATTACTCTTTTGTATCTCCACATCGCTGCTGCTTAAAGATGTAATACGCTTATAGTGATTGTAAACTGCCACAGAAAGAGCTTTCTTTGCTGCTTCCTGTCCCACTACATACTGATCCAGAAATTCTTTAATTTCCTTTGGTTTCAGCAAGTTGATATCTCCAATCGGATCTTCCTGTGTGCCTTCTCCTTCTTCCTGCAAAATTTCTGAGCAAAGTTCCACACATTCATCGCAGATATAAATTCCCTTATTGCCTGCGATTAATTTTCGTACCTGATTCTGTGTCTTTCCACAAAATGAACAACGGTACTGGTCCTCCATTCTTCCTGCCATATTTTACCTCTCACCCCAGGCAGATACCTGGTTTCTTTATATCTGATTTCTTGCTTCCCTTATCAGATTTATTCACGGCTTGTAATCACTTTATCAATCAAACCATATTCCATGGCAGCCTGTGCTGTCATGTAATTATCTCTTTCTGTATCCTGCTCAATAACTTCCAGCGGTTTTCCTGTATTTTGAGCCAGTAACTCATTCAGTTTTCTCTTTGTCTGCAGAATATGATCTGCCACAATCTTAATATCTGTTGCCTGTCCCTGAGCACCGCCAAGAGGCTGATGGATCATAATTTCCGCATTCGGAAGAGCCAGACGCTTTCCTTTTGCACCACCGGCTAAAAGAAATGCTCCCATACTTGCTGCCATTCCGATACAAATTGTGGAGACATCACATTTGATATACTGCATTGTGTCATAAATTGCCATACCGGCTGTTACAGAACCACCTGGGCTGTTGATATATAAATGAATATCTTTTCCCGGATCTTCTGATTCCAAAAATAAAAGCTCTGCCACAATAACACTGGCTGTCGCCTCATTTACTTCTTCACCCAAAAAAATGATTCTGTCTTTTAACAAACGGGAATAGATATCATAAGATCTCTCCCCGCGGTTTGACTGTTCGATGACATAAGGTACTAAAGCCATATTATCCTCCATTCTTTCAAAGATTCCCTTTATTTTTCGATGCTTTCAAAACACGAAACGAAAGGATCTCCCTGACTGCATTTATACAGACAGGGACGACCAGTGGCCGTCCCTGTCCAACGGCTGATAGAAAATTATTTCGCAGATGCAACCAGCAGATCTACTGCCTTCTGTACTGCCAGATCTTTCTTAATGCTTTCCTTCTCAGCGTCTCCCATATATTCCTTGAGTTTATCTACTTCCATCTTGTACATAGAAGCCATCTTTTCCAACTCATTGTTAATATCTTCTTCTGTTACTTCCACATTTTCTGTCTCAGCAATCTTTTCCAGAACAAGTCTTGTCTTAATTCTCTTTTCTGCCTGTGGCTTCATCTGATCTACCATCTTAGCAATATCCATTCCTGTGTACTGCATATACTGCTGAATGGTCAGTCCCTGCATGCGCATTCTCTGTGCAAAATCATCTACCATCTGACGCGCCTGAGTTTCAATCATCGCATCCGGAATATCCATTTGTGCACCTTCGATTGCTTTTTCTACCAATGCATTTTCCTTTGCTGTCTTAGCTTCATTTTCTTTCTTTTCCAGCAGTTTCTTCTTTACATCTTCTTTATATTCTTCCATGGTATCGAAATCAGAAACATCACTTGCAAACTCATCATCCAAAGCCGGAAGTTCTTTTACCTTAATTCCCTTAACAGAAACCTTGAACAATGCTGGCTTTCCAGCTAATTCCTTTGCATGATATTCTTCTGGGAATGTCACATTTACTTCCACGTCATCGCCGATATTTTTACCAACCAGCTGATCTTCAAATGTATCAATGAAGGAATGGGAACCAATTACCAGCTCATGATTTTCAGCCTTTCCACCTTCAAATGGTGTGCCATCTACAAATCCTTCGTAATCAATTACAGCGATATCACCATTTTCTACTGCTCTGTCTTCTACTGTCACAGTTCTGGAATTCTGCTCCTGAACTTTCTTCAGTTCTGCAGCTACATCCTCTTCTGTCACTTCTACTGGATCTGCTGTATATTCTAATCCTTTGTATTCACCTAATGTTACTTCTGGTTTTACAGCTACTGTTGCTGTAAAGATGAATGCCTTGCCTTTTTCAATCTGTGTCACATCAATTTCTGGACGGGACACGATTTCCAGACCGCTTTCTTCTGCTGCTTTGCTGTATGCTTCCGGGATAATCTCGTTTGCAGCATCTTCATAAAAGATTGCTGGACCATACATTTTTTCAATCATCACACGAGGTGCTTTTCCTTTACGGAATCCCTGGATATTGATCTTATTCTTGTTCTTTAAATATGCCTTCTGCATAGCAGCCTCAAATTCTTCAGCAGTTGCCTCTATTGTCAATTTGGCCATATTCTTTTCTAATTTCTCTACCTGTACGCTCATGACTCTTCCTCCTAATCGGTTTCATTCACAATATAATACTGGCGGCCCCGCTCATACGCACAGACTGCGGCAGTCGCCTACAATTTACAATTATATCATAGGTTATATCCAATTGCTAGCCCTATTTTTTGAATTTTATCGTAACCGTTCAGCCGTAGGGCTGTAACGGGAGAGAAAATTATGCTTGCATAATTTTTCGACCGGTTGTCAGGGCGCCATTTCTTTTTTAGCATTCCGGATGCTGAATGGATTCTTTAATTTCCTGTTCTTTCTCCGTCCCGAACAATAAACCGGTTAATTCCAATCCCATATCTACCGCAAATCCCATTCCTCTTGCCGTCGTAATCAATCCGTCTGTCACCACACCCTGTCTGGTATAGCAGGCATCTGTCAAAGTTTCTTCAAATCCCGGATAACAAGTTGCCTTCTTTCCCTTCAAAAGCCCGTTTCTTCCTAAAATGCTGGGAGCTGCACAGATAGCGGCTACACGTTTACCATGTTCCAAATAGGTATGAAGGTCTTTTCTTAAAGCCCGGCAATTGTACAAATTCTCCGTTCCCAGCCCACCTCCGGGTAAGAATAATAAATCCCCATCTGATACGCGACATTTTTCATATATGGCATCCGCTCTCACATCAATACCATGGGAACCTCGTACCTCATATCTTCCCATGATGGAAACTGTCACAACTTCGGCTCCGGCTCTCCGCAGCACATCAATTACCGCAATCGCTTCCACTTCCTCAAATCCATCTGCCAAAAATGCATATACTTTACTCATTTGTTTCCTCCTTATTCAAATTGTATTCCAATTAAAACCGTTTCTCTTTCCTGTATATGTTTTTAATCATTCATTCTTATTATATAATGTTTTTATCTGGTAAACAACTCGTTTATGTACTATAATTACATATAAGAAATTCATATGTTATTGAATCAGAAAGGAAACTCTCATTATGGAAATTGAACGCAAATATTTAATCCGCCATCTTCCTGATCATCTGGGGGAATATCCCTGCCGCCAAATTGAACAGGCCTATCTCTCTATCAATCCCGTTGTTCGTATACGCAGGGATAATTCCTCCTATTATCTTACTTATAAAGGAGCCGGGTTAATGGTTCGGGAAGAGTACAATCTTCCTCTGACCAAGGAATCCTATCAGCATCTCATGAAAAAAGCAGATGGCGTAGTCATCACAAAAAAACGATACCAAATCCCGTATCAAAATCATACCATTGAACTGGATTTGTTTGAGGGAGTCTATGAAGGACTTGTTCTGGCTGAAGTAGAATTTGCCACAGAAGTGGAAGCCGATCATTTTAATCCTCCCGACTGGTTTCAGGAAGAGGTCACTTTTGATGGCCGCTATCATAACAGTTATATGGCACTGCATCACCCATCCATTCATGCCTAAGTTTTTCCCAACTGTATCTATCCAGTCAATTCGTTCTAATGTCTTTCATTCTCTGCTAACAGAAATAAGTCCTCTCACTTTCCTATGCTTTACGCATTTTGGTTTGGAAAGTAAGGGGACTTACTTTGATAATTTGCTGTTGTTTACTGAAGATAAAGAAATGGATCTACCGGAGTTTCACTGCTCAGCACCTGAAAATACAGATTCGGTCCTTCTACTGTATAGTATTTTGTCGGTTCTGCTAAATTTGCAAGAGCCGTTCCCTGTTCCACATACTGTCCTTCTGTGACAGCCACGTCTGTCAGATTTCCCAGTTTCGCCTGATAACCATTTCCAAGTTCCAAAACCATATACGTTCCGATCTCTTCATCTTCTCCAATGGAAACTACCTGCGCATTGGCTGGTGCTAAAACAGGAGTACCCGGTTCTCCCTGCAAAAGAACTGCCGGATTTACCTTGTACTGATCCAATGTGGCATAATATACAGTATGATCCATGGAAAAATCCATAATCACATTTCCCTGAATCGGCCACTGCATAATGCTGCCCTCAGCAAATGTAAGGTTTACAGCTGTCACATTGTTGCTGTCCGCTTCTCCGGCTGCTTCTTCTGTTTCTTCTTCCTCCGGCAAAACGGCTTCTGTTTCTCCTTCTGCCAAAACGCCTTCTCCTACTTCATATTCCTCTGATGGTTCTTCTGTTTCTGATTCACCTGCCGCTTCATGAATCGTTTCTTCGCTTGTCCACTCTTCTGTCTGGTTCAGATCTGCTGCCAGATTTTCATTTGTATTCTTCCTTCCGTTTCCATATACCACCGCTGCAGTAACAGCTGTGATTACGATCAGACAGGATAACACTGTTGTCAAGAAAACCTTATTTTTCAAGACGTTTTTCCATTTTTTATGATTCACTTTTATCACCTCGGTAATAGTATTACCGGGTTTTCCTGGCTTATACAGTTGTAATCACAATATTTTCATAATAATACTGCAGAATTTCTTCAAATCCTTTTCCTTCTTTTGCCATACAGTCTGCTCCATATTGGGAAACTCCGTATCCCTGGCCAATCCCCCTGGCACTCACCCGTATTTTCCCCTCATATTCTTCAAACTCCATGCATGTAGAATATAATTGCAGCGCCTCTGCTACTTTTACCGCCACAAACTGATACCCGGCAATTTGCATCAACGTAATATAACCGTTTTCATCACTTGTCACGATTTGTACAGTAGACAAAATCCCCTCCTGCGGTACCTGTATTTCAGGGTCTATGGAATTAATGGCCGCTGTAAACTCTTCTTCTGTCAATACTCTTGATTGCTGATAACCATCTGCCTCCAAATCTTTTTCACTTTCTTTACTCACCAGATAAGGACATGCCTGACTTGTATCTGTCCTTGTCTTTCCAACACTTACTCTGTGATAAAGTGCATCGATCAGACCCCCTTCATATGTCAAAACCAAACCCTTTGTATCTGCGACTGCTTTCCCTATTTTATCATAATTATTTTGAAATTCATCTCTTCCCCACTTTTCTTCCATTTCCTTTATGGTCCATGGTTTTCTTGAAAGTTCCGATTCGTCAATATCATTTTCTTCCCCCATTGCCTTATACAAATACGTCCTTTCCATTACAGCCTGCGCTTTTATTGTTTCTTCCTCATAATCCACGGGGATAGCTGCCGCCACCAAACCAATTAAATATTCCTCAGCATCCACCTTATTTCCACTGGACTGAAGAGTTACTGTCTTTCCGCTTTTTACCACCTGGCTGACCGGAATACTTTCCTCTCTTGCTGTAATCATTGTAATCAAATATGGTATCAGCATTCCCACCAGAAGAATCCCCACTGCCAGTCCCACTTTTTTCCGCATCCGAATACCTCCTTTTTTCCAAGACACAACCTTTCCCAATCATTCTATCTTTTCATGTATATGTACCCGGAGCAGTAAATATGACAAAAAAGATCCATTCAGAAAACCGGAAATATATGGCAGACGCAGATTATGTGAAAAAATTAAACACTATATGGAATCTCCCTATGAACGGAATATAAAAAATGAAGCATATCACCATTGTAATACCGGGTAACAAATTCATCTTCTTTATGCATCCCAATTCGTTGGGCTACCTTCATAGAGGCAATATTATCAGACTTAATAATTGCATACACCTTATCTTCATTCAAATGCTCAAAAGCATATCTTTTACATCCAAAAGCAGCTTCCTGTGCATACCCCATATGCCAGAAATTTTCTTTCAGATGATACCCAATTTCTAAAACTTCTTTATCTTTATAGGATTGTATAGTAAGTCCCGCCTGTCCGATCATTTGATCGGTTGATTTTAATATCATAGCCCATAAACCAAAACCATATCGACAATATCTTTCAATCTGTCGATCAAGCCAAACCTGCACATCATCATCTGAAAAGTCATGTTCATAGGCATACATTACCTTTGGATTCTGTAAAATTTCAGCTAAATCTTCAAAATCATTTTGGCACATTTCTCGTAAATAAAGTCGTTCTGTTTCTATGACCATCTCTTTCTTTTTGGCAACAACGAGCAATTCCCGATCACCCGTTGTCTCTTCTTCATAATCCTCTATGGAAAACAATATTTCAAATCCATTTTGTTTTAATGTTTCATGTACTTTTTCCAAATCTAATGCACTGTAGTAAAACGATTCTCCCCACATTTTACTTACAATTTCGCCATCTTTCTTTCCATGGGTAAATAAAAATAATCCCCCCGGCGCCATTAAAGAGGCAATCATTTGATACATTTTCGCTTGCTTATCATGTTTAACATGCCAAATAGAATCAAATGCAATAATTGCGTCATATTTCTTTCCTGGTTTAAAATTTAAAATATCCTCCACCAAAAAAATTGCATTGGGCAAATTCAGTTGCTTTGCTTCCTTTATCATTTCTTCTGCTATATCAATTCCTGTAACTTGAAAACCCTGTTTTGATAAATAGGAAGAAATAGGATACCCTGATCCGCAACCAACATCTAATATCCTTGCATTTGGCTTTAAATTATTGGCAAAGTCAACAATGCATTTATTGATTGGAGTGGTTTTGCGAAAATCACTCCACTTCTTACAAATCTTATTGTATGATTCTTTTACGCTATTTTCCATAATCATCCTCCTTTTCCTATAATCTGAGAATTTTCTTTTCAAGCCGGTATTTACCATTTCGTCCCTCTCTTTCAAATATATCTTATTAATATTTCCAGGAACCTCCGTTACTTCTTTATTACACAGCAACGATTACGAAAAAATAACGTTTATGACAGAAACAGACGATGTCTGTTTTTTAATCAGGCATCGTCTGTTTCTATTGGATTTCTATCAGCCACAACCCTGGCATCATAATATAACGTTCCTATATATGAAATTTTTTGTGCAGCTCCGCTCCCAGATCCTTTGATTTAAAAATAGCCAATGCTGCCAAAAACAAAAAGCTCGCTCCACTGCAGCAGATCGATGGATAAGCAATTTGTACAATACCAATCAGCCATAAAACAAATGGTATCAGTCCACCGACGCCTGCCATCAAAAAATAAATCATATATTCATGAGGTTTTAATTTCTGAACCCCTGCCATAATCGTGACAAAACAGAGGGTAAGAAAAAAGATTCCCGGTAATACAAAGTCTACAGCCCAGCCTCTCCATCCGGTCACCCCATCCCATATCAGACTGGCCCCTGTGATAAATACCATCTGCCATATGGCATTTTTTAAAAGATTTCGTCTCTTGTAAAACCCAATGGCCAGTGCCAGCCACATGCAAAATACTACTCCGATCAGCAAAAGGGACCAATAGGAATCTGGTGTATACAAAATATTGATCATTCCGGCAATTACTGCCACTACAAGGCAGGCAAAGGACAGGCATTTCAAAAACAAGATTCCCGTACGTTCTTCTTTTTTCTTTTCCGGCAATTTGGGAACCCGTTCTGTACAATGTATCCCATGTTCATTTAAAATACGAAAGAAGTTTCTCTGTATGTTGTCATTTTCAAAACTAGATGTAAAACTTAACATGGCAGTGTTCTGAAAAGAACACATACACAACTCTATCTTTGGGGTACTGGTATACACATCAAAGGTTTCAATATACGCTGCATATTCTTCTGGCATCTGTACCGTCCCCATATTGGAAAAAATAGCGGTTACATTCCCTTTGGAAAATGCTGCTGCTGCCTGAAGACAAATGTTTTTCACTTCCAACGGAGCAATCCGTAAGAAAGGATTATATTCATACTTTTTTAAAGCATTCATACGCATTGCAACCCGCTCTTTTGTCAACTCCTGCTTAAAAAACTGCTTCACATGGGAAAGAACATCTTCGAATGTGGTCACACCACTTTCAAACCGATATCCAACTTCAATCCACCCAAAAAAATTCAACATGGATTCCGAAGGGAAAAACTTTCTCAAATTCACCGGAACCATTAAATACACCGGTTTTTTTTCTTGCCGCGGGCTCATCTCCCTATGAATGGCACACAAAAACACGGTAGTCAAAAAGACGGTCATCGTCACGCCATATTCCCTGGATTTTTTTAGCAACTCCGGTACGGATACCATTCCCTCCCTTAATTTCATATTTCCATACCCGGCACGCACACCTTTTATCTGAAACGAATGTACTTTTTCCTTCTTTTTTTCCACCAAATCACTGGAATAATAATGGGAAAATCCGTCCAGTTCCTTATCTGCCTGTGTAATATCGGCAGCCCTCAGTGATACTGACGCATCCAAATCGGAATGAACCCGATAAAGATAGTTTTTCACCAATTCTTTCAAAAACTCCATGGCACCCGTTCCGTCCGTGAGCGCATGGAATACTTCAAAATTAATTCGGTTTTCAAAATACGTAACTTCAAATAACAGTCCCTTCTTATCATGTACGTATAGTTTCACACATGGCGGCTGATTTTCCTGATGTACTCTCGGCACCAGTTCACTTTTTTCCAAGTAGTGCCAAAACAAACCTTTTCTCATCACGACTCGAAACCCCGGATATGCCCGCAGCGTTTCTTCCAAGGCTTCCTGCAAAACATTCTCCTTCACGATCTCCTTTAATTCACAGGAAAAGCGGAACACTCTTGGATCCCGTTTTCCACTGGTAGCCGGAAATATTGTCGCAGCATTATCCAGTCGTCTCCATCGTCCAGTTCTATTCTCTGCCATTTTTTTACCTCTTTATTTATCTCTCATTGCAAAAAACGATTGATTATTTCAAAACTTTTTTGTACATATAAATGTTTAATACCCAATGCAAAAAATCCATGCAATGCATCGGGAATTCTACATATGGTCACATCATTCCCAGCCTCTTTCAGTTTCTTTCCGAATGCCTCCCCCTCATCTCTGAGCGGATCATACTGAGCTGTTAAAATCAAGGTCTTCGGCATCCCGGTCAAATCTTCAGCCAAAATAGGGGCAAATAATGGATTTTGTCTGTCTTGCGGTGTACTTTGATACAAATTTAAGTAATCCTCCATTTTTTGAGCTGTCAAAAGAAAATCCGTTCCATTTTCTTTCACCGATGGAAATGGGGATTTGGCAGTATAGTCATTATTCGTAGCCGGATAAATCAAAATCTGACGTCTCGGCATAAACTCCTTTTTTTCTTTTGCCAAAAGGCACACAGCTGCTGCCAGATTTCCTCCGGCACTATCTCCCATAATCGTAATATCATCCGGATCTACATGGATCAAAAAGTCATCCTTATAAATACGCCTGGCAGCCTCATAGCAATCATATAATTGTGTGGGAAAACGAAATTCCGGAGCCAGACGATAATCCACTGCTGTCACAATATGCCCCGTACTCTTCGCCATCATATCACAGACTCTTTCATACGTATCCACACTTTCTGTTACCCATCCTCCTCCATGAAAAAAGAGAAGCATAGGAAGCCGCTTTCCCGCCCGGCTTTTCGATTTTATCACTTCATCTTCGGGCATAAAAATACGGATCGGGATATCGTAATCATTATGATTGATAAAATAATGAATGGTTTTACGCAGCGGACGTTTCAAATCCACAGCTTTCAAATTAGCAAATCGCCTGGACGATTTCAATTCAATACCGCCGTAAGAGAAAAAACGAAGAGCTGCCCTCATCGCTTTATTAATCGCCATAACCTTCTTTTCCTTTCTGCAATCACCGTAGGTTCTCACTTCCACTTCAGAAATTTCATTCCAAATTCAGTATACCATAAACCCTATCTGTTTTACATAGCATATTCATATTATAATTGGGGAAAAGAACCGTCAAATAGGTAGGCATTCTTCACAATTCCTTCAAAATCCCGCCATATATTTCTCACATTTTATTGTTATATTTATAACTGTAAAAGCCAAAAGGCCTATTACACATCACTTTTTCATACACCCCCTTTTATTTTTGTAAAAAAGGAAGGAACTCCCCCCATCAAGAGTTCCTTCCTTTTTTGTCAAATGCCCTTGCTTATTCATATTTTTTTTCGATTCCCTTTAAAAAATAGAAAGACTTTTTTTAGATAAACTTCAAAAACCCGCCATAAAATATACACACTTTTTTTGTATCCTTATAACTGTAAAAGCCAGAAGGCCTATTACACATCACTTTTTCATACACCCCCCTTTTAAAGAAGAAATCGTATCCTGGTTCACACCCCGGGATACGGTTTCTTTTCTATTTACGCGTAGACAACGAGCCGTATGCGGATGCCTGTACCTCATACAATTCCCAATATATCCCTGCCTTTTCCATTAAATAGTCATGGCTGCCATTCTCCGCAATTTTCCCATTTTCCATTACCAAAATACGATCTGCCAGCCTGGTACTGGATAAACGATGGGAAATAAACAGGCTGGTACGATTTCTTGCAATTTCACCCATCTGTGTAAAAATATCTTCTTCACTTCTCGGATCCAGAGCAGCCGTGGGTTCGTCCATAATCATCATCCCTCCGTTATGACATACAGAGCGAGCCAACGCAATCTTCTGTGCCAGCCCGCCCGATGGAAGCACGCCATTCTCTGTTAAATTCTTCGATAAGTAAGTGGAAAATTTCTCCGGCAACGCATCTGCCCATCTGAAAAAATCCAAATGCCTCGCTTTTCCTTCCATCCTCTCTTTTTCTTCCTTTGTAATCTCTTTTTGGCATTTACATAAAATATTTTCTTCAATGGAAAAAGGCAACAGCTGAAAATCCTGAAAGGTGGGAGAAATAATCATTCTGTATTCTTTTCTTGGAATGCTTCGAATATCCACTCCATTTAATAGAATTTGTCCCATTTGCGGTTCATAAAACCGGCACATTAATTTTACGATTGTTGATTTCCCTGCTCCATTTTTTCCCACTAAAGCAATGGTTTCACCTGTATGAATTTGAAAATCACAATGATTTAAACTTGTCTTTTCTGATCCCGGATAAGAAAATGTCACATCCCGAAATTCCCATTCCAAAATTCCTTTATGAGCCTGATCCATACATACTTTCACTTCTTCTGTTACTTTTGTTTCCTCTTCTTCCTCTTCCATATTCAAATATTCCATAAGGGGCTGCAGTAAAATACCATCGGTAATCATTTGGTTTCCTGCTGTCATCATTCCATTCCATGTCTGCCCAAACTGTCGGCACGCATTATAGAGCATGGTAAACATTCCCACACTGATTCCTCCGGCATAAAGCAATATTCCCAGTATAACAAATAATATGGCCGTTTCCAATTCCGTCACAGCAGCGATGGCTCCTTGGCAATATCCAACTTTTGTAAAATATACATGATTCATTTTTAATATTCGGTTCATATTGTCTTCAGCCCGTTTCATCATAAACGAAATTCCACCAGACATTTTTAAATCTTTCGTATAACGAAAATCACAGGCAATGGAACAATAATATTGAAACTCTCTATTTTCCGGAACACTTCTGTTGGCATTATCCACTTCCAGATCTTTCATCTTCTTCATAAATGGTATCATGAATACATTGACTGCCAACAAAAGGAACAGCAGATACCACTGATTGGATAAAATAATAACGCCGGAACTAATACACGTTACGGTTCCTCCACCTATTTTCTGTATACTGACGTTCCAGTCTTCCAATGCATGTAATCCATATTTTCCCCTCTCGTATAAATCCATACTGGACTTTTTTTCACTGACAGAGAGGGGGATATGAACTGGTTTTTTTCCTATTTCCTCTTCCATTTTCATGGTAAACTGTTCCATCAGATTTGATGTTTTTTTCTTACACAACGCTTTTCCCAATGCACAAACCAATGTTCCCAATGCCAAAACAACGACCATTCCCATCAGTTTTCTTTCATTTTTTTCTCCCAAAAGTTCATCCAGCATAATTTTCGGCATTATAATTCCAAATACCGGTGTGATTCCTGTCACCAGGCAGGAAACTATTATCCAGATAATCAATGCCGTTTCTTTTTTCTCAATCCAATACCACATCTGCTTCCAATGGTTCATATAGTCTCCTTCTTTTTTTCTCTGTAATACTTTGCCTGTATCTCGTAAATCGTTTGATACATTCCATTTCCTGATAGTAATTCCTCATGGGTTCCATATTCCAAAATGCTCCCATTATGTAAAAGCGCAATATGATCACAAAACTTTGTGCTGGCCAACCGATGGGAAACAAAAATACTTGTTTTTCCTTTTGTCATGTTCCCATATTGTTCATACAGCTGCCGTTCCGCCAAAGAATCCAGTGCTGCGGTCGGTTCATCCAAAATTAATATCTTACTCTCGCTTCTGTACAGAGCTCTCGCCAAAAACAGCTTCTGTCTCTCTCCTCCTGAAAGATCCACACCTTCATCATCTAAAATACGTAGCATAGAGGTCTTTGTTCCATACTTTAACCGGGATATCACTTCATCCAGACCGGACTGCTTTAACACCTGTTCCCATACCATTTCCTCTTCTCTGCCAAAACACACATTTTCCTTCAAGGAAAAAGGAAATATCATAGCATCCTGAAACACGGTACTTATGTATTTCATATACTCCTCTTCATCCCAATCCCAAATATCGATCCCATTTACAGTAATCGTTCCATGGGAAGGACGATAAAGGCGACATAACAACTTAATCAATGTACTTTTTCCAGAACCATTTTCTCCCACCAATGCCAGTTTTTCACCGGAACATATGGTCAAATTGATATGGTCCAATACCATTTTTTCGCTTCCCGGATAAGAAAAACAGACATCACGAAAACAAATCGTTCCTTTTTCCTTTTGTTCTCTGATTCCTATCATTTTTCTATGTTCCCCATTCTCCTGTTTCTTTTTATCCTTCATTACCCTTTGATAATTGCTAAATTCGGCACTTTCTTTTTTTATTTTTGCCAAATCCATCATTGTCTTTTGTGCTAACATCACAAAAGAAATCACACCAGAAGTATAAAGATAAAACTGGGATATATCCATCTTTCCGGAAATAAATTGAACAATCAGCCATCCATACAAAAATCCATCTCTTAAAAAATCCAAAATGGCTATTCCCGCCTCCATTTCAAATGATTTTTTTCTGGCCGCCTCAATAAGAATCATACTGTCTTCTCTGTAATTCTGTATATAGCCTTCCAAAAGACCGGCTAATCCATAGGAGCGGATATCCTTTTGTTTTTCCGGATCAAAGCTATATTGGAACAATACTTTTCTTTTCCGATAAATGGGCAGATTTTTTTCCCATAGCTGATACTCATAGCGAGAAGACTTTTCTCCCAGAAAAAATGTCAGTATGACAAGAAAAAGCAGGACAATCATCACTTGCCAGGATAAAATCGAAAGCAATCCTATAAACCCTATAACCGAAAGCAGTTCCCCCCACAGCTGCATCATGGTAAGGATAATTCCCCCTGCTCCGCTTTGTGGATTGGTTACAGAATCATTGGCCAGCTGAATATCATCTAATTTCTTCGCATCCAATGTATTTTCATAGGGCATTTCCAAACTATACCGCATCAGATCGCGAATCAGATAATACCTGACATGATTCATTCTCATCCGATAATTTCCATTTAAAAATGCCATCAAAAAACTGGCTGTCACAGCTACCGCTCCTGCTTCCAAAAGAAGTATGAGCAGATATTCCATTTCTCGTTCGCCCGCTGTTCCCAAAATTCTTGACGGTACCAATACCCATATAAATGGATAAATCGCAGAAACCACTGTATAAATAAAAATCATAAACAGCATAACTTTATCATATTTAATTATTTTTCTTATCAGATACCCGATTGCCTCCATGCCATTCTCCTTCCATCCAATTGATACGTTTGTTCTTTCCTGACAGCACAAAAAAACAACCGGATCGGACACAGTGATATCATGTGCCCAATCCGGCTGACAGCCTTACTATTTTCTGTCCGCCATGATAATCTGCCCCATTTCTGCACTGCTTTCTGTCAGTGCATTCATCATACCATGGTTTCTCAGTAATTTCATTTCCTCTTTTTTGCGAAATTGCGATACATTTTATATAATTAAAGGTTCGTTTTTCTCTGCAAATCAGAAAATAGCTGTTCCAGCAAATATGCTTTGCGATACATTCTTCTGGTTTTATATTGATTCTGCAGCTGATTGTGAAAAAACATCATATAACCAAACATTTTTCTTTCATAAAATGTTTTCATCAGTGCTTCCAATTGAACAACATAAGCCTCTTTTTCCGTTTCCCCCTCCAGTTCCATACGCGTAATTTCCAAAATCGGATTTTTTAACTCTTCCAGCATTCCATCGATCTCAGCAATTTTCATCCGTTCCCAGGCTTCTCTTGCCTTCTTTTTCTGTCCTGTACGGCAATACAGCAATGCAAACTTATGATAAAGCATAAAATTATTTCTGACTTCGGCTCGCTTTAAATACCACTCTGCCTGTTGATATTGCTCCATTCCCAGATAAGTAGCTCCAATGTTATAATAAATATTTCTCAAATTTTCTACCCAACGGCTTTCTTCCAAAAGATGTGCTGCCCTCTCATATTCTTTCAGCATCAGGTCTTCCATATTAAAACAAGCATAAACCGTTCCTTTCATATTATAACACTCCGCCAAAGCCCACAAGTTTCCTTCCTCCAAGGCCTGCACAACCGCTTTATCCGCCCATTCCAATACCTGTCTGTATCTTCCTTTGACATACAATATATGAATTAGCATTACCTGAGAAAAACTATTTTGAAGAATTCTTGCCGCCTCTTCTCCAAACTCTATCGCATTCTCCCCCATTTCTTCACTAAGCGCCAGAAAATACCATCCCAATTGGTTTCGGCTCAGAAAGTTCTGACACTCTTTTAAGACATCCAATCCCGTTCTCTCCACAAGGGCACAGATTACCATCCAATCAGCCAGAAGAGGACTGTTTCGTATCTTTTCCTCTTCTTTTTTCAATTCGTAAAATGCTCTCTGCTCTTTCTGGTATTGAAATTCTTCAAAAAAACGTTTCATCCTGTTCTGAATACGATTGATCTCTGTTTCATCTGACAGATAAGAAATTCCCAGTTCCTGATATAGCTTTTTTAGCATCACAGGATCTGCTTTTTGTTTACCGTTCTCTATCTTTGACAATGTACTGACGGAACAAATCCCCGTACAAATCTCTTTTTGTTCTTTTTTCTGTCTGAGACGTTCCATACGAAGCAAAATCCCTTCAGCATTTATTTTATCTCTCATGGCAATCCTTTCTATTTTTTTGTTTCTGACTTCCCGATGCAAAAAAAGAGATGTCTCCGTATCCACACAAATCCCGGAATAAACCCACTGTTATCAACCCGTTATTTTCCAAGATCTATGTAAATCCTTCGACATCCCATCTATTTCCTGTTCTTATAAGCCGTTAAATTTATTTATCAAACTTTCAGGAACTGTTCCACATTTACTACAATAATGGTGGCACCGCCCACTTCCACTGTAAACGGAACCAAAGGCACACCGGCAAATCCTCCGCCACTCAATCCGTTATCGGAATATGGCTGTTCCACAGCTACCTGTTCTCTCTTTGCACATTCTTTTTTTATAATCTCGATTACTTTATCCACTTTTTCATCGGCAGTGACAATCATCAGTGTCGTGTTGCCTTTTCTCAGGAATCCGCCTGTCGTAGCCAGCTTTGTCACAGAAAATTTATTTTGATTCAGTGTCTCAGTTACAAAATCACTATCATCTGCATGCACAATAGCATAAATCATCTTCATAATACAGACCTCCTTTTTCAGTCCCCGCTGCCAACCGGAAAACCAATTGATAAAACGATATTTCCTTATTATCAACTTTTATCCGATTTACTCACATGAATTACTATATGTTCATTATACACGAACTTTTCAAAATGTCAATTCAAATAAAGAAATAATCCATCAATTTTTAGATAGTTTCTGACATCTTTATACTTCTTTTATACATTTCCATGCTTCCAATAAACGGGGAATTCCGTAAGCAGCATTGGCAGGACTGGTAGAAGGCAAAGGTATCGCTTTCATCCCAACCATCATCTGACAGTATTTTCCATAAAGTTCATATGCTTTTTTTCCGTTGGTAAAAATTGCCTTTATCGGTGCTTCTTTCAAAATCAAAGACAAATCATTTGGAATCACATGATCAATACTGCTGTCACTGGATCCGGCAATCTCACATCTGGCAATCACATCCCATATTGCAATTCCATGAGATAACAACATTTTTTTCTTTTCCTCAACTGTTATGGGAAGTTCACATTCCAAAATCTGTGAAAGTACCTTCCAAAATCGATTTTGCGGATGTCCGTAAAAAAAATGTGTCTCCCTGGATTTCACTGACGGAAAGGACCCCAAAATTAAAATTTTGGAATTTTTATCATAAACAGGAGCAATTCCATGCTCTTCCGTTTTTTTATCCATCTTCTTCCTCCTGTTCTGCCAATCAAGATTCGAAACTATTTTGCTGCCTCTTCTTCCGAAAAACTCTCTATTTACGATTTACAAAAATAGGAGATACATACGCCCATTGTCTGTTTTTCTGTGCCACTTCCACATGATAAAAATCACATTCCCGTTCCGCTGTATCATCTGTCAAATCCAGATCAAACATATAACGGCTTTCCGGGAGTGCACGATGAATTTTAAATGCCTGACTATGGTAGTATTCCATATGATCGGTATATCCATATTCCAAAAGTTCTCTGATGGAAGCTGTATATGTTTTATGATTCATTTGAACCGTCACTTTTGTATCCAGATTTCCTTCTACTTCCACAAGAACAGCAGATGTAGACGGATGCAATGTGGACTTATTCCCTACCGTATCACAAGAAAATGTCACTTTACTATCTGTCACCTGTGCCGATTCTGTACAGATATCATTGATGGTATCTCCATCATAAGATTCATCTGCTGATGGAGCCAGTACACTTCTTCCACGGAAATATGTACGGTATCCGACGATTGTTCCCTCTTGTGTCTCTATGGATCCGTCCCAGTGATATAAATCGCTGTTGCCCCATCCAAATTCTACACGAATTTTGTAACTGCCGCTTTCATTTATTTCCTGATAACATTCCCCATTGATGACATGGATCGGTTTACCATTCTTATAGAGAACAATTTTATCCAGTCCATATTCTGTTTCAAAATGTCCTGTAATATGACGCTTATCAGCCGTAATTTCGGCTCCCATACATGCATCATTAATTTTAAAATCACATAAAATACGGTCACCGGTCACTGCATAGGTTCTTCTTGCCTTTATGGCCTCAAAAATACTTTCTCTCGTCCTTTCATCCGCCAGTACTGCCGCCATACCGTCACCATATGAACCGGGAAATCCGGCATGATGATCGGTAGATCCAATAAAGCCGAATTTGTAACCGCGTTTTAATCCTTCCATCACCAAATTTCTGGTATCCCTCGGTCCCATATTATGATAATATGGATAATCTGCCTCCTCATCCATAGCACATCCATGTTTGGAATATACTTCTATTACCGGAGAATTTGCATTAATATATTTATCCCAATTGATTCCGCGATACCCCGGTGTATAACCAATGTGATGAGGTACTACAATGGCATCTCCACAAAGTTTCACCAGTTCATCCGGGGTTTGACAATCCTTTAATGGCATTTCATCATTTATCGTTAATACATGATGATCCCCATATTCACTGGAATGCATTTCATAACCTTGAAATGTAACAAACGAATCGGAATTGGCATCTGCGATCATCTTTCTGTCCTCTTCCCAGTGGTCTTTCAGTTTTTGAAATCCTACCCGGTGAAAGTTCACCACAAAAGCGGTTTCCGGTTTTTCCTCATACATGTCCGGCCACATTGCATGACCTGTGATACAGCAAAAATCCAATTGACTTTTTGCTCTCTTTAATGCATTTTCCAGACTTCCAAAGCCATAGGTCATACCACAGTGATTGTGTAAATCACCCCAATAAATATTCATATTTTCCTCTCCTTCCGCCAAACTGTTCAACCCCCTGATTGATTTGACAGCCTGTCACATTTGTTGTGTTTTATACTTCTATCTGTACTTCCGGAATCTTTGTGCTTGATGTCGCAAAATCTTAAAATCAACCGTCCAATTCCAGCTTTATCATTATATCACAAAAGCTTCTTACAGTATATAGAGGATCCCACGATTCTTCTCATACTGTCATATATAACACTTAACATAAAACCCCAAAAATCTTCTCAATAAAAAAGCAAATTTCCTTTTTTTCTGGCTTTTAACAAGAAATATTCAAAAATCATGTATCCAATAAACAGAAAGACAAGCGATGAAATGCATAGCAAGACAAATTCATCGATATAATTTTGCTGATCCAATGCCTTTTTGATAATGAAGTTACAGGACGTCAGTGGTAATATCTTGGAAATAGAGGAGATATTCTCACTTGTTGGCAAAGTATCTGTTATAAATAGCAAAAACAATTGTATCAAATAATTGAACGCTCCAATTTTTTTATAAAAAATTGACATACCAGCTAAAATCAGGCCAATCCCATACATTCCTACCGTGCTAATTACAATGGCCACAATTATTACAGGTTCCCATATCATTGAGACATTCCCGATTAGCATAGCAATAATGATAACTGCAAGCATTACAATGCTCTGAACCACCAGAGCTGCAACCAATCTGCCAAATAACAAAATCTGAAGCGGATATTTTGCATTATACTTTTTGTAAAATGTTCCCTGTTTCATTTCACCAGAAACGATCTGAGATATTGAAGTAATCGCCGTAACTGCATACATCCATGCCAGATAACCTATTACTAAAATAATCTTGTAATCCACATTTTCATACATTTCTGCATACGATTGTCCTGAATTTGACAATAGAAAAAAAGACAAAATAGCAGAATAGATAATGACATCCGATATCACACCAAAACGATACCTGATTGTACTTTGAATACTCATTCTTATTTCCCAAAACAAAGCTGTCAATATCCCCATTTACTCTTCTCCCTCCAGATCGTATAGATCTATGTAATACTCTTTCAATTTTTCTAAATTCAATTTTGAACATTCCTTCACAATCATTCCACTTTTCAAAAACACAAGTCGATCTGATATGGAAGAGACAAAATCGTAATCATGTGATGCCATTATTATGATACGATCTTTCGATAATGCTGTTATTAATTTCTGAAGTAAATTTATATACTGCATATCCAATCCCTCAGATACTTCATCCAATAATATACATGTGGCATTTGAAATCATTGCGGAAAATATTGCAACCAATCTTTTCTGCCCATATGAAAGATGTTCCACCAATTTGTTCTCTATATCACCGATTAAAGGTAAAAATTTTAGATTCTCCTCAATTTTTTTCTGGATTTCTTTTTTTGGCATCCCGCGTATAATACCAAAATAATATAAATTTTCTTTAACTGTATTTTTCATGTATAGATTTTTTTCTCCGGATAAAACGATACTTACATTTTTTATTCCTTGTTTTTCTTCGTATTTCACCTCTCCCTTATCCGGTAATAACAATCCGCTAATAACACTTAATAATGTTGTTTTTCCGGTTCCATTCGGTGCCATAATAGTTGTAATTTCACCCTCTTTAAATGTACAATCAACTCCCTTTAGCACCTCATTGTCACCATATTTTTTATATATGTTTTTTATTTCTATCATTCACACTACCCCATAATACGCTATACTCATAAGTTCATCATTTTCAACGTTATCCCTATCCTCACACATTGTTCATGATTTTTTGAAAGAGGCAAAGAAAATCTCTTTCTATTTTCTTTGCCCCTTTTTTATCATTTCACTTCTTTTCTCATACTTTTAGCCGAACCGTCTTGATTTCAAAGGGCTTAAAGTGAAGAACCAATGTATTATCTTCCATAACCGCCGTTTCTTCTTTTTCTTCCATCATATTGCAAAGCATCGCATCCCGAACAGGAAGTTCCAATCGAACTCTGGCTGTGGTATCGGCATGTTTGCTTTCATACAGACGAAGAATAAAATCACCGCTTCCATCTTCTGCCAATTTCACCGTATCCAGAATCACATTTTCCCTGTCAATACCAAAGAACGATCTGGTTTCACTTTTTCCCACTGTCATCTGCATCGGCACATTTATTTCATAACCTCTCTGTACCACCGGACTCTCCATGAAACTACCTTCCCATGCCACAAAACCGTAAACAAAGTGGTGAATCCGATTATCCGCCCGCATTTCCGGGGAAGCCGATGCACGAAGCAACGTTAACTCAATGGCGTTTCCGTTCATACTTACACCATATTTGCAGTCATTGAGTACAGCAGCACCGTGAGACTCATCTGCCAATGCAGTATATCTATGATTGCAGACTTCAAAGCGATCTTTATCATACTGACGGGAACGATGAACCGGACGCTTCATATAGCCAAATTGAATTTCGTTGATTCCCTCCAAGGTTTCCACATCCACCGGGAACTCTACTTTTAGCAAACGGTGTAATTCTTTCCAATCCACTGTGGTATCAAAAATCAACGTATCGGATGCTGCATCCAGACGGATCCGTTGTGTCAGTACAGATTGACTGATGACCCTTGTCACTTTTAACTCTGCGCGCAAACCACCGTTTTCCACCAATTCCACCTGTGAACTTTGCTCCAGATCCACAGGGAATTCATGATAGTTGGAATCCACATCCCAGGCATCATACCGACGGGGAATATCCTTATACATTGCCAGATGATTCATGATCCCGGATGCATACTCTCTCATTCCTTTTTTAAAAGAAATCACTTCACCCATACAATTGATAACTGCTTTTACAATTCCGTTATCCAATATCCAGTTATCATTTTCTTTTTCAACCGATACCGGTATAACTGATCCATCATTCTCCACATCTTCCTGCTTAGAAGGCACAATGGAAGTCATTCCGCAAGAAGGTACGGTAATAAGAGCTAATACGCCTTCACTTGTCTCCTGAACCGGAATCGAAACACCATTTTCATAAGCCGCTCCATCTTTAAATGTATCAGGAAGCTGGAACACACCGGTTCTGTTCCAGGACAGAGATTGAAATACCGTTACTGCTTCTTTATTTTCCTTTTCCACAGTCAGACTGCCCATAGCTTTTGTTAAGCATTCCGTACCTGTCTGTTCTACTTTTTTGTGTTCTCTTACAGCATCCTCATATACCCTGGCAATACTGGATCCCGGCAAAATATCATGAAACTGATGAAGAAGTACATTTTTCCAAGCCTCCTCCAATTCTTCCTTCGGATATGGCATACCGGCTTCTTTTGCCAGACTGCACCACAATTCAGCTTCCCGCAGCAGCAATTCATTTTTTCTGTTATAATATTTTACCGCCGCCTGTGAAGTGTACACTCCCCTGTGGGCAGAAAAATAAAGTTCTCCGCAATATTCCTGCGTCGGGCCACCCTTTTCCTCCATATCATGGAAAAACTCTATTGGACCTGCCATTTTTACTTTCGGTATTCCTTCCAGGTCTTTTTCTCTCTCTAAATACTCTATATGGTCACGACTTGGACCGCCTCCTCCGTCTCCATACCCAAAGGGAAACAAAAAAGCATCCAAATCTCGTTTTTGTACCCGATTTTTCCATACTGTATGTAGGGTTTCCGGGGTCGTATCGTACGTATAACTGGTAGGTAAAAACGATGTAATACTACTTCCGTCCATTCCTTTCCAGGTAAAATAATGATAGGGGAACTGATCTCCCTCATTATAAGACCAGAAAATTTTCTGAGTCACCAAATATTTCACACCGCTTTTTTTCAGAATCTGTGGTAAAACAGCAGAATATCCAAATGTATCTGGAAGCCACAAAAGCTCACTGTCTACGCCAAATTCTTCTTTGAAATAACGTTTCCCATACAAAACCTGACGAATCAATGCTTCTCCGCCTGCCATATTTGTATCCGGCTCTACCCACATAGCTCCGTCAGCCAGCCAACGTCCGCCTTTTACAGCTTCCTTAACCCGCTCAAATAATTCAGGATAATACTTCTTGCACATTTCATAGCTGGCAGGTTGGCTCTGTAAAAAATAATAATCCGGATATTCTTCCAAATGACGCAGTTGTGCCGCAAAGGTACGTGACGTTTTTCGATATGTTTCTGTCATGGGCCACAACCAGGCCAAATCCAGATGAGCATTTCCTACCGCATAAAATACCGGAGTCGTAGAACCATTTACCGCTTTCAATACCGGTTTTAACATTTCTCTGGCTTTTTTATAATCAGCTATTCTTGCTTCTTTCTCCTGTTCAAACTCTACAATTCGTGTAAATTCCTCCAACGCGTCGGCGATTTTGGACGCACGCAGACTGTCTTCATCCAATGCCTCCAACAAATGGTACAGTGTTTCCACATCCATAAAAAGCTGATAGGCATCTTCATTCCAGATTCCATAGGTACAAGAACCGATCACTGTTCGTCTGCCTTCCTCTTTTGGATCTTGAAAACTCCCCGGTAAAACCGGTCCTGTCGCCTGACCAAATTCCGGGACAAACGGAAAATATCCCCCAGCGCACACTTCTGCTGCGATTTCAAATCGTTCTCCTTCTTTTCCATTATAGGTCAGTGTGTTATCTTCCACAAAATGATACGGTTCCTTTACCCAAGGGGCCCTTCTTGTACCAAAGGATTTTCCATTGACAAATAATGTCGCTTCCCCTCCGGGATTTAACCAGATCACCACGCGTTTTCCTTCTGCTTTCTTTGGAATCGTCACATTTCCCATAAGCCAGCAATAATTCCATGATGTTCCCCACTCTGTTCCTTCAGGCATAGAAACCAAAGGAAGATTCTTCGCTTCTTCCAAAGTCAACTGTTTTTCTGTACTGGCACCTTCCCATTCAATAGAACCCAATACTTCATAAAAATCGTCTTTTAATGTCCGCTTCCAGTGAGCCAGACGATCTCTCCATTCTGCCTGCATAATCCCCATATCTGCCTCCATTTCTGAAGCTTTTCCAAAAGCCTCTTTCCATTGTACAAATTGTATATTGATTATAGCACAATCCTTTTCTACTGCACATGCAATATCTTTGCTTTTATCAAAAAAGACACTCAAAACTTTCGTCTTGAATGTCTTTTTTTCATTGACAAATCAGATGTTTTCATCTGTTTATCCTAATAAACCTGCTACCCTTCAGCATTTTGGGAAAAACCGTTCTCTGTCCAATTAAACATCTGCCTCATCGTTTTCCATAGCAGCTGCTTCATAGCGTTCCAGAATCACTCTCTGAATCATATCCCTTGTTTCTGTATTAATTGGATGAGCAATATCACGATACTCTCCATCTGCTGCCTTTCTGCTAGGCATAGCAATGAAAACGCCCTTTTCTCCCTCGATCACTTTAATATCATGTACTACAAATTCATTGTCAATCGTAATGGATACGATTGCCTTCATTTTCCCTTCTTTTGCTACCTTTCTTACTCTAACGTCAGTAATCTGCATGTCCAATGACCTCCCTTGTATAGTCTTCTACCATTTACAGGACATATCGATCATTCTTTTCAATTATGATCTTAATTTCTCCTGGTTCGCCTACATAAGATGTGTTTGCCCGAATGGTATCTCTACTTTCCACGATACAATTTTCAATCCTAGTATTATCCCCAATATATACGTCATTTAAAATGATAGAGTTCTTAATGTAACAGTTGTTACCCACATAAGCCTTTTTAAATATAACAGAATCTTCTACTGTACCGTTGATAATACAGCCACTGGCTACAAGACTGTTTTTGACAACCGCACCCGGATTATATTTTGCCGGAGGCAGATCATCAATCTTAGAATAAATATCATCCCCCTCACGGAAGAAATAATCCCTTACTTCTTTCTTCAAGAAGTCCATATTTGTCTTAAAATATGATTCTACAGATGCAATATTATTCCAATATGTGTCAATCTTATACGCATAAATTCTCTTCAAATTCTTATAACGAATCAAAATATCCGTTACAAAATCATAACGATCTTCCTGTGCACAGCGTTCTATTAACTCGATCAAAAATCTTCTTCTGATAATATATATACCACAGGATACTGTATGTGAAGATTCGATCATCGGCTTCTCTTCAAAATCAATGACTCTTCCTTCATCATTGATCTTTACCTGACCAAATCGTCCCATATTTTCTTCGTTATTCATTTTCTTACAAACAATTGTAATATCCGCACGCTTTTCAATATGGTATTCCAAAACCTTGTTATAGTCCATTTTGTACACTCCGTCGCCGGATGCCAAAACAACATAAGGTTCATGACTTTCCTTTAAGAAATGGAGATTTTGATAAAGTGCATCAGCAGTTCCTCTATACCAGTTACTATTATTCGGAGTGATCGTAGGTGTTAAAACATAAAGGCCGCCTTGCTTTCTTCCGAAGTCCCACCATTTTGAGGAACTCAAATGTTCATTCAGAGATTTCGTATTATACTGTGTTAAAACTGCAACTCTCTGGATATGGGAATTTGACATATTGCTCAGAGCAAAATCTATAGCTCGATATGTACCGGCAATCGGCATCGCTGAGACTGCTCTCTTATTGGATAGTTCACGCATTCTCTTATTATTACCGCCTGCCAAGATGATTCCTATTGCTCTCATTATGCCTCACCTCCCTTAATGATGTAACCACCGCTTGCCAATTCTTTGTTTGGATAATCGTTCAGTTCCGTAACTCCAGAAATCGCTGTATTTTTTCCGATCTTTACTCCTGACGGGATGACAGAATTTTCTCCTATCGTAACCAGATCAAATGCATATACTTTCTTATTGTACTGACTCTCTGCATATTCACCGACACCCAATTCACAGTTTTCACCAACCACGGTATCTTCTGCAATGATAGCCTTTGTAATTTTGGTTCCCTTACCAATCTTTACATTTCCCATAATAATCGAATCTTTTACAACAGCCCCATCTTCTATCATGACACCTGGTCCTACCACCGAATTATACAATTCGCCGTAAATTTCAGCACCCTCGCCAATAATACATCTCTCAACAACTGCATTCGGTGCCACATACTGAGGTGGCATGGAATATGATTTTGTATATATTTTCCAATATTCTTCATATAAATTGAAGACCGGGACAATATCAATCAACTCCATATTTGCTTCCCAGTAAGATCCTAATGTTCCAACATCTTTCCAATATCCTGTATATTCGTAACAGAAAATGCGTTCTCCCTTCTGGTGACAATATGGAATTACATGCATACCAAAATCGCAATTTGCAATATTAGCATTTTTAATCAAAGCCTCACGAAGCACAGACCATGTAAAGATATAAATACCCATAGATGCCAAATTGCTTCTCGGATGGGCAGGTTTTTCTTCAAAATCTGTAATTCTTCCTGTTTCATCTGTAATTAAAATTCCGAAACGGCTGGCTTCCTCAATCGGAACCGGCATGGCTGCCATAGTCACATCTGCGTTATTGGATTTGTGATAATCCAACATCACCTCATAATCCATCTTATAAATATGGTCTCCACCGAGGATCAATACATAGTCCGGATTATAGCTGTCAATATAATTAATATTCTGATAAATTGCATTGGCTGTGCCCGTATACCAGTCACTGTTACCACTTCTCTCATACGGAGAAAGTATTGTCACACCACCTCTGTTACGGTCAAGATCCCAAGGAATACCAATTCCGATATGGGTATTCAGCCGAAGTGGCTGATACTGCGTCAGAACACCGACAGTATCTACACCGGAATTAATACAGTTACTTAATGGGAAATCTATTATTCGGTACTTACCGGCGAATGCAACGGCTGGCTTAGCTACCTTTGATGTCAATACACCAAGACGGCTTCCCTGTCCACCAGCTAACAACATCGCAATCATTTCTTTCTTAATCACGTAATCACCCCTGTCTCTCATAATGTTAGAGATATTATAGCATATTTTTTATAAAATGTGAATGTTTTGCATAATTTATTTTAAATTTTATTGACATGTTCCAACATTTTTCACGAATTTTTGTTTGATTTTTCCTAATTTTGAAATATTGTGTTTTGAAAATCAAATTTTTTTACTTTTTCTTTACATAAGCAAAATCCATTTTAAAAAATTTTCTAAAACACACAAAAGTGTTCCGACTGTTGACCATCCTTACTAAGAATACCTTTTACATTTTAACTATTATGCGCTATAATAAAAATGATGGATAAATTCAAATAAAAAGGGGAACACAATCTATGTATCAGATAAATTTTAATCAACCATGCAACATTCATTTTATCGGAATTGGCGGAATCAGTATGAGCGGACTTGCTGAAATTCTTCTTCAGGAAGGGTTTCATGTATCAGGATCCGATTCAAAAGAATCTCCATTAACCAGTCATCTTTCCGCAAAGGGCGCCACAATATTTTACGGTCAGAAAAAAGAACATATCACAGAAACCATTGATGTCGTTGTCTATACTGCTGCGGTACATCCGGATAATCCGGAATATGAAGCCGCTTCCGAAAAAAATATTCCACTCCTTACACGGGCAGAATTACTTGGACAGATCATGGCGAATTATCGGATTTCTGTCGGTATTGCCGGAACTCATGGAAAAACCACCACAACTTCTATGGTAACTCAAATTCTTTTGGAAACCGATATGGATCCTACCATCTCCGTTGGAGGAATTATGCCAGCTATAGGAGGAAATATCCGCGTGGGATCCTCTGATGTATTTGTCACAGAAGCCTGTGAGTACACCAATAGCTTTTTATCTTTCTGCCCCAATATGGAAGTCATCTTAAATATAGAAGCAGATCATCTGGATTTCTTTAAAGATATTGATGATATCCGTCATTCCTTCCGTCTCTATATGGAAAAGCTAAATGAAAACGGAACCCTGATTATCAATGGAGATATTAAAGATGTGGATGTGCTTACCAAAGACCTGC
Source organism: Lachnospiraceae bacterium (assembly GCA_026169045.1). Taxonomy (GTDB): domain Bacteria; phylum Bacillota; class Clostridia; order Lachnospirales; family Lachnospiraceae; genus Fimimorpha. The sequence continues at coordinate 15,594 of JAPFDH010000083.1, read as the reverse complement.
CATGTCATATCATAAAAGTCGGAACCTCATGTGATGAGAACGATTACAGTGCTGATTCCATCCACTTTAATGAATTCGCCTGTGCAACTTTTTCTCTGATTCACAGAACACAAGAACACAAGAAAGAAAATCTGGGTACGATAACCTTATCGGTACCTGGTATTCATAATGTATATAATGCATTAGCCGCTATTGCATTATGCCTCCGTATGAATATTCCAATGGAAACCATCTGCCTGGGTCTCTCTAAATTTAAAGGCACAAACCGCCGTTTTGAAAAAAAGGGAGAAATTGGTGGTGTCACTATAATCGATGATTATGCCCATCATCCTCAGGAGATCACAGCCACTTTAACTGCGGCAAAAAATTATCCGCATCGAAAAATCTGGTGTGTTTTCCAGCCTCATACATACTCCCGTACAAAGGCATTGATGGATGACTTTGCTGCTGCCCTTTCTCTGGCTGACGAAGTAGTCTTAGCTGATATCTATGCGGCAAGAGAAACCGATAATCTTGGAATCAGTTCCAATGATCTGAAGGAAAAAATACAAAATAACGGCTGCCACTGCCATTATTTTTCTACTTTTGATGAAATTGAAAATTTTCTATTGGAAAATTGTATCAACGGTGACTTGTTGATAACTATGGGTGCCGGAGATATTGTAAAAGTTGGAGAATCGGTACTAGGCAACTAGTTATCCACATAATCCACATAATTATCAACTATTTTTCTATGATAATTATGTGGATTTCTTTTTCAAAAACAATATTGTTTTCATATACCTTACAAAACCTCGTTTTTTCCTTTATTTTCACGAATTTTTCGACACAATTCGACATTTCGTTTCATCGGTTTTTCATACTTATCCACACTTTCCACATTTTCCACATTTTTTTTTTCCCCAGGTCCCCAATGAGCAACGCTATTTTCAATTACTACAATTTGTGCTATACTTGTGGCAAAATAAGAATCGGTGTACTTTCTCATTTTCTTTCGTCTCCCCTTATCTCAAATGACGTCCTTAAACAACAGGAAGAAATAAGTATGACCGCTTCCTTTTTGATTAAATAAGGAATGGAGTAAATGATCATGGCAACACTACAATTACATAATCAAATGAAAATGGATGTGGTTATGGTTCCAGGCAGTTTTATTGATGTTCATATGCCTTCCGCCAACGGAGAATATGTAAAAATTTATTTATATCTTCTCCGCGCTTTAAATCACCCAAATATTCCCATAACCGTGTCTCATATGGCTGATCGGTTTGATTTAACAGAAAAAGATGTCATTCGTGCTCTAAGTTATTGGGAGCAGCTGGGACTTCTTCGTCTTTCCTTCACTTCAGATCGGATATTGACAGATATCACCATGATTGATGATGGCGCTGTCAGCCAAGAACCTTCTTCTGCCGAACCGGTTCCCCCCCTTCCTTCATCGGAAGAAAAAGTATCTTATACAGAGACTTCAAATGCCTGTCCGCTTCCTTCTTCCGAAAAAACGATTCCTCCGTCTGCAATACAGCAAAAACAATCGGGAATATCACCAAATGACTTGTCCTCTTTATCCAATGATAACGCCTTTTCTGAATTATTATTCTTGGCACAAGCTTACCTGAAAAAGACATTCCGTCCCACCGATTGCGACATTCTGGGATATTGGTATCTCCAATTTAATCACTCCTATGAAATCATAGAATATCTGTTGGAGTATTGTGTGGAACAAGGCAATTCCAGTCTGAAATATTTGGAAGCCGTAGCCTTAAATTGGCATAGTATGGGATTTACCACAGTTTCAGAGATTAAAGATTATGCTGCTGTCCGCACCAAAGTCACTTACGCTGTTATGAAGTCTTTCGGATTAAGCGACCGTGTCCCCGGAACTAAAGAGGCAAATTATATACAAAAATGGATCAACACCTATGGTTTTTCTCAGGAAATGATCATACTGGCCTGTGACAAAACAATAGGTATTACTCATAATCCCAGTTTTGAGTATGCGGATCGTATCTTATCTTCCTGGAAGAAATCCGGTGTTGCCACACCTGCTGATGTGGAAAAATATGACTTGGAACACCAAATGAAAGTAAACAAGAAAAAAGCCGAAGGAACGAAAGCCCAAAAACCTTCCAACCAATTCCACAACTTTGAACAGCGCAGTACAGACTATGACCAGTTAGTTGCCAATTATTATGGTTACCGCAAGTCATAAAAAAAGAAAGGAATCTTCCTATGCCTTTAAAAAATTCTCAATATGATATTCTTATGCGTGCTTACAACCGCAGGCAGCTGGAAAATCGGCATGAACAAAAGCTCAGGGTTGAGCATGCCTATTCTCTCTCTCCAAGATTAAAACAAATTGATGAAGAAATCAGTACTTTTTCTGCTTCCCGTGCGCGTTCGCGTATCATGGGAAAAGAAAAGGATTCTGAAATCCTAAAAAATACCATTCAGCAACGAAAGGAAGAGAGAATAACTATTCTGAAATCCCTGAATCTTCCTTTGGATTATATGGAAATGCATTATCACTGCCCGGATTGTAAGGATACCGGGTATATTGGTGCACAGAAATGCCACTGCTTTCAACAGGCAGCCGTCAACCTTTTATATGATCAATCCAATATACGGGATGTTTTACAAAAAGAGAACTTCGAAACATTTTCGCTAAATTACTATTCTCCCAATTATGATGCTACCCTTGGCCAGAGCACACAAAATTACATGAAATCCGTTTTAGAACGTTGCCTGAATTTTGTCCGGAATTATCCTGAAAGTGGTCAAAACATTATGTTTACCGGAACAACCGGAGTTGGGAAAACTTTTCTCTCCAATTGTATCGCCAAAGCTATGATTGAACAGTGCTATTCTGTCGTATATCTTACTGCCACTGAATTGTTTAATATATTTTCCCGTGGTTGTTTTTCCTATGAAGAGGAAGCTTCCGATGAAATTGACCACTATATCTTGGACAGTGATATTTTAATCATAGACGATCTTGGAACGGAACGTGCCAATTCTTTTACTGTCAGTAAACTATTTTACTGCATCAATGAACGATATGGCCGGAAAAAAGGAACCATTATCTCTACGAATCTAAAACCGGGTGAAATCCGCGATCTGTATTCGGAACGAATCGCATCCAGAATTCTGAGTAATTATGAAATTATCACACTGTTTGGTGATGATATCCGAATCATCAAAAAATTTGGGAAGGCTTGACTTCCCATTAAATTATTATTAAAATAAAACTATGTTACTCATAGAATACAATGGAGGAAAGTGTAAATATGCCACAATCAACTCATTTGCAAACAATTCCAGTGGGACCACTGGGACTTATTGTCATGGACAGCTGTAGCTCTCTTGGAAAGAAAGTGAACGACTATCTAGTAACCTGGAGAAGAGAACGTGAAAACGAACACAAAACAACCATCCAGTTTAATGGCTATCAGAGAGACAGCTATCTGATTAATGCCAAAGCTCCTCGATTCGGTTCCGGAGAAGGCAAAGGGGTCATCAATGAATCCGTCCGCGGAGATGATCTCTATATCATGGTTGATGTTTGCAATTACAGTCTGACATATTCTCTCAGCGGATATGTCAATCATATGTCACCGGATGATCATTTTCAGGATTTGAAACGTATTATTGCTGCTGTAGGCGGAAAGGCACGCCGCATCAATGTCATCATGCCTTTCTTATATGAAAGCAGACAACACAAGCGCACCGCAAGAGAATCTTTAGACTGTGCCATGGCTCTTCAGGAACTGACACGTATGGGAGTGGAAAACATCTTAACCTTTGATGCCCATGATCCCCGTGTACAAAATGCAATTCCTTTGAAGGGATTTGAAAATGTTCCATGCATTTATCAATTTATGAAAGCACTTTTAAGAGCAGAACCAAATCTTTCCCTGGACAGCGATCATATGATGATCATCAGCCCTGACGAAGGCGGTATGGGACGTGCTGTTACGTTCGCCAACTATCTTGGTATGGATGTGGGTATGTTCTATAAGCGTCGTGATTATACACGTATTGTAGACGGAAAAAATCCTATCGTAGCCCACGAATTTCTTGGCAGCAATGTGGAAGGAAAAAATGTCCTGATCGTTGATGATATGATTTCTTCAGGTGATAGTATGATGGATGTAGCCCGCGAACTGAAACGCCGCAAAGCAGCCAAGGTTTTCATCGCTTCCACATTTGGATTATTTACCAACGGACTTGCAAAGTTTGATGCCGCATATGATCAAGGTATCATTGATCGTGTTCTGACTACCAATCTGGTTTACCAGACACCGGAACTTTTATCCAGACCTTATTATGTCAATGTTGATTTAAGCAAATATATTGCACTTTTGATTGACAATTTGAACCATAATTCTTCTCTTCAGGATCTTTTGATCCCGACAGACCGCATTAATCGCCTTTTGGAACGATACAAAAACGGTGAAAAATAGAAGAAGGACCGCGTAAGCGGTCTTTTTTCTTGCTTTATCATGGTAACAGGCCAAATAAACCATGTATACAGAGAAAGGATATCGACTTTCATGAACACAAAAAAATTTTTACCTGCTATTCAAAAATTTCTGCTGATTATTATCGGAAACACAATTTATGCTTCAGCAGTTGTTATGTTTTTACTTCCCAATAACCTAATGTCCGGAGGCACCACTGGATTGGGACTCTTTTTCCAACATCAATTTCACATTCCGATTGCCTATTTTGTCGGAGTATTTAATGTTATTATGTTTCTCCTTGGCGCATGGATTCTTGGAAAAACCTTTGCAATGACCACACTTGTGAGTACGTTTTATTATCCCATTTGTCTGGATTTCCTTCAAAGAATCCCTTTTCTTCAGAATATGACCGATGACACATTACTGGCTATACTATTTTCCGGTTTGATGATCGGTTTTGGAATCGGTATCGTTATCCGTGCCGGTGCCTCCACCGGAGGTATGGATATACCACCGTTAATTCTCAATAAAAAATTTGGGCTTTCTGTTTCCTTTATGCTTTATCTTTTTGATTTTTGTATTTTAATTCTTCAGATGTCTTTTTCCGACAAAGAACGGATCCTATACGGAATCCTTCTTGTCATTATTTATACCTGGGTTCTAAACAAGGTTCTTCTCACAGGAAAATCCCAAATGCAGGTTAAAATTGTGAGCAAGCAATACCAAGAAATCAGTGAAATGATTACTTCCCAACTGGATCGCAGCTGTACGCTTCTTCAGGCAGAAACAGGTTACCTGCATCTGACCAGTATGGTTATCCTCACGGTTATTTCTCACCGGGAACTTCCCCGTTTGAATCAAAAGGTACTGGAATTGGATCCGAAAGCTTTTATGGTAATTAACCAAGTCAATGAAGTACGCGGTCGCGGATTTACACTTACAAAAAAATACAAAAACCGGAAAAATAATGAGGAGGAATTCCATGTCCCTGGCGAAACTTTGTGAGTCCATTTCCTGTCATGAAACTAATATCATTTCCGATTCCGATCCGTTGTTTTCCTGGATCATGTCTCCCCAATCTTCTTTGCTGAATCCGGAAATAAAATCCTACCCGATTTCCAAATCAGAGCCTCTATTTGCTCTATGTTGGAGTCTGGGTACGGACTCTCATTTGTGGGCTTCTCTAAAACCGGCTGATCCGCCTTTTCGATGTCGGATTCCTTTTCCTCCCAGCAAATGTACCAGACTTCACACCCATGATTATCTGGAATTGGCATACATTGTCTCCGGTGAATTTTCTCAAAAAATTTTGGGCAAAATCATTACTTTCCGTGAAGGGGAACTTTGCCTTATTGATAAAAATTGTCTTCATCAGGATATTCTGGACAAATCACCCTCTACCATTCTCTTCTTTGGGATTGCCAATTCCATGTTCGATGATATTATGAATAGCCATGTTGCTGAAAAACGCATCACTGCTTTTCTCCATTCAGCACTGATGAAACAGAAAAATCTTCAGCAGTACCTTCATTTCCGTCCTCATGATGACGCAAGATCAGATATGGAAGCCAGCCTGACCCAGCTTCTTCTGGAACTTATCCGACATGATCTTGCATCCCCTCATATTTGCCGCGGTTTGTTAATGCGTATTTTTCATATGTTAAGTACACGATATGATTTTTCTCTTTCCCGGGAACTTCGTCAAAAAATGAATTGGATTTTGTTTGAAGAAATTACTTCCTACATTCAGCAGCATGTAAAAAATATTTCCATTCAGGAACTTTCCGAACATTTTCATTTCCAGGAAGACTATTTTAATCGTTTGATTAAATCCAAAACTGGTCTAACCTATACTTCCTATCTTCAAAATCTTCGTCTTCTAAAAGCCAAAGAACTTCTTCTTCATACCAAGCAATCCATTGATGCGATTGCGGAAGAAGTAGGATACCAAAATAAGGGATATTTTTATAAAATATTCGTAGAAAAATATCATATCACCCCTGCCCATTATAGAAAAAAACACCTCACAGGCGAATAATTTTCCCTGTGAAGTGTTTTCTTTTATTTTCCTTAGTTTTCCTTACTTTTTTTCCAACTTTGCTTCAGTATTTCTTTTCCGTCTTCCAAATTATCAACCTGAACACAATAACTGATTCCGTCATGGAAACGGTCAAATTCCATTTCCTGAAATTCTTTCTTTGACAGCACATAATCGATAATTGGCATTTTATAAGATGCAAACGTCTCCCCGATTTTTTTCAAATATTCATTGCCAAAATTAAATTTTTCCAGATATCCAAAATTCATGGCCCGCAGATTCTTTGTCCGAAGCATATCAAATACCCATTGGTCTGCTTTTCCACAGTAATGAATGCTTCCTCCGCCAAAAGCCTCCAGAATCTTTTCATCATATGGCTGAACAAACTCCTTATACATATCAGCAGATATATTTACTGCCGAATCGTTACGGACTACTACATGACCTCCGTATAAGTGAGACCAGTGAAAACAGTTCTCTCCATATTCATCATTGATTTCTTTTTTCGTCCGTTTCATAATTTCTATATATGTATCCGTTACAAGTTCCAATAATTCATGAACCAGCTCCGGTTCATCATACATATCCATATAAATATCCGATCCGTAAATCAGATGTGCCACATCCAATGGTCCTTGAAAATCCGGATGATATATTTTTATGAAATCTCTGCATTTGGGATACTTTTCCAACTTTTCCTGATAAAATTCATGAGTAAGCGTAAGTCTTCTTCCAAATCCAGTATCCAGATTCGGAATTCCTTTTGAGATAATTTCCTTCACCTGATCCTTTGTAACATGCTCTACCCATGGCATATTATTATTTAAAATTTTGCATGTCAGACCAAACAGAGAGGGAAGGGTTCCCACGCCATAATTGGCTCGTATCATAGGAATACCTGTGCCGGATTGAATATGTGGAACACAAGAAACCAATTCATTATACATCATTTTCTCAATACTTTCATGCATTTCCTGCATTCCATACGCTTTCATACAAGGATTATAAAGCACCCTGACATTAATTTTTTCCATGGGCTTATAATTTAATACATTTTCTTCTTCCTTTAAAATTTCACTACACTTATCCACATCAATTATATTTTCCAGGTATTCCAGCATTTTGTTTAGATTATCCATTTACATAACCTCCCGCATATGATATATGTGGATTATAGCATATTTATTTTTCAATATATTTGCAGATATTCCATAAAAATATGCAAATATTAAGTTTCTAAATGAATGGAGTCAATTATGGATCAACCCGTAAAAGCAACTATTTTATCCCAATATGCCATCGCACACAACCACAGACGTCTCGGTAAAAACGAGATTCATTTTCATGATGAATTCGAAATATTTATCGTGATAAACGGCGCCGACTACTGTCTTATTGATGACGAAGTTATCAAAATAGAGCCCTATGATATCATACTGTTTTATTCCAATCAAATACACAAAATAGTGGAAAATGATCCGGAACGATATGAACGTTACATCCTGACTGTAAAGCCAGAATTTTTATACGCCAATCAGGCCGACAATGAAATTACCAACGCATTTTATACCATAAAATTGTTAAACAAAAACGTTATTAAACCAACACCGGAACAACGCGATCATCTGCTGCAGCTTATATCCGCCTATATGGATACTTTGTATTCCACCTGTTATGGAAAAGCAACCCTTCTGAAGCTGAAATTTATGGAAATTATGGTTTATCTGAGTCGTTTAATCAATGCCTCCACTTCCACCGCCGCTACCAGCGCTGAGGATGAAAAAATAAATCGTATTCTTTCTTATATCAATGAGCATTTTACCGAATTTGACTGCAATTTGGAAACCATTTCCCGCGGTTGCAATTTATGCAAAAACTATCTATGTGCTATATTTAAAAAGTACACCGCTCTTACGGTCGGAAGATATCTCATTAGCAAACGAATTGTCTATGCTAAGAAACTCTTGCTGGAAGGATATAATGTAACCGAATCTGCCGAAAAAGCGGGATTTATCGACTACTCCAATTTTATTCGGGTTTTTAAACAACATGTAGGCACTACCCCAAAACAATATCAGCGGGCCAATATCCCCTCTCAAAACAGAAAACCCTCTGTTTTTGAATAAAATTATATTAACGAAAAGCCCCGTTTTTACCTGTAACTTCTGAATCTACAGGTAAAACGGGGCTTTTTCCAAACCATATTCGATTATATTTATTCTCCAAATACAGCCTTATAGTCTGCCTGGAATTTTGCAATTCCCTGATCAGTCAAAGGATGTTTCGTCATCTGCTCCAATACTTTATATGGCACGGTTGCAATATCAGCACCGGCACGGGCACAGTCAATGACGTGAATTGGATTTCTTATGCTGGCAGCAATAATTTCTGTCTCAATACCATGTACCTGAAAAATTTCTGTAATTTCATCAATTAAGTCAATACCCGGCATGGAAATATCGTCCAATCTTCCCAAGAACGGAGAAACATAAGTTGCACCGGCACGAGCTGCCAACAAAGCCTGGGCTGCGGAAAAGATCAAAGTCACATTTGTTTTAATCCCTTCTTTTGTCAAAACTTTTACTGCCTTTAATCCTTCCATTGTCATAGGAATCTTGACTACCATATTAGGATGAATCGCTGCAATTTCTCTTCCTTCCTTTATCATACCTTCAGCATCTGTTGTCGTTGCTTTTACTTCTCCACTGATTGGGCCGTCCACGATAGAAGCAATCTCGGCAATAACCTGGTTAAAGTCTCTTCCTTCTTTTGCAATCAATGACGGATTGGTTGTCACACCGCAAATAATGCCCATATCATTTGCTTTTCTGATTTCATCCACATTTGCAGTATCAATAAAAAATCTCATTTTCCTGTACCTGTCCTTTCTTTCTTTATTTTATACTATCGATTAAACTTATAATACATAGCATTCCATTTTAATTCATTTTTCAGGTTGCGAATTGTGGTATCGCCGTCGATATAAACTGCTTCAATTCCCATAGCATTTGCCCAGTCTCCCATCTGTTCTGCAGTCAAATCATAGGTAAACGCAGTATGATGAGCTCCTCCTGCAAGAATCCAACTTTCTGCTCCCACATTAAAGTTTGGTCTTGGTGTCCAAAATGCGGTAGCTACAGGAAGATTCGGCATCTTCTTTTCCACTTTTTTGCAATCTACTTCATTGATAATTAGACGGAAACGGTCACCCAAATCAATGAGAGAAGTGGCAATACCGGGACCTGTCTTAGAGGTAAACACCAATCGAGCCGGGTCTTCTCTATCCCCCATGGAAAGAGGACATACCTTTATTCCAATCGGACCTTCGGAAATGGACGGACAAACCTCTAACATATGTGCCTGTAAAATTCCTTCCTTTCCAGGAACAAGATTATATGTGTAATCTTCCATAAAAGAAGTACCTTTTGCATCCTTCATACCGCTTGTCATAATTTTCATCAAGCGTACCATGGCTGCAGTTTTCCAGTCTCCCTCGCCGCCAAAACCATAACCTTTTTCCATCAGCCTCTGAATTGCCAGACCCGGAAGCTGTTTCAATGAACCCAGATCCCCAAAATGGGTCACAATAGCCTGATAATTTTTCTCTTTCAGGAACTTCTCAAATCCTATTTCAATTTGTGCCTGAACCGCTACATGACGTCTGAATTCCTTTTCATCACGCCCCTCCAGAAGAATATCGTATTTGTCATAGTACTCTTCTACCAAAGTATCCACATCGGCCTGCGCCACATCCGATACATAATCCGCGATTTCATTTACCGGATACGCATCGATTTCCCAGCCAAATTTAATCTGCGCCTCTACTTTATCTCCTTCTGTAACTGCCACATTTCTCATATTATCCGCTACGCGAACCACACGGATATGGCTGCTTTCCATGATTCCAATGGCTGTTCTCATCCACTGGGCAATTCTTTTCTGCACTTCAGCACTGCTGAAATGGCCCACAATTACTTTTCTTTCAATTCCCATTCGTGTCACAATGTGACCATATTCTCTGTCTCCGTGAGCAGACTGATTTTCATTCATAAAATCCATATCTATGGTATCATATGGAATTTCTTCATTAAACTGGGTATGTAAATGAAGAAGTGGTTTTCTATACTCCTGTAAACCTAAAATCCAGGATTTGGCCGGTGAAAACGTGTGCATCCAAGTAATAACACCTGCACAATTTTCATCATTATTTGCTTCATTAAATAATTGCCGAATGGATGCATTATCAATCAATGTTGGTTTCCATACAATTTCATAGGGAAGAAAACCTGACTGATTCAATTTTTCTACAATGATTCTGGAATGTTCTGCCACATTTCGCAAACATGCCTCTCCATATAGATCCTGGGAACCTGTCGCAAACCAAAATTTATAATTTTTCATCTCCATTGTGTCATATCCTCCGTTTCTGACAATCTTTTTCTGCTCCTGTTTTTCATCAGCTTTGTTTTCATTATAACAGGTTCCCTCTTATTTACTATTTCTTTCTTCTATCACTTTTTATAAAAAGTTACCTAATCCGATTGGAATTTTCTTTCATTCCCCTTTTTTATATTCTATTTCCCATTCTACCGACGGCTCGGTAAATTTGCCCTCTTCTGTCTCCCACTGAATGTGATAGGAAAGACTTCCTTCCGGAGTTCGATAGTTTTCCTGATTGTTTCCTTGTATAACATGCTGCTTGTCAAATCCTTTTTGTGTGAATTTATAAACAATGCCTCTTTCAAATTCTATTCCATTCTTTATTTCACTTGCATGATCGGAAAATGTCAGGACATCCATCTGTATTTTTCGAATGAACGGAGCATGTTCCACATAAAATGTATCGGCTCGCCGAATCTTTCCCTGCTGAAACGTATATACGGTCTGGCATCGGATTCCTTTATATGGTTGCATCTGTTCTTTTCCCATCTCACACATAACATCCTGCTTGCTGGAAACAATCACCTGATTTTCGCTGCTGTTCACATGAATTTCTTTAAAATAAACAATTGGCATAAGCCGTTTCCCATCTTCCAGAATGATCTGCGGAACCAAATATGCATAATCTTCTCCAGGTACCCCCGTCACTGCAAACTGACTGTACGGAATGGGAAAATACGGTGATTTTGCAAAATATGCACTTCCGCCACTGATAAAAGGAAGTGACCAGACTCTTCTCCCGTCCCGTACCAAAACCAATGCCCTCTCATACTCTCCCTTTGCAAACGGACAAATCATGCTCTGAAGATTTTGCTGCTCCCGATGCTTCCATATCATTTCCATATCTTCTTCTCCGGCACATGGACTTTCCCATTCGGTAGCTTCAAGTATCTGCATACACAGACTCAGATTTTCACTGAGAATCCTATTTTTGTTTCGATAAGAATCTGTTTTTCTTCCCTTTTCCCACATATTAACCGATCGCATGGCAGGATCAATCCAAAACTTACCAAATCTTCGGATAAGTGCCACACAGTACGCATACGCCAAACGTTTTTCTTCTTCACTCAGTATATTTTTTACTTTATATGCCGCCGTGAGCACTTCCAGCACTCCTGTATCCCCATACGCTCCTGTGCTTCTCCCGTAGGAAAAACCATATCCGTCTCTGTTGGCCATAAATAAACATATTGCTGTTGATTTCTTTAACATGCTAATAATTTTTTCCGGAAGTTCCATCCCTGTATCCATTACCGTATTGGCAATTTCAGCCGGAACCAGAATGCTGTATCGGTCAAATCTTCCATCCCCCGGCGTTTCATCCATAAACTCATACTCACCGGAATACAATTGAATATGTTCCATAAAACGATCCAATAATTTTTTTGAATATTCTTCATCTTCCCATCCCAGTAATTCTCTGTAACGGGCTATCCCAAAAGCGACGCCATAATAATTTGTTGGATATCCTTTTAAAGCCAAATGATTCTCACAATCCACAAAGGTTCTCCAATCCAGAATATTTTTCAATTTTTCCCATACATCCGGATCAATAACAGATCTGTGCATGTTTTTCTCTTTCAGTCGATAGAGACCTTTTACAGCATTAAAAATTCCCCAGGTCTGCATCGGCAATTCTGCACACATGGGGATAATCTCTTTCAAAGCAGGAATACCCTCTTGCTTTTCTTTTTCATCCAGCAGTTCTGTAACAACATAGCTGCACAAATTGATTGCTTTTCCACCCACAAACTGGGCTTTTTCATTATATACCCAGACTCCGTCCATAGTAAGCCCATTCTTTTCCTCTGCAATGCGCCAAAACAATTCCTTCATAAACGGATAAATCTGCTGCTCCATTGCCTCTCTTATTTCCTGACTCATGTTTCTTTCCTCCCACATACATAACCCATAATTCTACTTATTCCTTTATCAATAACAATCTTCTCACTGATCTTGGGAACAAATTTCATTTATTATACCATAATGCAATAAATTATTGAATTACTTTTGTAAAAAAACCTTGTTTTTATAAACAGATACCCCGATGGTTTTCTTTTTTTCAGAATTTCCCACCGGGGTTTTCATTTCCATATAAATAAAATACAACTTACCGATCCCGTATAATTCTCTTACTTCCCCAATATGTAATCAGGAAATATCCTCCATAAACCAATAACAGCAAAATGGCAGTCATAATAATGGGGAGAATCATTTGACTTTTTCCCAGTGTTCTCAGCAAAGAATCTGCTACCTTTAAACCGAAAACGGAATGAACCGAAGCCAATGCCAAAGGAAGCAAAAAATAAAATGCAGACTGTTCCAAAAGCGCACGATAAATCATCCTTTCATCTGCTCCTATTTTTCTTAAAATCATATATCTGGAACGATTATCCGTACTCTCAGACAAGACTTTTAATGCCAAAAGTGCTGCACTGGAAATCAGAAAGACGATTCCCAGATAAATTCCAAGAAAGATAATACTGGATGACAAACCCACACTGGCTGCATAAAGTGCCTGTTTCGTCATCACGCTTAAACCATGAAGACTTAAAAAACTGTTATTTTCCTGCTCTTTTACATTCGAAAGAAACGCATTTTCATTTTCTTGTTTTTCCTGTTCGGTCTCTCCGATATAGTTGGCGGCCATTATGCCAAACACACTATACCCTTCATTTTTCCACGTAATTCCTTCCAAAGCTTCATCCGGCAAAATCAACACACCCTCATTCGTTCTATTGGAATATATTTTCACCAATCCTTCTAAGACAGTATCCGATACCGGATGATAGGTCTTTCCATTTAAAGTAATTTCCGTTCCATTTTTCGCTGCTTCCTCATAATACTTTAATGCCAGGTCATAATCTGCTACCACCTGATATTCATTTTCCTCCAATGAACAGGATTCCATGCCGTAAATTTCAGCCAATTTATTATAATCGGACACTTTTATTAAATCCATGGAACGATATGCGGAAGATAAAAATGCCTCATCCCGTTTGAGGGATGCAAAGGCTGTTCCCAGTACATCCTCTCCGGTCAGCTCAGATGTATTATAAATGTGAACTTCCGCCCATCCGTCTTGAAGTACCGATAAATCAAATCCGTCTTTTCGCATACTGTCCTCTATGGAATCCGGACTATTTTCCCAATATGTTTTCGTTATATTCACATCTGCTCTGGCGCATTCTTTCAGTTCCCGTTTCATGGATTCATTCATGGCAAAACTTCCTGAAAAGATACAAATGGTAAGAAATAAAAGCAAGCAAATCACTGTCATGGAAACAGTCATCGTATTCACCTGACTTCCCACCTGACGCAGTACAAAGGGATGAAGACCTTTTAAATAAATAAATTTAACCGTCTGTACCATTTTAATCAGAAAACCGGATAAGGACCAGAATATTCCAAAGGTTGCAATCATTCCCAAAAAGATCATTTTGAGGAAGTAATTAAAATCATTCAAGATTTGTGGCTGCCATACCTGATAATACGCATAGGCCAAAATGGAAGCTGAAATAATAAAAATGCCCACACAAACAAAGGAATTTTTCAGTTTCATTTTTTCTCCTTGTTTGTCGGCATGAATCAAGCGAATCAGTGGATATCGTGAAATCATCACCGTATTAAATACCATTACCGCCAAATACATGATCCCAAAATAAAGGATTGTCTTAAAAAAAGCGGAGGAGGAAAAAACAAATGCAAACGATTCCATATCCGCTTCAAACATTTTTGCCACTAAAATGGACATAAACTGGGAACCAAAAATTCCTGCCGCCAGTCCCACTGCCAAAGATAAAAGACCGATGAGTATGGTCTCTCCCACCAATATTCTGGAAATCTGTCCTTTCCCCATTCCCAATGTCATATAAATACCAAATTCCCGTTTTCTTCGTTTCATCAGAAAATTATTGGCATAAACAATTAGAAATGCCAGAACAATCGCAATAAAAACAGATACGCCTCCAAGAAGTGTAATCAAAAGTTCCACTATCGTATATGTGGAAGACGACATTACCATCATACTTTTCTGTGCATCCAGGGAATTGAACATATAAAAAATAGCAACGCCTAAAATCAGAGTCAGAAAGTAAATGGTGTAATCCTTCATACTTTTTTTCATATTGGATATGGAAAGCTTAAATAACATCATTTAATTCACCTCCCAAAAGCGTCACTACCTCAATAATTTTATTAAAGAAAACTTTTCTGCTATCCTTCCCTTTTACCAATTCATTAAAAATTTTCCCATCTTTTATAAATAAAATACGGTCTGCGTAGCTGGCTGTAAACGCATCGTGGGTTACCATTAAAATGGTCGCCTCCATAGACCAGTTTAACCGCTCAAATGACTCCAAAAGCATCCTAGCTGCCTTTGAATCCAACGCTCCCGTTGGTTCATCCGTAAACTGTACCCCTATCCCCTTATGCCTTGAAAATAGGGGCTTTAACGGTATGTACATTTGTGTACTGTGTACATTTTCTTTATACGTTAAAAGCAAGCAGATTTTTTCTTTCCAGAAGTCCCCACTTGCTTTTATATATTAATAATACTTATGTCCATTGCTTGCTGCAATACATTTTTGTTTTAATTCTCGGCTTATTTCAAACCTTTCATAATATTCATCTGATTCTGTTTCAAATGCATAT
>JAPFDH010000108.1 GCA_026169045.1 Lachnospiraceae bacterium | reverse complement strand
ATGGTATATTTGGTTATTGGGCATATCTAATTATACCATGGATTACGGACCCTTTGTGGTCCGTTTTCTGTTTTTAGAACATAAAAACGGAGCCGCTGCTCCATAGATGATTACTCATCTATTTTGCAACGCCCCCTTTTCCAAACATTCTCATTCCCTCTGTCATTTCCATTAAAGTACTCTTAAAATACTCATTCTGATAGAATTTTTCTCAATGCTTCACAGGCAATTGTATATGCTGCTTCCCCATCTGTCAACTTTCTTTCAGCAGCATTTTTCTCCAAATTCTTCAATCCATCAAATTCTGCCAAATGCGGTTC
Organism: Lachnospiraceae bacterium; assembly: GCA_026169045.1. Classification (GTDB taxonomy): domain Bacteria; phylum Bacillota; class Clostridia; order Lachnospirales; family Lachnospiraceae; genus Fimimorpha. Next base: position 88,561 of record JAPFDH010000108.1, on the reverse strand, counting down.
CAGACTAAGGAATCCCTGAAAACCAGATTCATCCAGGTATTTCAAAATTGTTTTTACATTTCCATTGCCCTGGCCTGCCGGAACCACTTCACCACTATCCCATACTGCATCCTTAATATGTACATATGCAATATAAGGCTTTAACAATTCATATGCTTCCATGGTATCCTGATGACACTGTACAAAATTAGCGAAATCAAAGGTACATTTAAAGTGGTCACCATAAAAATTTTTCATCAGATCTAAGCATCGTTTTGCCAAGTCTCCATAAATATCTTTTTCATTCTCATGAAGCAAAACAACATCCTCTTCTTTTGCACATGCTACCATAGCTTCCATACGGTGCATTACTTCTTCGCGATAGTCATCTGCATTTTCACCGTCAGGAATAAAAAAACTAAACATACGGATATATTTTGTTTCCCATATCTTTGCCAGTTTTATAACATGACGCAATTTTTCCAGATGGGGCTCAAATGGATCTGTGATAGAAATTTTTCCGATAGGCGAACCTATTGCTGAAATAGAAATGCCATTGGCATCAAATTTTTGTTTCAATGCTTTGGCCTCTTCTTCCGTATAATCTGCCACGCCCTTTCCGTCTCCACTGCGAAATTCCACATAGGATATCCCTAATTTTTTCAACAATGCGATTTGTTTATCCACATCTTTATCAATTTCATCAGCGAAGCCACTGATTTTACAATATTCTAGCATACCTTATCCTCCCTATTTATCCGTTACGATTTTCTTTTGATAAAACAATCCGCCCTTCTCTTGCCGACTGATAAATATCCATCATAAGCTGGAACGTGGATTCCACATCTTCCACTTCAATGGGGAATTTTTTCCCAGTCTCCAGACAATGATAAAAATCACCAATGCAGGCTTTATGGCCTGTTCCCCAATAATCTTTTCCTATCGTGTATCCATTATAAAATGAAAGTTCTTCTCTTCTTCCGTCTTTATAAATACAGGTTACATAAGACCCTTCCAAACGCAAAGACATATTTTCACATTCAATGTCAATCATAATGGGACGATTTTCCTCATAAGCTGTCGTTGCATAAAAACAAGCCGTAGCATGAGGATACCTGATATATGCGGATACCGTATCCTCTACTTCAATCACATCATTTAAATGATAATTCATCATATTGGCCTGTGTTTCAACAGCTGACTCTCCCATAAAACGATTTAAAAGATCCAATGTATGAACAGATTGATTAATCAGGCATCCGCCACCCTCTGTTTCCCATTTTCCTCTCCATCCACTTTCTGTATAATATTCTTTTGTACGCATCCAGCTTACAAAAGCTCTGGCTCCTATTACCTTTCCGCCTTTACCGGAAGCCAGCAAATCTTCCATGGCTTTTGTACTTTCATTATATCTATTTTGAAAGCAGATTCCCAGCCTCGCCGTTCCTTTTTCTGCAGCTTTTTTTAATTGGGCAAACTGCTCTCTGGATATAGCAGGCGGTTTTTCAGTAAATACATGAACACCCTTATCCAATGCATATATCGCCATGGGAGTATGAAGATAATGGGGGGTACAGATATGTAGTACATCCACATGTTCGGCATCCAGCATTTCTTCCAAAGATGCATACACGCCTGTGCTTTCCTGACCATATTGACGTTTATATTCTTCTGCTCGGTCAATCTTACAGTCAGCAAAACCTACTATTTCCACATTTGGCATCTCCCCCAAAACACTGGCATGCATTTTTGCTATTGCACCGCAGCCTACTATCGCTGTTTTCATCTCCAATCCCTCCTGTTAAAAACAGTCCCCGTATCCCATTTTTTTCAAATTCTCTGCTGATATTTTCAAACTTTCATACGGATCTCTGCCATATGTATCATCCTGTTCAACAATTAAATATTTGCTTCCGGCTTTCAACCCAGCCTCAATAATCGCCTTCATGTCCAGATTTCCCTCACCGACTTCAGCAAAATGAACACAGTCTTTAAAGTATTCTCTCATCAGGTTCTCATTATCTTCGGATTTTTCCAAAGCTTCCCCATACGGATATACTTTATAATCTTTCAAATGCAGTAAATCCAGCGAACCTGCCAGTCTCGGAATAACATTTACAGGATTTTCTCCGCCTCTTTGAACCCAATGAACATCCAATTCCACCCCAACATTTGGAGCCCATTCTTTTACCAGATCAATCACATAGCGTCCTTCCACTTTCTGAAATTCCACATGATGATTATGATAATACAGATGGATGCCTTCCTTCTTTAATTTTTCTGCAATATCTTCCGCTTTTCTGCAAAAATCTTTAAGCGTTTCAACAGAAGCCATATAATTCACCGGCATCATACCGATTCTGATATACTTTGCTCCCAATGTCTTACAATCCTGAACAAATTTATCTAAATTTACGGTCAAAGCATCGTCGCCTTCTTTTCTTGGATCTAGCCCACCGGAAATAGCAGCGACTTCAATATCAAATTCTTCACAAGCCCGTTTCATTTCAGCTACACTCTCTGCCCCCATATCTACCTGTGAAAGTTCTACGCCATGATATCCAAGTTCGGCCATTTTTTTCAATGCCTCATAAGGTCCCAACTCCGCAAATGCTTTTTTTATTGTCATTGCCTGTACACAAATTTTTGCCCGTGCCATAGTATTTCCTCCTAAATAAATCTGCTTAGTTTTCTTCAATCAAAGGATACTTTCCTTCTTCCTTAATTCTTTTATTCAATTCTTCAATATATAAATCTTCATCGAATTCGTAATCCACTTCTTTTCCCAACCAAGAAGAAAGAAGCATAGCATTCGCCAATTTCACACCATTGATTCCATCAGCTCCCGGTGCCATAATCGGAGTTCCATAGAGCAAATGATCAGCAAAATTCTTCATAACGATACAATGCTGGCTTCCCCATGCTGATGGAAACTCAATGATACGCTCCTCATATTTTTCCATTTCACCTTCGCCTCGGAACAGCTTGGCTGACATTTCCGGTGTAAATGTCTTATCAATTTCATCCTCTGTTTTTACAAATTTATGAACAACTGCACGTTTACTGTTTTCAATTACAATCTTTCCGCCATCACAATCGATTTCAAAACGATCGGTTCCGTCAAAATCGTGTGTACATGTAATAAACACGCCTGTTGCTCCTTCACCGTAGTCCAAAATTGCAGTCACATCATTTTCTACCACAATATCTCTGTGTGAACCGAATTTACAATTTGCATATACTTTCTTTGGCTTTCCACAAATCCACTGAATCAAATCCAACTGATGCGGTGCCTGATTTACCAAAACGCCTCCGCCTTCTGCTCCCCATGTAGCCCGCCATGCACTTTGATTGTAATAGTTGGTAGAACGCCACCAATTATTAATAATCCAATTGGTTCTGCGTAATTTTCCCAGTTCTCCGCTATCCATAATTTTCTTCACTTCTATATAAAGAGGATTTGTTCTCTGATTAAACATGATGGCAAACGGAACATCAGGATGGGCCTTGGAACATTCAATCAACTTTCTAACCTGCTTTGTATAAACACCTGCCGGCTTTTCAATGATAACTGGCATTCCATGCTCAATCGCATAAATACCAATGACCGGATGAAGATAATGTGGTACTGTTGTAATCACACAATCTACCTTTCCGCTTTCGATCATATCCGCATAATTTTCAAAAAAAGGAACATCCGGATATTTTTCTTCCGCCTTTTTCTTTTTTTCCGGATCGATATCACAGATACCACCTAAAACCATCCCTTCTACTTTTCCCTCTGTAATAAAACCTGCATAACCTCCGCCTTGAACACCAAAGCCAATAATACCCATTCTAACCTGTTTCATATTTATCTTCTCCTTTCTTCTCGTCACCTTTCCCACGTCTTTCTTTTCTTCCGGGAATCCATTTGTTTGAATCGACCAAATTCTTTCTGTAATCTTGTCATTTTATTAAAACTAGTATATGATAATGGAAGATCAATTTCTTTGCATAAATTGTGGATTTTATTGCATAAATTGTGATCTTTTTTCAGTTTTTTGTTACGATTTAAAAAATAGACTTCAGGAGGTGACTCATGGCTGACAAACCCATTCGTCGGCAAGAATTTTCCAGTCTAATTTCCGCAGGACATGCCCTTTCCAGGAAAGCAAGCAATCCGGATTTTCATATCCACAATAACTATGAAATTTATATCTTTCTTCAGGGTCATGTGAACTATTTTGTGGAACAAAGCTGTTATCAACTAAAGAGAGGAGACATTCTGATTTTTAACAGTCAGGAAATTCATACAGTAGTTAATTTGAAAAACGAACCTTATGAACGTATTACCATTCATTTTGACCCAAAATGGATCCAGAATTTGTCAACTCCACAGACCGACCTGCTGACATGTTTTCAGAATCATCCCAAGGGGATCGGCAATTTGTCACATATAAAAGATACTGAGCTCACCTATTGGCTTCCAAATATTGAACAACTGATCTCCTATTCAAAAGATCCGGCATACGGAAGTGATCTTTTGACTCAGTCTTATTTGGTTCAGCTTCTTATTTATATAAATCAGCTTTACCAAAATACTGTAGAAAGTACTTCTGATTCTATACCCGTTAAGGTACAGCCGGTTCTTCAATACATCGACCGACATATTGCCGAATCCTTAACATTAGATGGAATCGCTGATGCCTTGTCGATGGACAAATTTTATTTAAGTCACCTATTCAAACAGGAAACCGGATCTACCATTTTTCAATATATTGTTGTCAAACGTGTCACCTTGGCCAAGGGGCTCTTATCCCGTGGCTATAGTGTCACAGAAGCCTGTGAGATAGCCGGATTTAATGATTATTCCAACTTCATACGTACATTTAAAAAAATCACCGGTTATCCGCCAGGTCAATACAAAAAGCACTCCCGTTCTTTTCGATGAAAGAAGGAAGAAATAGGGATTTTCATCTTTTTCATTCATAGATTACATTTTTTTTACAAAACAAATAATCTTTTTTTAATTTTCAATAATATAGTTTGAAAATATCTATTTCTATGATACACTTTTATTCATGGCTGAACCTGTATTTTGTTCAGCTGAGGCTACAAAAAATATGTCTGGTTCATTTCATTCATATATAATGAAATGTCCCGACAATCTACCTGTATGTATATACAGAATGGAGGATGATACATATTATGAAATCTATAAAACGGATGGCACTTGTATTCGGAACCCTATTGGCACTGGGTTCTGCCATCACAGCATACGCTGCCGAAGAAACTTCTGGCGAAACGGCTCCCGCTTCTTCCCAGTCTACGGAATTCTTACCAAATAAATCTGGTACATTTCCGGCTAATATTTCTGTCAATGGAATTTCACTGGAAGGAATGACTTTAGAGGAAGCCAATGCTGCAGTCAGCGAACAGGTAAATGCACTTCTGGCACGTCCAATGCATATGACTTATTCCGGACAATCTCTGGACTTAACCTTATCTGACATCGGCATCACATGGGCAAATCCGGATGTTGTCAATGAATTGGATTCTTACGTGTCAAGAGGAAATTTCATTGTCCGTTATAAATCCATGAAGGAACTGGAACAGGGACCTGTGGAAAAAACCGTGGAACTCACAGGTGATGTGGAACAGGTCAAAGCAGCTATCTCTCCTTCCTTGGATGCTGCCACAGTTCAGGCACAAAATGCCAGTATAACCAGGGCAAACGGTCAATTTGTCATTACAGAATCCCAAACCGGAATCAGTTATGATGTCGATGCTGCTGCTACCGAAATTCTTAATCAGGCATTGAATTTGAATGTAGAAAGTGTTTCTTATGAAGTAGCTGAGATTATCACCGAACCAAGTATTAAAACAGAAGTATTCCAGAATTTTTCTAATACACCTCTTGGTTCCTGTACCACCGCCTTTTTAGCCAGAGATACTGCCCGGGCCGATAATGTAAGAAAAAGTGTGGATTCCATTAACGGTCGTGTATTTATGCCAGGAGAAGAAATTTCCGCACTTGGCATGTATGGAGATATAACTGCTGAAAACGGATACAATATGGCTGATACATATGAAAACGGTGAAGTAGTACCTGGAATCGGTGGAGGTATCTGTCAGACGACTTCTTCCTTATATAATGCTGTTTTATGGGCAGAACTCCAAGTGACCCACCGTCGGCAGCATTCGATGGCAGTGGATTATCTTCCACCTTCTATGGATGCTATGGTTTCTTACGGTTCCAATGATTTTACTTTCGTAAACAGTACAGAATATCCGATCTATATTGAGGCTTATTGTTCCGGTGTCGGTGCCGACGGATACGATCGTCTCACCATCAATATCTATGGAACAGAAACCCGCCCGGCTAACCGGACCATCAATTACCGTTCAGAAATTCTTGAATGGGATTATCCAGGAACTCTCTTTGATTTCGTGGTAGACGATACAATGAAATTAGGTCAGGGAAGTTATTCTGAAAAGCAACAGACAGTTACCAATGTTCATCCCCATATCAAATCCCAGTTATACAAGGATGTCTATGTTGACGGACAGCTGACAGAAAGCACCATGCTTCATGAAGATGAATATGATTTCTCCACTGGTCTTATCCGCCACGCTGCTGACGTTACAGTCAGTGTAGAAGTTGATAAAAAAACCGGCCGAAGTGTTGTCGTAACCGTAAAATTTCTTGACGGTTCCCCTGTGACAGGCTGATGATTTACTAAAAATTACACATAAAAAGATGTCTTTCTATCCCAAAAGCGGATAGGAAAGACATCTTTTTATTTTTCTCTTCTCATCTTATATCTTTCTTTTCCCACGAGATATTAGTTGTAAATTTTATATCTTGTGGTAAAAAAGTACTGTTATTGTTCTTATTAGGATAAAACAACATGGAGGAGATACATTTATGAGACAAATGAAACGAATTACAGTGGCACTTGGCTCTATTTTATTGCTTACATTTGGTTCTGCCATGGCAGTCCTAGCCGAAGAGCCTTCTTCCGCTCCCGCCTCAGTTCAATCTACAACATCCCTTCCCAATAAATCCGGAACATTTCCAGCAAATGTTTCTGTCAATGGTATTTCCCTGGAGGGAATGACTCTGGAAGAAGCCAATACAGCAGTCAGCATTGAAGCAGACCGTCTTTTGGAACGAAATATGCATCTCAGTTATTCTGACCAGGCACTCGATCAATCATTGACCAGCCTTGGTATTGTTTGGGCAAATCCCAACGTAGTTAATGATCTGTCATCCTACGTATCTCGGGGCAACTTTATTGTACGTTATAAATCAATGAAAGAATTGGAACAGGGACCTGTAGAAAAATCCATAGAACTTTCCGGAGATATTGAACAGATTAAATCGGTAATTTCTCCTGCTCTGGAAGCCGCCAGTGCTTCTGCGCGTGACGCCAGCATTACCCGGGAAAATGGTCAGTTTGTTATAACTCCGGAACAGACCGGTATTCGTTATGATGCGGATGCAGCTGCTTCTTCTATACTAAATCAAGCTTTGGATCTTACAGCGGAATCCATTAATTACACGGCTGAAGCAATTATCACAGAACCAAATATCAAATCTGATCTATTCAGTCATTTTTCCAATACCCCACTGGGTTCCAGCACTACAGCTTTTCTGGCCAGCGATTCCAATCGTTCTGAAAACATTCACCGCAGTTCTGAAGGAGTCAATGGAAATCTCTTTATGCCCGGTGAAGAAATTTCAGCACTAAAAATGTTTGGTGATGTAACGGAAGAAAATGGCTATAAACCGGCCGGAACATACTTAGACGGCGCTGTAATTGATGATATTGGCGGTGGTATCTGTCAAACCAGTTCCACTTTATACAATGCAGTTCTCTGGTCTGAACTTCAGGTTACCAAAAGAAATCCCCATTCTATGGCAGTGGATTATCTTCCACCTTCCATGGATGCCATGGTAAGCTATAAAGCCGGATATGATTTTACTTTTGTAAACAATACCGAATATCCCATTTATATCGAAGCCTATTGTTCTCCTGTCGGAGCAAATGGCTATGCGAACCTCACTATCAATATCTATGGAGCCGAAACTCGTCCGGCAAACCGAAGCATTGAATACCGTTCAGAAGTTCTTCTTTGGGAATATCCCGGAACACTTTTTGATTTTGTGGAAGACAGTAGTATGAAACTTGGATTTGGCGATTATTCAGAAAAAGAAGCTACTGTTGTAAACGTTCATCCCCATATCAAGTCTAAGCTTTATAAGGATGTAAAAATCGATGGACAGGTAACAGAAACCATTGAAATTAATTCCCTGGATGAATATCGTTTTTCCACTGGAACCATCCGTCACGCTCCCGATGTTAACGTGGATGTATCTGTAGATGATTCCGGTCGTGCTGTAGAAGTCAAACTGGAATTCTTAGACGGAACCCCGGTGACCAATGTTGCTCCTGGATGGAGTCAGGCGCAAATGGATGCATTTAATTCCAGAATGCGTAGCCTCTGTGCGGCAAAGGGTGTAACCTGGCCTTATTAATTTTAAATATTTTAATGATTTAATATCACAAAAAAGAAGGAAGAGGAGTATATCCTGTTCCTTCTTTTCTTTTTATCCGTCTATTATCAGCATTCTCTTACGCTCATCAGTTCATCCAAAAAGCGACTGGGCATCACTGTTTTATGATACCGCTCTTTTAAATGGAAAAGATGAAGATATTTCTTTGCTCTTGTAACAGCGACATAAAATAACCGCCGTTCTTCTTCCAGATCCACATCCAGGACTGCTCGGTTGTGAGGGGTCACTCCTTCATTGACATCCAGAATAATTACTACGTCATATTCCAGACCTTTTGCACTGTGCATAGTACTTAACATGATTCCCTCTCGCTTTTTTCGCTGGTTTTCAGCCTGCATCTTTAACTCTTCTGTATATTTTTGTATATGTAAAAACCATTCTTCCACAGTTCGGTAAGGCTTTGCACTTTCTTGTAAGGAATCCAATAATTCATACAAATCCTCTGGTTTTACCCGCCTATATTGTGCATATTCTTTGATATACTGATCGTATTGCATTCCATTGCGAATATAATGAATCGCAGCATACGGTGCCATCAGTCCCAGCATACGAATATCATATTCCAATCGCTCAATTCGCTCCTCCATCCAATCTTTTCCGGCATAATATTGTTTTACCCGCTTCAAATCCACATCCAGGCAATCCAATGCCTCACGATGTATATAACGGTTGGGACGATTCATAATTCTTAAAAATAATGCCCTGGAATTATTTCCTTTTGCAATTTCCAGATACGTAATAATATCTTTTGCAATCCAATGTTCAAACAAATTTGGAATATTATCCCGCATTTGAAAGGGCATATTATATTCCATCAAACGTTCCACCATAGGTCTGGCTGTTTTTTCCGTCCGGAATAAAATAGCCATATTTTCATAGGAAATTCCCTGCTTACGATACTGCTCCATTAAATCCAAAAGCAGATCGCCTTCTTCATAAACATCCTGACATAAATGGACAGCCAGCATCTGTCCGCTTTCCTGTGCTGATTCTATAGTTTTAGGAAATCGTATACGATTATGGGAAATTAAATTAGAGGCGGCTTTAACAATTGTCTGAGTGGAACGGTAATTAACATTTAAAAGAATTTTTTTCAGATTCGGATAATCCTTTTCAAATCCCAGCATAATTTCCGGCTTTGCTCCGCGAAAACGATAAATAGACTGATCATCATCTCCTACAATAAACAGATTATTATCCGGTGCTGCCAGCATACGTACTACTTCATACTGTACTTTATTAATATCCTGAAATTCATCAATTAATATATACTGATATTGTTTTCTCCATAATTCCAATATATCTTTTCTGGCTGAAAATAGTTCATATGTCATCAGAAGCATATCATCGAAATCAATTTTGTTTTCCCTCATCATCCGCGCCTCATATTTTTCATATAAAACACGAAAGATTTCTTCTGAACAATTTTTTGCATAATAATGATTTAAATCTATTTGGTCATTTTTTATTATACTGATTTCACTGAGTATAGAAAGACAAAATTCATTTATGTCCTCTGTCTCCAACCCCATTTGTTCCGTAATTTCTTTCATAAATAAGATTCGTTCTTCATCCCTGGCAATATTTGATGCATTATAATGATATGCATACTTTAAAATCCGAAAGAAAACCGAATGAAACGTACCAAATGTTACACGATTTGCTTCTGTTCCAACTAATTTACTAAAACGCTCCTGCATTTCCTGCGCCGCTGCCTTAGTGAAGGTAATCACTAAAATTCGCGCAGGATCTACATGACATGTTTCAATCAAATATTTTGTACGATTGGTAATAACAGTTGTTTTACCAGAACCAGGGCCAGCCAAAATCATGGCTGGCCCTTTTTCATGATGGATCGCTTCCATCTGAGAATGATTAAATGACATAATTTCTCTTTCTTTTTATAAAATATATCAATTACGCTTTTGACAGTTCATTTGTCAGCTTCTCAATTCCGATTCGTATTCTTCTCAAAGACTCTTCTTTTCCAAGAATTTCCATGATCTCTGTTGCCCCTCCCGGAGTCATCTGCTTTCCGGAAACAGCAGTACGAAGCGGCCACATCACGTATCCATTTTTACATCCTTTGGATGCTACAAAATCCAAAAGAAGCTGGTACAATGCATCATTGCTATAATCTTGCTGTCCTTCCAAAATAGGCAGCAGTTCTTTTAAAACTTCCAGAGAAGATTCAGGCGTGCTCTTCATTTTCTTATGTGCATACATGGATATGTCATACTCTAAAAGATCATTGAAAAAGTCCACCAAACCTTCTATATCAGGAAATACCTCAATTCTGGTTTTAACCAATGCTGCAATTTTTTCTAAATTACAATCTCTCGTCACATATTTCTTAAGATATGGCATAGCAATTTCCATATAAGAATCCATGTCCATTGCTTTAATGTATTCACCATTCATCCATTTCAGTTTCGTATAGTCAAATACCGCCGGAGATTTGGAAATGTGATGATAGTCAAACTTTTTAACCAGATCATCCAGAGACATAATTTCCTGATTATCTTCCGGACTCCATCCCAACAAAGCAACAAAATTTACGATGGCTTCTGTCAAAAATCCCTGATCTACCAAATCCTCAAAGGAAGAATGTCCACTTCTCTTACTCAGCTTTTTATGATCTTCATCTGTGATCAGCGGACAATGCACATAGACTGGCACCTCCCAGCCAAATGCTTCATACAAACGATTATATTTCGGTGAAGAAGAAAGATACTCATTTCCACGTACCACATGAGTAATCCCCATCAAATGATCATCAACTACATTGGCAAAATTATATGTGGGATACCCATCCGATTTAATTAAAATCATATCATCCAGTTCAGAATTGTCTACAGTAATTGTACCATAAATTTCATCTTCAAAACTGGTTACACCCTCTCTTGGATTATTCTGACGAATGACAAATGGCTTTCCTGCTGCCAGATTTGCTTCCACTTCCTCTTTCGTCAAAGATAAGCAATGCTTGTCATATACAGAGATCTCTTTTCCCTCTACCACCTCAGTTTTTAAGGATTCCAAACGTTCTTTATCACAGAAGCAATAATATGCTTCGCCTTTCTCCACAAGCATTTTAGCATATTCCATATAAATGCCCTTTGCCTGACGTTCGCTTTGTACATAGGGTCCACATCCGCCATCCTTATCCGGACCTTCATCATGAATTAACCCAGTTTTTTCCAAGGTACGGTAAATAATATCCACTGCACCTTCCACATAACGTTCCTGGTCAGTATCCTCTATTCTTAATAAAAAATCGCCACCTTCATGTTTTGCAATCAGATACGCATATAATGCAGTACGCAGATTTCCCACATGCATCCTCCCTGTCGGGCTCGGAGCAAATCTTGTTCTTACTTTACTCATAATATCCTCCATAATGCTATTGGAAACACAACCAGGCCAGCAGCCCCAGCTGTCCCCATTCTCTATGATACTCAGAAATACCACTCAGAGTCTCTGATTTTCATATGCATAATTATAGTATACTGCCCTCAAATATGCAAGAGAAAGGAATCCTTATTTTTATTTTCCTATATCGATTACCGCTTTCTTAATCTGATTCCTCTTCTTTCATATATTCTTATAGCATATTCACATTTTCTTTTTGTTTAACCTTCCCCTATCCCCATCACTGTATCCAATCTTTCATATTAATTAACAAAATCTTTATCTGATTTTCACAATATTCGCTTGTCTTTCTTTTATCAAAATGTTATACTTATAATATCAATTATCGAAAAACATTATAAAAGGAGAGTGGCAGTAATGAACAGATTTACGTTACCTAGAGACATTTATTACGGAAAAGATTCCCTGGAAGTATTAAAGACATTATCCGGGAAGAAGGCCATTATTGTTTTGGGCGGTGGTTCCATGAAGCGTTTTGGTTTTGTGGATAAAGTGCTTGCCTACTTAAAAGAAGCAGGGATTGAAACACAATTATTTGAAAACGTAGAACCGGATCCATCAGTAGAAACTGTTATGGCCGGAGCAAAAGCAATGAGAGAATTCGAGCCGGATTGGATTATCTCCATGGGCGGTGGATCACCGATTGATGCTGCAAAAGCAATGTGGGTCTTCTATGAATATCCTGATTCAAAATTTGAAGATTTGATCACACCATTTAGTTTCCCGACTCTGAGAACTAAAGCAAAATTCCTTGCAATTCCATCTACTTCCGGAACTGCTACTGAAGTTACAGCCTTTTCCGTTATTACTGATTATGCAAAGGGTATCAAATATCCGCTGGCTGACTTCAATATTACACCTGATGTTGCCATTGTTGATCCATCTTTGGCAGAAACCATGCCTAAGACTTTAACAGCACATACCGGTATGGATGCTCTGACACATGCTATTGAAGCATATGTTTCTACATTGCATACTCCTTTCACTGATCCGTTGGCACTGAAAGCAATACATATGGTATTTGATTACCTGCCTGATTCCTATAACGGTGATATGAATGCCCGTGAACAAATGCATTATGCACAGTGTCTTGCTGGTATGGCATTCTCCAATGCTCTGCTTGGTATCGTTCACTCCATGGCTCATAAGACAGGCGCTGCTTTCTCAACCGGTCATATTCCACATGGATGTGCCAATGCAATTTATCTTCCATATGTTATTAAATACAATGCAAAAACTGCTGAAGCAAGATATGCTGATATTGCCAGAAGTATCGGAATCACTGGTACAGACGCAGAATGTGTTGATGCACTTTGCAAGAAAATTGATGAATACAATGTAAAATTAAATATTCCTAAGACATTAAAAGATTTTGGAATTAATGAAGAAGAATTTTTACAGAAAGTAGATACTATTGCAGAATTGGCTGTAGGAGATGCATGTACTGGTTCTAATCCAAGATCCATTACTCCTGCTGAAATGGCTGAATTATTAAAATGTTGCTATTACGGCACTCCAGTAAACTTCTAAATATATTGATCTTGAAAAGAAGCCCGTTTCTATTGGGCTTCTTTTTTCTTCTATTTCATACAGTATTATCACTGGGTTCGCCTATTTTGTTGATCGACAATGAATTACTGGAATAGATATAATTTCCTCCTTCTCCAACCATTTCCAATGTTGTGGGGACATCTGTCACTTGAATAATTTGAGAAAAAGAAACATTACTTACCTCTGTCGATGTACGGAACACATGGGATACCGCTGTTCCAGCCACTTCTGACCCATTTTCTTTTAAAAACAAGGTAATTGCCAATGGAAACTCCGCATTGCTGGCAGGTCCTATTGTTCCATGGAAACTTACTAAATAAAATCCCGGCTGGTCTATTGTAAAATCTCCGCTTCCTTCTGAATGACTGATTGCATTACCATATGTGACCCCATTTTTATCAAAAATCAACGGATCTCCACTGCTGCCCGGCTGTGGAGGAACAGAATAGGATGAAAGAACTTCCACCGGTGCTCCACTTTCTCCTGGTTCTCCTCGAGGAATAACGAAATCCAATACTGCATCTTGCGCTGTCCCACTATTAACTACCTGCGCATCCGTTCCCGGTTCTCCTGTCTCCACTTTTCCTATACGAATTGTGGCAGCAAGCCCTTGTTCTCCTTGTTCTCCCTGAGGTCCACGTTCCCCCTGAGGTCCACGTTCTCCCCTTGGTCCGCGTCTGCAGCAACATTCCTGTTCGCAGTAGTATTCATTTGCATGTACTTCCACTTCATTCCCAGTTCTTTTCTTTCTTCTGAAAAACTGCATTTTCACCTTTCCTCCATTTCAAACTTATTTAATGATTCCACTTATAGTACTCTATGTTTTAAATGGATGGATGATGATTTTATTTTTATTCTATTTTTCCCCATGCCGCAAACGAACCCGAAATAACCGTCTTTTGATACTTTTCCATGAAAAAGGAAATAACGGATAGAGATAACTATGCCCAGTGATCGTTTTATTTGTACAAATTGCCAATACCGTAATAATTTGTCCAATTACGAATCCCCACAAATTCAAAGCTGCTGTTAATATCAATGTTATAATTCTCATAAACTTTACTGCATATCCAAATTCAAAACTTGACTGGGTATAATTCGCCACCGATACAAACGCCATATATAAAAGTGGTTCTGAATTAAACCATCCGGATTTCACCGAAAACTCACCTAATACCAACGCAGCCATCACACTCAAAGGTGTTGTAAGCATAGTCGGTGTATTAACTGCTGCAAGACGCAATCCATCGATTGCAAGTTCCAGCAGAAGCAACTGCAAAATCAGAGGAACATGTATCACTTCTTTCACTTTAATAAATTCCAACCAAGGTGGTATCCACTGTGGATTCTGAATGAGTAAGAGCCATACCGGAGTAATCCATAATGTAAACATAGAAATTAACAATCGACTAAATCGTAAGTAAGTTCCTGTAATCGGTGGAAAATAATAATCATCTGCTTCTTCTATTATGTCAAAAACAGAGGATGGTAAAACCATTGCTGACGGAGAATTATCCACCAAAAGCACTAAATTTCCTTCCAGAATACTGGCTGCCGCTGTATCAGGCCGTTCTGTAAATTTGAATTTTGGAAATGGATTATACCATTTATACGGATAAAGACATTCAGCAAGACTTTGCATATTCATAGACAATGCATCAACATCTAAATGCTGAATTTTCTTTCTAATGGTATCCAGCATTTTTCCGTCAATCCGATCTTTTATATAACAAAGTGCAATATCTGTCATCGATCTTCTTCCTGTCTGCATCGTTTCTATTGTCAGTTTCGGATCCCTGATTCTTCTTCGAATCAGTGCAGCATTAAAAATCAAAGTTTCTACAAATCCATCCCGAGATCCCCGTAATGTTTTATCTTTTTCCGGTTCTGATACTGACCTGGCCGGATAAGAACGGCAATCCATTACAATTCCCTGTTCAAACCCATTTACAAATAGTATGCTTTGCCCGCTCAACAACTGCAGTATGGCTGTCTCATAATCGTCCAAAAGTTCTGCTGACGCATATGGAACAATTTCTTTTAGAAACATTTCCATATTACTGGGGCGAATTTTTCCTACCTGTACCATGATTGTTTCCAGCAGTTTTTCCAAAATAGTATTATTCGTAAATCCACTGATACAATATACAGCACAGTGGTATTCGTTTATTTTTATGACACGGCATACAATGTCAAAATTTTCTTTTACATGCAATTCCTGATCCATATATTGAATTACTTTTGAGAGATCTCTATCAATTTTTGCCATACAGATACTCCTTCATATCCAAATATCTCTTTTTCTTCTAATATAGTATGGCACTCCTTTTCCTTTTTTATTCCATTCCGGTTATTTAAAACCTCCCATCCTAATGCCAATGGATTATCCACGCTTATAAAAAATCAGAGCCCTTGAATGATCAAGGACTCTGATCTTTTTTATATTTTTATTCTTCTACCAGTTCTTTTAAGTGCTGATATTTTTCTACCGCTTCTTTTTCTGCTTTCTTAAAGAGTGCTTCTGCTCTTTCTGGATTCTGAAGCATCAAAGACGTATAACGAACTTCCTTCTTCAGGAATTCCTGATAATCAGCAGTTGGCTGCTTGGAATCCAGCATAAATGGATTCTTTCCTTCATCCTTCTTACGTGGATCGAAACGGAACAGATGCCAGTAACCTGCTGCCACAGCATCCTTTTCTTCCTGCTGAGCCTTACCCATACCAGCTTTGATACCATGATTAATACATGGTGCATATGCGATCACAATGGATGGACCTGGATAATTTTCTGCTTCCGTAATTGCCTTAATGCACTGATTATAATCAGCACCCATAGCAACCTGTGCTACATAAATATATCCATAACTCATGGCAATCGCTGCCAAATCTTTCTTTTTCACATCTTTTCCGCCTGCGGCAAACTGTGCTACAGCACCTACCGGAGTTGATTTAGAGGACTGTCCGCCTGTATTGGAATATACTTCTGTATCAAATACGAGAATATTAACATCCTTTCCACTGGCAAGAACATGATCTACGCCACCGAATCCGATGTCATATGCCCATCCGTCACCACCGAAAATCCACTGGGATTTTTTATTTAAGAAGTCTCGGTTCTTTACAACATTTTTGCATACATCACAATCCGGATTCAGTTCTTCCAATTTTGCAACCAGTTTGTCAGTAGCTTCTGTATTCTTGGAACCGTCATTAAAGGTATCAATATATTCCTGACATACTGCCTTTAATTCTTCATTATCCGTATTCTCCTGAATACCAGCAACTTTATTCTTCAGACTGTTTCTCAACGCATCCTGTGCCAAGAACATACCATAACCAAATTCAGCATTATCCTCAAATAAAGAATTCGACCATGCCGGGCCCTGTCCCTTCGCATTTACTGTATATGGTGTGGAAGGAGAAGAATTACCCCAGATAGAAGAACATCCGGTTGCATTGGCAATATACATTCTGTCACCAAACAATTGTGTTACTAATTTCGCATATGGTGTTTCACCACATCCGGCACATGCTCCGGAGAACTCCAACAATGGTTTCTTAAACTGGCTTCCTTTTACAGTGGTTTCTTTGAATTTTGCCAGTACTTCAGGCTTAACACCAAGGGATTGACCATAATCAAAGTATGCAATCTTATCTGCATTCTCCTCATAATTGCCCATAACAAGTGCCTTGTTGCCTTTCTTTCCAGGACATACATTGGCACAAGAACTACATCCTGTACAATCTGCTGTGGAAACAGTCATGCTGAAGTAGTATCCCGGCATTCCGGTCATAGGAATTTTTGCCATTCCTTCCGGTGCATTTGCTGCTTCTTCTTCTGTCATAACTGCCGGACGAATAACTGCATGCGGGCAGACATAAGAACAGAAATTACACTGAATACAATTATCCGGATTCCATACCGGAATATCAACTGCTATACCACGCTTTTCATAAGCAGATGTTCCGGATGGAGTAGTACCATCCACATATTTCTGGAAAGCGGATACCGGAAGTTTATTTCCTTCCTGACCATTAATTGCTCTCTGAATGTTATTTACAAAATCAACTGCTTCTTTTCTTCCCTCTGTTACTGTCTTTCCCAGTTCCTCTTCGACAGCATCTTTCCAGCTATCTGGAATTGTACGTTCAACAACGTCTGTAATACCACGATCAATCGCATCATGATTCATCTTAACGATGTTTTCACCTTTTCGGCCATATGTCTTTGTGGCAGCATCTTTCATGTACTTCACAGCATCCTCTACCGGAATAACATCTGCCAATTTAAAGAAAGCAGCCTGAAGCACGGTATTGATACGTTTTCCTAATCCAATTTCTTTACCAATGGTAATACCATCTATAGTGTATAATTTAATGTTGTGATCTGCGATAAACTTCTTTACCTGACCTGGAAGATGTGTATCCAGTTCCTCATCGCTCCAGCCACAATTCAGAAGGAATGTACCTCCATCTCTCAAATCCTGCACCATATTATATTTGTCCACATAAGATGGATTATGGCAAGCTACAAAATCAGCCATAGAAATTAAATAGGTGGATTTGATTGGCTCTTTTCCAAATCTCAGATGAGAAATGGTAACACCGCCGGACTTCTTAGAGTCATAATCAAAATATGCCTGTGCGTACATATCGGTGTGATCACCAATAATTTTAATAGAGTTCTTATTTGCTCCTACTGTACCATCAGCGCCCAATCCCCAGAACTTGCAGCGAATTGCAGACTTCGGTGCTGAATCTACCTTTTCTGTTACATCCAAAGACAGATTGGTCACATCATCTACAATACCTACAGTAAAACGCTCTTTCTTATCATTGTGATAGATAGCAGCAATATCAGATGGATCAGTATTCTTGGAACCCAATCCATAACGGCCGGAGAATACTGTTACATTTTCAAACTTGCTTCCCTTTAAAGCTGCCAGAACATCCAAGTATAACGGTTCTCCAATGGAACCTGGTTCTTTTGTTCTGTCAATAACAGATAACTTCTTAACTGAATCCGGAATCACATCCAACAGATGCTTAGCGCTGAACGGTCTGTACAGATGAACTTCTACAACACCAACCTTTTCGCCTCTTTCCATGAGGTAATCGATCGTTTCTTCAATCGTCTGACATACAGATCCCATTGCAACGATTACATGTTCTGCATCCGGTGCACCATAATAATTAAATAATTTATAATTTGTTCCGATCTTTTCATTTATTTTATTCATGTATCCTTCTACGATTTCCGGAATCGCATCATAATATGGATTACATGCTTCTCTTGCCTGGAAAAAGATATCCGGATTCTGTGCTGAACCTCTCTGGCATGGATGATTTGGATTCAGGGCAGATGCGCGAAACTCATCAATCGCATCCATATCCACCAAATCCTTTAAGTCTTCGTAATCCCAAACCTCAATCTTTTGAATCTCATGAGATGTACGGAATCCATCAAAGAAATTGATAAAAGGAACTCTTCCCTTGATTGCTGTACAATGAGCCACTGGTGTTAAATCCATAACCTCCTGCACAGAACCGCTACAAAGCATTGCTGCTCCAGTCTGACGGCAGGCATATACATCTGAGTGATCACCAAAAATGGACAATGCATGGCTTGCCAACGCACGTGCCGAAACATTAAACACACCCGGAAGCAATTCACCAGCAATCTTATATAAATTTGGAATCATCAACAGAAGTCCCTGAGATGCAGTAAACGTGGTTGTCAACGCACCAGCAGACAAAGAACCGTGTACAGTACCAGCAGCACCAGCTTCCGACTGCATTTCTACTACTTTTACTGTTTCACCAAAGATGTTCTTCTGACCTGCTGTCGCCCACTTATCTGCCAGTTCTGCCATAACAGAAGACGGCGTAATCGGATAAATAGCAGCCACATCGGTATAGGCGTAGGACACATGAGCCGCAGCTGTATTGCCATCCATGGTTTTCATTTTTCTTGCCATAATTCTTAGTACCTCCTATTTCATTATCTTGAGAGACATCTGCCTGTCCCAAAAGAGGCAAACCGTAACTCTTCTTACATTATACCTTCTTTTCCATTCATTTGCAAATCAAAACTGATTTTTTCCATGTTTTTTCCCAAATACACAAAATCATCGCAAATCCATTAAGATGTTTTCATTTTTTTCTTTCAATTCATAAAATACCGGTCTTTCTTCCAGAGAACGATTGGGTGAATGCAATGTTAAATATAATTTTCCATCCAATCCACGGAAAATCATCCCGTGTCCACCATCTTTTTCAAATAACAATGTTTCATCCTGATGCCAATTTCCAAGAATATCACCATTATCTGAACGGGCAATTGCCTCTATATATCCATCTTTTCCAAAACTGGACCAAATCATCAACAGTGTACCATCTTCTGTTCTATGCAAATACGGACCATCGGTTACAAAACAATCCCCATCTTTTGCCGGGCGTACCCAAGGTGCCTGGCTGGCAGAAAACAATACTTTAGGTTCACCCACTGCTTTTTTCAAATCTTTCGATAATTCAACACAGCAGATCGTACCATCCTTGATCTGTACCCATTCATGGCAAAACACCATATACGGTGTACCATTTGGGGATACATAAAGGGTACCATCAAGACATTCCCATTCTCTTGGTGTAACCGGTCCGTCACTGTGAGGAACAAATGGTCCCAATGGAGAAGAAGACTTCAATATCTGTGTTCCTCTGCATACCCCTTCTTTTTTAAACGATGCAAACAGGTAAAACGCCCCATCATACATATGGACTTCCGGAGCCCAGTAATTTCTGTCAGCCCAAAAACTTCCATCATTATGAAAAATTTCAAAAGGACCTTCCCATTCCTCCAGATTTGTTCCTACATAACAGTCAAAACCATCGGCTTCTCCCCAACAGGTAGCTCCTCTCGTTCCATATAGATAGTATTTTCCTCCGTATACCAGAATATAAGGATCTCGAATATTAATTTCCGAACGTTTCATATTTTATACTCTCCATTTCCCAAATATGTAATCTGTTATATATATGAATAGAATCATCATACCATCTTTATATGATTTTTTAAAGTCTTTCAAAAATGATTCTTTTCTTCAACAGGATATTTTCAAAAACACTCGCATTTGGGATTGACAAACGCCCAAATTATGATAAAATTTTATGCGGCATTTGCATTGACCTATTTGGGGCCATGTATGTACGTTTATAATACAGGAGAAAAAACAATGACAAAAGAAAAATTTTTCAGTGCCATTATGGTCGGCGGTTATATCTCTCTTGGTGCCATGACCTACTTAATGATCCCCAATGCCATGGTAGGATCTTTATTTTTTGCAACAGGTATTTTTCTTGTTTTCAATTTCAATAACATGCTTTTTACCAGAGTATGTCCTTTGACAGCTGCTACAGGAGAATACAATTTTATGGATTGGCTTTGTGCCTGGATCGGAAATGCAATTGGAGCCTTTTTGGTTGCCACACTTGCTCATTTTTCCCGATTTGAAGGAAAAATTGCAGAGCGTTTGCAAAGCGTAGGCCAATTAAAACTCGATGACAACTTTATCAGTCTAACCATCATGGGATTTTTCTGTGCTGTTCTTGTCAGCTATGCTGTATTGGTAGGGAAAAAGTATAAAACCGGTTCTTTTCCTCAGATTTTCCTTGTATGGCTGTTTATTACAGCTTTTGTATTCTGCGGATTTGATCATATTGTTGCAAACATGTATTACTTATCAGCATATACCTGGGCATTTGGAGCAGATCCACTTAAAATCATAATCAGCCTTGTTGCTGTTACTTTAGGTAATGCTATCGGAGGACTTTTTATTGGTAGCCTTGAAAAAAAACATGTTCCATCTCAGCCAATTTAATTTTAAAACGGGCATCATTGGATTTTCAGATCCAATGATGCCCGTTTTGTATTCTGCCTATCCTCTCATTTAAAACATATTGTATTTTCTTTTTCTCCGTGCTATTCTATCATACAGATAAACATGACTATATCGGATGACACTATCCCTATTTCTGTTTTCCTATATTAAGACAATAAAATGCGGAGGAATGCAATGAATATTACAAAACATATAAAATTGACAGAGAAACAAAAACTGGCCATGCTGGAACTGGCAGAGATTTGCCAACTTCAGGAATCTATTTCTGTCCAACTCTATCCGGAAGAGACCGATGAAAACCAGATTTTTTATCTCCTCACAGATGAACAGCAACAGTTGATCAGTTTTCTCTCTCTCACCTGTTATGAAGAAGAATGTCTGGTATATGCTTTTACCCATCCCGATCATCGCCGCAAAGGTTATTTTGATCTTCTCTTTGATCAGGCTTATGAGGAAAATATTGGACCGGCTTTTTTATTTACTGTAGACGACAATTGCAAGGATGCCCTTGCGGTTCTTCAAAAATTAGAATGTATTCGAACCGAAACAGAATACCTCCTGCAGTATCGCATAACCGGATCTGAAATGATGCCGTCTTCCATTTCTCTGTTTCCCTGCCGGGATACTGAATTGTTGACTTCACTTCATCATGCCTGCTTTTCCGATTATCCCGAAGAATTTTCCCAATCCTTTGTGGAAGAATTTGTTACTGAGGACAATATGGCAGACATGGAGTCTTTTGTCATACAAAAAGATGGCAGCAATGTGGGCGTCGGTTTTTGTGTATACCAGGAAGATCTGGTATAT
The DNA here is from genome assembly GCA_026169045.1 of Lachnospiraceae bacterium. Taxonomy (GTDB): domain Bacteria; phylum Bacillota; class Clostridia; order Lachnospirales; family Lachnospiraceae; genus Fimimorpha. The sequence continues at coordinate 66,331 of JAPFDH010000108.1, read as the reverse complement.
TTAGCTGGTTTTGGTGTGCTTCCCCCTTTCCAGCGGCAGCATATCGCATTTGACACCCTTCTCATGCTTTCCCGGCAGTTAAGTGATGATTATTCTTTTCTCTGCGTTCAGGTATCCGATGAAAATACTGCAGCATTCCAATTGTATCAAACATTTGGTTTTGAAACAACAAACGCTGTCCATACCTATTTATTTGAATAATTATCAAATATGTTAAAAACACATAACGATGAAAAACACACTTTGCGAGTTTCTCACGTTCTCGGACAGTCGCCGTATGCGTATACAAGCATCCGCACACGGCTCGTTGTCTTCGCGTAGATAAAAAGCTGAGGATATGTATAGCTCCTCAGCTTTTACTATTTGTTTACTTTTGTATCGGCAACATAACACTGGTATCTTTTTCACCTTTTATTGTATACAATTCTCCGCGGGGATATCCCTCCAATCGGGAAAACATTATTTGAAAATTTCTATAATTCTTTACTGTAACCTGCCCTGGTATAATTCCGTCCATCCATTTTTCCATCTCTTCCTCTGTAATGGAATATCCCTGTTGATCCGCAATTTCTCTTAATGCTAAAAAAATAAGTTTCCTGCTATGTTCTCCCGTTTCAAAAAAGTCCACAGCAATCAAATCATTTCCTTTGACATCTTTTGTGACACAAATTCTTCCTTTTCCATCTGCTAAATCATAACGACTAATTTCCTCATCGTACCGTTCGCCGTATATTCCTCTGTCCATTACCATATTATTTCGTTCTGTCGTCCGTTCAACAATAGAAAATCCCATTTCTTCCAGCTGCCCGATATATTCCTTTTCCCACACATCCGCATCCAAAAGGATATGCTCCTCTGCTGTTGTCCCTAAGGCTTTCTTTATGTTTTTGCGTTCTATAACCCTTTTTACAAAAAAATATCCGGATTGGTGCAGTCCCAATATATATGGTACAATAAAGTTAAACGCAAAACAAATCCCTAAAATTGTTATTATGGTCAGAAACAATCCACGTCTTTCTTTCTCTTTTTGTTGCTCTTCTTGATATAACCGTTCTTTTAACTCTTCATTTTCCCGCTGTAATTTTTTTGTATCTTCTACTACATTCCTTTTTGGTTTTTCCCCCATACATATCCCCCCAATCATATATATAAAGCGTTCCCCATTCACTTCTTTCTCAGATATGTTTATATTTAGTTTTATTATACCACAGTCGGAACATATGTAAAACTCCCTCTATGAAACTTTCTATCCGGAACATAGTCCTATTATTCCATTAGCCGGTGCCATTGCCGCCCCCATATTCATGGAATCTCTTACTCCAAAATCAACTATTTTTCCAGGTGTTACTCCGCGGACTTTCACCCGTCCATGTTCCTTTCCCAATAAAACAGCTGCTGCTCCTGTCACGGTCCAGGTCGATGATTTCGGACGCTGATTTCCGTATTCCAAAGGAAAACGAAACTGTTTTTCTGCCGTTGCAAAATGACTGGATGTCACACAAAGAAAATACTCTCCTGCGCCTCCGTTCATTAACATACTTCCCAACGCCAAAGATTCTCCCATGGTGGAGCAGGCTCCATATAGTCCAAATACCGGCAAATCAAGATCCATTACCCCAAAGGAAGTGGCAATCGTTTGCCCCAATAAATCACCCCCTAAAAGATACTGAATTTGTCCTCTGGAAATTCCTGCTTTTTGTATCGCCATTTCTGCTGCCTGTTTTTGCATCTGGCTTTCCGCTGCCTCCCAGTTATCCTCCCCAAATTTAGAATCTTCTTCTACATAATCGAAGAGTTTTCCCAGTGGCCCTTCTCCTTCCTTTTTTCCAGCCACAGATGCTGCTTCTGTAATAAAAACATTATGTTCAAACCTTTGACTGTATTTTCCCTGTTTCATGATGCACCTCCTGAAATCATTCCTGTTAAAATCAAAATATAATACCCAACTCCGAGCAGCCATGAAGCAACGATACCATAAAGGATAACGGGGCCTGAAATTGTAAAAATCTTTACACCTATTCCAAATACCTGTCCCTCTTTCTTATATTCAATGGCAGGGGCCACTACAGAATTGGCAAATCCGGTAATGGGAACCAATACTCCTGCTCCTCCAAATTTTGCCAATTTTGAAAATAAATTAAATCCAGTAAGTATAACAGCTGCTCCGATAAGTATAATAAGAGTCCAAGCAGCTGCCTGTTCTTTTTGCAACCCGTTTTTCTGAAAAACCTGATTTAAAAATTCACCTAACAAACAAATTCCACCTCCGGTTATAAATGCTCTGTATGCATTTTTAACAGTACTATGGGTTGGAGTCACCTGTTTGATATACTGCTCATATTCCATTTTTTCTTCCTGTGTTGCTTTCATTTCTACCATCCTTTCCAAAAAAATAAAAATGCCCCAATAGACTTTCCCATTGCCAATGCCAAAACAATATACGGCAATCCCTTTATTAATCGAATTCGTCGTGTCATAATGGGAAAAACATCCAATATTTCTGTTAATGACATGATTAAACTTCCTATAAAAATACCATAAAATATTCCCAATATTCCCAGGAGCATTTTTCCTCCCCAAATCGGAATCTGATATAATTGGATTACACAGCCACATATTCCTCCAAATATCACCGCCAGTTCATAAAAATGAATATATTTCCCCGTACGACTTTTCCCAGCCAGACGGGGAATCATGCCGACCACTGTAATTAATGCATATACTCCGGCTGCTGTTGTTATGCCAGCTGATAATCCCATCATCCCCAATATAACCTGTCTTACAAAATTCATGTATTCCTCTCATTCTCCTATTTAGATCCTCTTTCTTTTTTATCTTCATCCCGATAATAATTATCGATAACTGTTGTGTAGATATCAGTTTCATAAGAACGTAACTCTACATCCAAAGGAGTGGGGTCCGATGTCACTTTTTTCTTACAAAAATGGTTATAAAACACTAATATTCCAACTGCCAGACCAACACAATATCCCGCCTGCAAAATATTAAATCCTTCTGGTAAGCTTCCTGTTACCAGATAATACACATTTTCAAATACTTCTGACACATTGACATCCTCATTAAACGTCATGATAGCAAAAGCTGATCCGACAAATACCACAATAAAAACAAATATTGCTTTTGTCCATTCCCACCATAATACGTTAGCTGATGATTTTTTATATTGAACAATAAAATCTTCATTTCCCATATTTTCAACATCTACATTGGGATAATTTTTTTGAATTAGCTGTACAATATCGAGTATAGAAAAAACAAAACGATTTTCCTTACTTTTATCTTTTACGTGAACCAATTTGATCGCCATACATTTGGTTAAAATATCTTTGTTTTTACACCACATCTTAAGAACATTTCCAAGCAAAATATTATCTTCTGTCACTTGACAGCATTGCTGCGCTTTAACGTAAAGAGTTTCTGGCACCCTTATTCTCTCCCTTCCTGATCCCATGTCTCAACATGTAAGAAAAAAAGGATTGCCATCTTTGACAATCCTTTTTTCTCAGATGACATTCTTTATTGTAATCATCTGATCCTTGTTTATGCTGGAAACTCTCTGCTTCTATACCATTTTTTCCCTCATCTGTTTTAAAATTCTTTTTTCCAGTCTGGATACCTGAACCTGAGATATTCCCAGCTGTTTTGCTATTTCTGTCTGTGTTTTATCATAAAAATAACGTAACGTAATAATTGTCTTTTCTTCTTTTGTCAAACCATTAAAAAGATCATTTAAAACCAGACGATTAATAATGTTTTCATCTTCCTTTTCTTCCTGCTCCAGTTTATCCATTAATGAAATTGCACTTCCATCTCCCTGGTAGATAGTTTTTTGCAGACTTTCCACTTCCGACACGGAATCCAAAGCCACTGCCAATTCTTCACAGCTCACTCCGATTTCCTCCGCCAACTCTTCCAGCGTCGGATCCCTGCCTTTTGTCGTATGATAATTTTCCTGAAGTGTTCTGGCTTTCATTGCCATTTCTTTTAAGGAACGACTGACTTTTATCATTCCGTCATCTCTGAGAAAACGTTTAATTTCTCCGGTTATCATCGGTACAGCGTACGTAGAAAATTTTACTCCAAAGCTAAAATCAAATTTGTCAATTGCTTTCATCAGACCAATACTTCCGATTTGAAACAAATCTTCCATTTCTTGTCCTCTTCCGCTAAATCTCCTGACAATACTCCATATTAGTCCCAAATTTTCTTCTACAAGCCGATCTCTAGCTGTTTTATCCCCGTTGTGTGCCTCCTCGATTAACCGGGTCGTTTGATCCATTGAGACTCCTCCTTATTTTCTTTTTCATAATAACAGTCGTTCCCTTTCCAGGCATAGATTCTACTTTTACCTCATCCATAAAAGCTTCCATAAAAGAAAAACCCATTCCACTTCTTTCCGACTGTGGTTTACCTGTATAAAGTGGTTCCATTGCTTTTTTTATATCCACGATTCCGCATCCATCATCGTGAATTTTTACTGTAAAAAGCATTTCATCAATTTCCGCTTCTACAGTAATTTTTCCAACACAATCTTCATATCCATGTACAACTGCATTTGTGACGGCTTCTGATACAGCCGTTTTAACATCTTCCATCTCTTCCACTGTAGGATCTAACCGCGCCAAATATGCTGCCACTGTCACTCTTGCAAAACTTTCATTCCAGGAGTAACTTTCAAATTGTAAAAGCATTTTTTCTTTTTGCTTTCTCGTTTCCTTATCCTCTTTTTTCTCTTTCACCATTTTCTTATCCTCCATTCTTTTTCCACCGTTTAAACGTTCATGCCCCATTCATCCTTCACACTTTTCCGATAATCTGATAGATTCCAGATATTTTTAAAATACGTTCAATTCGCTGATCCTCACCGGTTACTGCGACCTCACCTCCCAATTCTTTCATTCGCTTATATCTGCCTAGAAGAACACCGATTCCAGCACTATCCATAAACCCGGTTTTGCTAAAATCAAATATCATTCTTTTTACCACTCTGTTTCTGATATATTCCTCTGTGGTTTCTGCTATTCCCTTACAATTATGATCGTCTACCTCCACGGGAAGAATAATAATCAAACTTGTTCCAGCGGTACGATACATTACTTGGTCTGAATTTTTTTCTGATTGCTCCATAATAGCCTCCTATTTCCTTTTTCTACATTTTTCGCGTAACATAAAAAACACACCACAAAAGTTTTCTCTTTTGTAGTGTGTTCTCTATCTTACTCTATACTTTTTTACGCACCGCCCAGATCTCTTAAATGAGATGCGGCATCATTATACTTAGACGATCTTGGGAATTCCGTAATGATCTTCTGATACAATTCCTTGGCCCGATCAATTTCTCCGGCATTCTGCGCACACCATGCCGCCTGATAAACAGGCTCGTCCTGATCCGGCTTTACTGTCATGGCAGCTTCATAATAAGTTTTTGCCTGTGCATAATTTCCGGTTTTTAATGTATTGTCCCCCTGCTCAATCAGTTTGTCATAGATCTCATTTCCTTCATACTGCGCTTTTACAGTATTATACACTTGCTGATAGCTGCTGGTATCTACTGCACTGCCATCAATCTGCTGATACAGAGTCACTGTTTGAACCAAATCTCCTGCAATATAAACATTTGCCAATTCCAGCATCTTGTCATATGCTGCCTGAATGTTATTGGACTCTTCATTGGATGAATTCAAATTGCTTTCCACATCTGCTTTTTCATTTTCAAGCTGGGTAATCTGATCTTCCAATGTACGAATCGTTGCATTTAACTCATCATACTTTTCCTGATAAGAAGACATATCGACTTTGTTATTGGCAGCAATTTCCTTCTCTTTTCCCGGAATCACTACATAATACAGGATACCTAAAGCAATCACAGCTCCCAGTAAAATATAAATGGCTGATGCAAGATAACTTCCATAGTCTCGCATTCTGACCGGGATAATTACCTCTTCGCGATCAGTTTCACCAACCACTTCCCGATTTCTTTTTTTAGAAGAAGGACGCATCTTTCTTAATTCTTTCAGATAACTGATTGCACAGATATTTCCCCTGTCTATTTCCAGACATTTTCTCAATACAATTCTGGCCTGATCATATTTCTGCTGATGAATATACAAAAGCGCCAATAGCTGATATGCTTTTAACAAATTCGGATTAACCGATATGACTTTCTTCAGCTGAATGACAGCCAAATCAATTGCACCCGTCTGAGCATATTCCAATGCCTGATTGAATTTATGAATGCTATGGGACATGCCATCCAATGCCTGACGATTATCCCGTAAATCCTGAATATAATGATCGGCAATATTATTTCTATATTTATAATTTTTGCTGATCACCCACTCTTTCAGTGCCTGGGCAGCTTCTCCCATCTCATAGTATACAAGTCCCAAAAGGTTTCTTGCATTGACGTTCTTTTTATTCAGCTGCAGACAGGTTCTCAGACTTTCTGCCGCCCCCGTCAAATCCCTTGCCCTTGCTTTCATCAGACCAATATTATAATATTGGTTCGATGTATAAATGATCTTTTTGTAAAAACGGATATCCGCTCCACATTTTGTACAGATATCCCGATTCTCGGATAATTTACTGTTACAACGATAACATCTCATGGCTTCCTCCGTGTTACTACTGCTGTTCTTTTACTTCTTTTAATAACTCTGCCATTATGTCTGTAATATCAGTCATTTTATCGCTTAAAATCGCATTTTCCGTCTGATCTACTTCCAGGCTCGGTTTAAACTTCGCCAGTTCCTCATCAAAATTAATCATATACTAATCATGCCTTTCCATCTGCGTTTATCAGAATAACACTGAAAACGCCGTTATTAGATAGGAAAATACTTCCTATCACCGTTTTACAAAACCATTTTCGTTCCTATACGTTTTATAATACAATCTTTCATTGATAGAACGTATCTATAATAATAACCAGAAATCCACGAAAAATCAAGTTTTATTTTCTTACAACATTTTGAAAATTGCTTTTTTATAAATCGACTTGGCTATCTGATAATATTCTGAATTCATTCCTGCCAGATTTTCCATCATCACACCGGCATTGACTTCCATTACTTTCAAGCCTTCTTTTGTCATAACAACGTCCACAGATGCAAAACGAATGTTCAGACATTTTGCTGCCCGTTTTGCCAGGATACAAATTTCCTCCGTTTCACTTTCATTCAATATCTGTGCATCTGCCCCCTGTCCAAGATTATGTTTCCAGTTTAAAAAGTACTCTTCCCCGTTTTTCAGAATCCGTTCCATATCTTTTGCCGGAATCATTGCCTGATCACTTCCTCCGTTCAAAAGATACTCTGCATACAAACTTCTAATTGTACTTGATCCATCCCCAGTCAAATGTTTTCTTATTTTTTTAAAAACAAGTTGTACATCCTCATCCAGCAATATAACACGGTACTCATCATGGATCGGGTAATAAGGTGAAACAGCCATGGCATCTGCCCTACGAAATATTAAATCAGCCGCCTGTTCCAATTCTTTTTGATTTCTGACAAGAAAAACCTGATTTCCTCCTGTCCCTGCATTATCTTTACAGACAATTTCTCCATATTTTTCCAGCATATCTATCAGATTTTTCCAATTTCCATTTCCACCTACGAATTGAAACATATGAGGCGCCATAAAACAAATATGCTCTACACAGGCAATCCCCTGTTGTGACATGATCTCGCTGGCAATACTTTTATCCGTACAAATATCTTTTGAAACCGCACTATTTAATCCAAACTGATATCCTAAAATATATGTTCTCCGTCCCTCTCTCTCCAAAAGGAACCCCCAGTCTCCGCCAAATGACTGAAGTGAAATATGATATTCAAGACAAATTTCCTTTATAATTTTGACAAAATTCGTTTGACTGTTTTCCATTTCGCTTTACTCCTCCCAGCAAATCTCATTCCTAAATTTTCCTATATTTTATCATAGATCAAATAAAAAAAGTAGTCGCTCTTATCATTCTTTTAACATCAAATTTTCCTCTTCATCGTCAACAATTTCCAAAATCTGTAGCATTGTATCCTGCTCTATGATATACTTAATATTTAGTAAACTGGTTTATCCGGTATTCCATTCAGAAAGGAACTATTTCATGGATATTCAAATAGAACAATCAATACAACAAACCCTTACCCATACGATTTCTCCTGATCTTATTGAAGCTGTTTTCAGCAATCCCCGAAGACAAGATGATATATTTAAATGCAAAATACGTCCTGTCATGATAAAACATAATCTCCAATTTCAAACAGAGGAATGGAAAGGGAAACAGGTCTTCCATCAAAATCTTGACAAAGAAGAGGCCATCTCTTACCTCTGCCGTGTTCTGACCACCCAATTCCGTCAGGCGCAAATTTCAACTTTAACAGAGGACATCACCATTCTCATCAGTAAAAAGGGGAAGGTAACGATCAAATCCAAAAAACGTTCCGGTAAAACACCTTCTGTTTCATTAAATCATAACCGTTCAAAAAAATATTTGTTGGAAGAAGGATGTCCCGTACCATTTCTTGTGGATCTAGGTGTCATGACACCCAATGGTTCTGTCATCCGCTCCCGCTATGATAAATACCGTCAAATCAATCGTTTCCTGGAATTTGTGGAAGATGTCCTTCCAAGGCTTGATAAAAATAAGGAATTAACTATTTTAGACTTCGGATGCGGAAAATCATATCTCACATTTGCACTCTACTACTATTTAAAGCAATTAAAAGGATACTCCATACGTATCATAGGTCTTGATTTAAAAGAAGATGTCATAAACCATTGCAATTCACTGGCACAATCATATGGTTATGATACCCTGCATTTCCTGCAAGGTGATATTGCCGACTATACTGGTGTCGATCAAGTGGATATGGTTGTTACCCTCCATGCCTGTGATACCGCCACTGATTACGCGTTAGCCAAAGCCGTAAATTGGAACGCGAAGGTAATTCTTTCCGTTCCCTGTTGCCAACATGAATTAAACCAGAAAATACAAAACGATATTTTAAAGCCAGCTCTTAAATACGGAATTATAAAGGAACGTATGTCTGCCCTTTTTACCGATGCTCTTCGTGCCGAACATTTGGAAGCCTGTGGGTATCGTACACAACTTTTGGAATTTATTGACATGGAGCATACACCTAAAAATATCCTTATCCGTGCTGTATACCAGGGAACTCCTGCTGAAAATAAAGAAGCATTATCTGCATTGGAAGATTTTCTTAACGCAGATTTGACATTAAAAAAATTGCTTCATTCCTAAAAAGCTTATATTTTTATATTGTTATATACAATCGACACCATCTTATCATTTACAGAGAACGCTGAGAAACGCTTCGCGAGTTTCTCACGTTCGCGAGCAGTTGCCGTATGCGTATCCAAGCATCTGCACATGGCTCGTTGCCTGTGCATAAAAAAAGAAGGAAATCCGTGAAATTATCGGTATTTCCTTCTTTTTTATTACTGTTTTTTCAAATGATGCATTATTATTTTAAGGCTTCCAACCGTTCTTTTACCTGCTCCATCATTGCTGTATATTTTTGAAGCTTTTCCCGTTCTTCCAAAACCTTAGCCTCAGGTGCTTTACTCATGAAACGTTCATTGTTCAGCATTCCGTTAACACGGGCTAATTCCTTCGTCAAACGTTCTTCTTCTTTTTTCAAACGTTCCCGCTCTTTTTCAATATCAACCAGTTCAGCAAATGGCATATAGATTACAGCATCTGCTGTTACTGCTGATACCGCATCATCGCCAATGCCATTTTTATCTTCCTGAATCGTTACTTCGCTGGCATATCCCAACATAGCAAAGAAGCTCTTACTTTCTGCAAAAACATTTCGTACTTCTTCTTTATCCGCTACCACAAATACTTTTGCCTTTTTACTCGGCGGAACATTCATAGATGTACGCACAGTTCGAATTCCGCGTACTGCCTCTTTTATCATTTCTACAGCTTTCTCTTCTTTCGCGAAATTCCATGTTTCGTTATATTCCGGCCATTTGGAAACCATAATGGATTCCACTTCTTCCTGCAGATTACAAAAGATTTCTTCTGTTATAAATGGCATATAAGGATGCAGCAATTTCAAAGACTGGATTAAAACTGTCTTCAGTGTCCAGATGGCAGCTGCTTTTGTTTCGTCTTCTTCATTCCAAAGACGTGGCTTCACCATCTCAATATACCAATCACAGAATTCCTCCCAGATAAAGTCATAAACTTTTTGAAGAGCTACTCCCATCTCATATTTATCCAAAAGATCTGTAACATCTTTTGCCAAATGGTTGGCTTTGGATAAAATCCACTGATCTGCCTGCGTCAAATCATCCAATTCCACATGGCTGATATCTGCTTTTTCCATATTCATCATGATAAAACGGGCAGCATTCCAGACTTTGTTTGCAAAATTTCTGGATGCTTCTACTCTTTCCCAATAAAAACGCATATCATTTCCGGCAGAATTTCCTGTAATCAGAGTCATACGAAGCGCATCCGCACCATATTTATCAATTACTTCCAACGGATCAATACCATTTCCCAATGATTTACTCATCTTACGTCCTTGGGAATCTCTTACAAGACCGTGGAACAAAACAGTATGGAAAGGCTTTTCTCCCATTTGCTCGTATCCGGAAAAAATCATACGGATTACCCAGAAGAAGATGATATCATATCCCGTTACAAGAACATCGGTTGGATAAAAATATTCCAATTCTTCCGTTTTTTCTGGCCAGCCCAATGTGGAGAAAGGCCAAAGTGCCGATGAAAACCATGTATCCAAAGTATCCGGATCCTGTTCCATCTTGTGGCTATGACATTTCGGACAGCATTCCGGCTTTTCTTTTGCCACCACCATTTCTCCGCATTCCTGGCAATAATAAGCAGGAATTCTATGCCCCCACCATAATTGACGGGAAATACACCAATCACGGATATTATCTGTCCAATTGTAATACGTACGATCCATTCTTTCTGGTACTAATTTAATATCACCGGATTTAATTGCCTCCACTGCAGGTTTAATCATTTCATCCATTTTTACAAACCATTGCTGCTTAATCAGAGGTTCAATGGTGGTCTTGCATCGATCATGAATTCCCACATTATGCACATGATCTTCTATTTTTACCAAAAGCCCCAATTCATCCAATTCTTTCACTATGGCTTTTCTGGCTTCATAGCGATCCATTCCCTCATATTTTCCACCATTTTGATTAATCGTAGCATCATCATTCATAATATTTATTTCCGGTAAATTATGGCGCTTTCCGACTTCAAAATCATTAGGGTCATGGGCCGGTGTGATTTTTACGCATCCTGTACCAAATTCTTTATCAACATAAGCATCTGCTACTACAGGAATTTCCCTATTTACAATAGGAAGCATCAATGTTTTTCCGATTAAATCCTGATAACGTTCATCATCAGGATTCACAGCAACTGCTGTATCTCCCAGCATTGTTTCCGGTCTTGTCGTTGCAATTTCTACAAAACGACCTTCTTCACCTACAATCGGATATTTGATATGCCAAAAATGTCCTGCTTGTTCTTCATGGATTACCTCCGCATCAGAAATAGATGTTTTACAGACCGGACACCAGTTTCCGATTCTGCTTCCTTTATAAATCCATCCTTTATTATACAATTTGATAAACACTTCTTCCACAGCTTTGGAACAACCTTCATCCATAGTAAACCGTTCTCTGTCCCAGTCTGCCGAGGAACCTAATTTTTTCAACTGATTAATAATGCGGCTTCCGTATTCTTTCTTCCAGTCCCATGCATACTTTAAAAATTCATCCCGTGTCAAATCCTTTTTGTCTATTCCCTTTTTCTTCAGATCTTCAATAACTTTTACTTCTGTAGCAATCGCAGCATGATCGGTTCCCGGCTGCCATAATGCGGAATATCCCTGCATTCTTTTAAAACGAATTAAAATATCCTGCATAGTATTATCCAATGCATGTCCCATATGAAGCTGTCCTGTAACATTTGGCGGCGGCATCACAATAGTAAATGGTTTTTTGCTTCGATCTACTTCTGCATGAAAATATTTTTTATCAAGCCATTTTTGATACTGTCTTTCTTCAATATCCGACGGATTATACGTTTTTTCCAGTTCTTTCATTTTTACCTCACCTTCTGCCGTTTCGACGACGTTTCACTGTTAACGAAAAAAAAGCCCCTTACATCCTATGGATGTAAAGGGCGTCATAAACGCGGTACCACCTTTTTTCAAGCAATATCTGCTCCTCGCTGCGGCCAACTACCGCATGACCCTGTAACGGGGGCTGCCGTCAAAGCTTACTGTCATTTCAGCCTTGCAGTTTAGAAGCTACCTTCTGTCATCTCTTCCTCAAACGATCTTCCAGCCAATGAATCGCTCTCTCTGTCAGGGATAATGCCATACTCCTCTTCCTCATTACCTTTTTCTTTTTCTATCATAATCATACACCCGGTGTTTGTCAAGCAACTTTTTTACTCTCCTGCCATTTCACGATATAGGCGTTTTTCTTTTTCCAGGAAGGTTTCCAAGGCAGCTTCTCTTTCTTCTGCTTCCAAAGCGAATATCCCCGCAGTCTCACCGTTTTCTATTTCCCTCATGGCATTCTCCTGCGCTTCACAATAATCTTTCTGCCAATAAATCAATGTTTCGTCTTTAATATCCCGAAATAAATCCTTAGGCAGTGCCTGTCTTGTCAGGACACAAAAATCATAAATCTGCTGTAACACCCGAAGATCTCTATTTTCTTCATAAGACGCTCTCAGACATTCCAATGCCTCTTGGTACATATGCAAATGAAGACAGCAAACTGCCATATGCTGCAGTACTTCTGCATAAAACCCTACTTTCATTCTGAGATCCCGTCCCTGACTTACGATGCTCCCATATGCCTTAATTGCATTCTGATATTTTCTATAAGAAAATAATAAGTCGGCCCGTTCCTTCGCTCTTTCCATAGGATTTTTCTTGTGAAGCTCATACATCATTTCCTGAAATTCTGTAATTTCCTCTTCTGTATAATATCCCACACTTCGAAGGAGAATAATTAATATGCTATCTAAGTCATCCGATGATTGGAAAAAACGACTGATTTTATCTGCCAAAGTCGGCATTTCCAAATCTTCTCGAATAAACTCTATTAATGCTTCATTGATAAAAGAATCATCAATCATGGGAAGATTATGATAAACATAATAGCATAACTCCTCTGCCGAGTAGATGTGCAGTCCCATTTCTTCTATCTCATATGGCACCTGTGCTGTCTTTTGACACAATAGGTATTGACCCATCGATTCTCACATCCTTTCTCTGCCAATCTTATGCTAAATGAATCTCTTTCTTAATCATTGCATGCTCAGATGGAAAGAATTCCCCAAATCCTTTATCCACAATCCTTACCGTTGCATCACGCTCGGAAGTGAACGAAAGAATAACTGATATTCTTGTTGTACGATTGGGGCGCTTAGGAAATTCCTGAAGCGGAATTTCTACTACACGTCCTTCTCTTTCTCCATGTCTTGTCACTGTCAAAATTAAACAATCCATGTCATCCAAAATAACATCCACTACTGATTTTGTTTCATACCAATTTCCACCTTCAGCAGCCAACACCAATTTCTTTTTCTTTCCTTCGTGTACCACTTCCATGATCACATTGGACTGAATTCTTCCCTCACAAAGCCCTACATATGGATATGCACTCTTTTCTCTCACAAAATCACAAGCGGCATAGACAGCTCCCTTAGCGAACAAATTCTGGCATAAAAATACACGTCTTTTACTACATGCCATCTTCAAAAATTCAGATGCCCATTCCTGACAATGATCCATTCCCTTTCCAGTTAAATAGACCGATGAAATCAGCTTTTTCTGCATCATACGCTCCCCACAGGATAACATAATGGAATCTGCCAATTTTCTTCCTGACTTATGTTCCAGAATATCCAGGGAGAATCCTTCTTCCAAAGCTTCATGTTCTACTGTTGCCACATTGGGCTGAATTCCTCTTTTCATCCCCAACTCGTAGTAATGAAGTCCCTCTGAATTCAAATCAAATAAAACTGCCTGATGTGCCCACAAATCTTTTTTCTGACTTGTTACATAATACATATAACTTTCTGTATGGCTAAGAATATGTACTTTTTCTCTTGGAATATGCAAGGAATCCGTACAGCCAATCAACGTATCCAAAAGCTGCAGATTCATCGTCTGTACAGTCAATACCAACATGCGGATTTCCTTTATTCCATACTTACGATATACTTGTTTCAACGTAAGGGATAGAAAAATCGTTAACAACTCTTTTGCCGAATAGCATCTGTTCTCTATTGTAGCCGTTCCCTCTTTTCCTGCCAGGCGGATCAGTTTATCCACTAATATTCCTTCTCCTGTCAGAACCAGTTTATAGGCTTCCTCACCCAGCAGCCATTCTTCCTTATTTCTCTTTTTACATACAGCAGTCTGTACCACATACGGATTTTCTTCCTCCGAAAATGCCAGATCTACCGGTTCCAGCTGCCCTGGCTCGTAACAGCTTATTCTGCAGTAATCATTACATATATCATACCCCAGAATTAGTCCTTCCATGTATCCACCCTCTCTTCTATATCATCGGGAACAGTTTTTCAATTATTCCGTCTGTAATTTCTGCCTCTTTCAGGCTTTCTTCCAGCTTATTCCATTCTTTTTGTTTTTCATAACGCATCATTTGATTAAGCTGATCAAATCGGCTGCCTTTACGTACATAAACATGTTCGCCGCTTACTCTCTTTTCTTCTATTTCCTGACTTCCATCATTTTTCTGACTTATCAGTTTCAAATCCACTTTTTCATCATTAAATAATAAAAACGTTTTTACAAATACTCCCGGATATATCTGCTGCAACTCTTTTTTGATATTTGCGCCATCCGGCCAGCGTCTTCCTTCCGCTACCACACGTTTTACATCTGATTTTCTGTATTCCAAAATCACGCGCCCTTCCAACTCGTGGGGAAGCGCTACTTCTTTTGCCAAATTTACAAAGCAGGATAATACCATCCCCTCCGAAGCCAGCAATTTGATCACTTGTGAAGCGATTTTCTTTTCCTTTTCTGTCAGTCCCTTTTGACGACTATACATGGTAAGAAGTGCAAAACTACAAATCACAGGAATCTCTTCCCACTCTTTTTGCAGAATAAGAAGTTCCACATTCTGGATTTTTTCAAGTTCCACTTTTTCCCGTTCCATAAAATATGCATCGCATTTCAACACTAAATATGCCATGCGTATTTCTTCCATAATTTGTTTTCCTTCACAGTACCATTGATACACCTGATCCATCTTATCGTACTGTTCCGTAAATATCATCTGGGCAAGCACTCTTTCCGTTAAATCTTTGGCATCGGCACTACTCTTTCGTATTTTCGCCAATAACTTATACATAGAATTAGTCAAACCGTTATAGAACGATGCCAAATAGGAAAGCGTACACTCGTTATACTGATTATGAACGAACAGATAATAACACAAATGTAATAAATATTCGTTTTTCTCATATAGCTTTTCCTGAATCATTCGGACTGCCATTTTCAACAAATATTCCATTTTAATACGGTCATACCCATAGGTTCTGACCAACTGGTATGCTGCCATGTAGTATTCACTTCGAATCAATAATTCAACTACACAAATTCTCTCTTCTTCCTTTAACTTTCCAGCATCCACGTCCAAAAACAAACTGTCACAGTCCAATGCCTTTATATTACTGGAATGGTACGCGTACTCGATTACCCTGGAAAACAAAAACTGCCTGTATTCTTCTTCCAGTTTTTCTTCTGTCAGCAAACATCTTACAAGTTTCAGCTCGTCTTCTGTTTGAATTGATCTTTCATTTAATCCTTCTGCTTTTGACAGCCGCATCATCAGATGATTGGGACAAAGTTCTTCACATTTTTTCAAAAGACGCCTGTCATACATTAGGGGTTTTGTCTCAATTTTTCCATCCACATATCTTTTTCCATACCCATCTTCTGTTAAAATCACAGCATTCTTTGTATAAACCGGTGCACAGGCAACACCTCTGTTTACTGGCACAGAAACTTCTTTCTTCAGTTGCGGATATCGAATGATGATCCTTTTGGCAAAATCGCATCGGGTCGTAATTTTCTTTGCAAACAGTAAATCCGGTAATCCTTTTGCCAACGTCTCATCCACAATATCCGGATGCAGAATCGTACCATATAATGGCACCAGTTCTTCCGAAATGTTTCCCTCCAAGAGCTGTGCAATTGCAAATTCTTCCATTTGAGCACTGTAACTCTCGTACATTTTACTTCCGATACCATGATTTTTCAAAATATCCGAATACAAAAGCAGCCGACTCTTATCATCCAATTCATTTTGATACGAGTAGTACATCAAAATAGACTGGGGTAATGGCTGGTCAAACCCTTCCGGAACAGAATATATATAGTATTCATACAGGCTTGTTAGCTTTAAATCCTTCTCTACTCCTTTTTGAAACCATTTAAAATATGTTTCCCCTGCACTTCCGGTCTTAATTAATAAACTGCAAATTGCACTGAGTAATTGATCATTTTCTTCATAATCGTACAACTTTGTTAACATCATATAATATACCGGCAAATAACGTTTCTGCCCAACAGGTACTTCCAGCATTTTTAAAATCAAGTCTTTTTTTACAATTTTTCTTTTTGCGCCATAGAAAAAAACCATGATTTCAAAGGCATCCATTTGATGAAGAAGGCCCGGTTCATGTGAAAAAATCCTACATGCCATAGAATATAAAAGAGGACTTTTACTTCCTTTTTCAAACTGAGAGCGTAAAAATTCCAACGCCATCTCCGGTTTTTTCGTGTAATCCGGATTGACCTGCAATTCTAACAATGCCAAAATTGTACTATTATGTTCCCCGAAATATTTATGGATCAGTTTCTGCATATTCGTAAATGCGGCTTCATCTCCTGTTAAAACTGCATTCAAGAACAAATACAGACAGTAGTTTTCCAAATGACTGTCTCTGTTCTGAGCTGCCGGTTCTTTTACCCAGCTCAACAATTTTTTTGCCTGTTCTTTCTGATTTTGTTCCATATGCAGCCAGGCACGAAACAAATAAAGACGCAATTCATCCGGATAATGTTTGATCAGGGAAGCTGCCTCACTTTCCATAGCCGCCAAAATAATTTGGTCTTCATATGTCTTATCCTGATATTCCAAATACAACTGCTCCAATTTCAGCCAGTCCGCCCGTCTCATTTTGCCCTTTTCTGTTTTCTGGCTTCCTTTTCTTACATAGACTTCATATGTAAGGATTTGGTTTGCAGTACGTACTGTAATTAATCCCATATTATTTCCGTTATGCAAAAATTTTTCATCCAAGGCATAATGTATTTCTAACCGATCCTCTGTAAAATCCAAATCAAATGCCCGTTTTTTTTCTAACACAATCCATGGGGCATCACACTCTATGGTCAGTGACACATAGCCCCAGGTATTTCTCTTTATTACCAGGGTACCAAACGCATCTTTAGCTGGATTATCAAAGATTTCCTGTCGTTCTTCCAAAGAAAGACAAACCGCTTCTTTTCCACTAACAGCCGTGAGAAATTCCTCCATGGCCTGTTCTTCATTTCCGCTCTCCATTAATCCACGGTATAAGCTTCTTCTGCCACCATCATTCATAAAAGCAGTATCTAAAAACTTTTCCGAGGAAAAAAAATGAAGGGCCTTATCCGGTTCTGACTGTACCATCTCTGAAAACTCATCAATCGTCTCCACCACTTCTTTTGTTTCCTGTCCTTTTTCTTTTACTACATGGAAACAATATGGCAGAACCATCTCCCCTCCGTTATAAACGAACTGTACCTGGCCTCTGATTTGCTCTCCCGCATAAAGACCAACCGTATTTATTTCCAGACCAATCTGACCTTTGGTGCCAATAATCTGATCTTGTCGCACATAAACCCGGGCATGAGAAGAATATAAAAATCCCCGGATTGGCACACCATTTTCGCTTTTTACACTTATTTCTGCCCGCTGTATCATTCCCTCTGTTACATTATCCTGAATGCTGGACTGCGCAACTATTATCATGGGTTTATCATATTGTACGGCTCCATGAGCCAATTGATTAATCCGTTCTTTCAAAATCTTCACCTGCCATCATCGTTCATTTTCCATGGGAAAAAGCGGTACTTTCCCATTTTTTACTAATGTACATATATGGTTCTTATTCTATCGCACTTTTCGACACAATTCAAGCCACTGCATGAAAAAAGTTTTTATTATTTATATTTAAAGCTTTTCGTTTTATTCAGCTATTATGATTTTGGAACTGTTTCTTTACTTTCACATAACCTAATAAGGAACAAACGTAATAGAAAGGAATTCCTTATGGATTATCGCTGTGGGGCAAGACGCCCAGAATGTCGAAATGAACGACAAATTAATAGAAATCCCAATTCTTCTGTCGGAGAACAAAATTCTTGCTGCAAAAATGGAATGTTTTCCAATTATCCTCTCGGAATGGCTTATGTACCCAGACAAAAATTCATCAATCTATATGATTGGGAAACTGGGTTTTCTCAAGGAACCATTTTTACCGAATTAGATAAGCCATTTATGGCTGCTTCATGTATGGGGAGGTGTCGCAGATGAATGAAAAACAAATGCTTTTAAAAAGAATAAACGAAGCCAGTTTTGCACTATACGATACCGCTTTATACCTTGATACTCATCCCTGCGACCAGGATGCAATGGCTTATTATCATAAATGTATGCATGTACGAAAAGAATGTATGCGCGCCTATAATGCTAAATTTGGTCCATTGCAGATCGACCAGATTCAAGAAACAAATTCATGGAACTGGATCAATGACCCATGGCCATGGGAAACAGGAGGTAACTGCTAATGTGGAATTATGAAAAACGCCTGCAATATCCGGTAAAAATCACCCAATGTAATCCTAAAATTGCCCAAGTTATTTTAAGTCAATTCGGCGGAGCCGACACCAAAAAGATATAGTAAATTTTACTATGTCAGGAGGGATATACTTTGAAAGTTGGCGCAGCATATATCAGAGTTTCCACAGAAGACCAAATTGAATTTTCACCGGATAGTCAATTAAAAAAAATAAAAGAATATGCCAATCAACATGATATTATTTTACCAGATGAATACATTTTTGTTGATGAGGGTATCAGTGGACGATACGCAGAAAAACGACCCCAATTCATGCGGATGATAGCTACTGCTAAGACAAAGCCGAAACCGTTTGATATTATTTTACTATGGAAGTTCTCGAGATTTGCAAGGAATAGACAAGATAGCATTTTATATAAGTCTATGTTACGTAAAAATTGCAAAATAGATGTAGTTTCAATAACAGAACAACTATCCAACGACCCCACCGCAATTTTAATTGAAGCCTTACTTGAAGCCATGGATGAATACTATTCAATAAATTTAGCTCAAGAAGTAAAACGCGGTATGGGTGAAAAATTTTCTCGTGGCGGTATTGTTTCTATACCAGCATTTGGCTATAAAGTATTGCCTAATTCAGAAAAATATGAAATTGATGAAGAAAAAGCAGAAATTGTAAGAATGATATTTAATGACTATTTATATAACAACATTCCCACGCGACAAATAGCAATGAAACTGAATAACATGGGAATACTATCGAATCGTGGAAATGCTTTTGAAAATCGGACGGTCGAATATATATTATCCAATCCAATATATATAGGTTACATTCGCCGTAGTATGGGTGAAGTAAACAGAAAAGATAGGTATAAAAAAGGTGAAAATATTAAATTAATAAAAGCAAATCACTCTCCCATTATTTCTGAAAAGGTATATGATGAGGTGCAAAAAAAGTTACAACAAGTCAAAAATAATCATCCAAAATATTCTCAAAATTCTTATACTGATTTTATGTTACGTGGACTTGTTCGGTGCAGTTGTTGCGGTTCTACCTTAACACAATCTTTAAAAGGAAAATCTTTACAGTGTCACAGATATGCACGAGGACAATGTAAAGAAAGTCATTCTATCCTAATTTCTAAGTTAAATACATTAGTGTTTGAACAAATTGAAAAAGATTTTCAAAAAGAAATCTTGAATATTTCAATTAATAATGTATCTAAAATAAATACGGATATTGACCCAATCGAAACCTTATTAAAGGGTGAAAAAAAGAAATTAGAACGTATACAACAGGCATTTGAAGAAGGAATCGACACGCTAGAAGAATATCGAATAAAAAAAGATAAAATCCAAAAACAAATTGAAACATTAGAAAAAAAGCGAAAACCCGTAGAAAAAATAGAACCTTTACCGGATATATCTATGCTAAAGAATAAAATCAATTTATCTTTTAACGATTTAAAAAACATTGATATGTCGGAAAATGAAAAGAACCAATTATTAAAAACATTTATAAGTAAAATTATATTTGACAGAAAAAGTTGTAGTATTCAAATTTACTACCATTTATAACAATAGGTAATATTCCATATATTCTTACATATCATAGTAAAAATGATATTTTATGGGAAACAATGGATAATCAATCTATAATTGAATTAGATGGTAAATTTGTTAATTTATCTGACCTACCCCAAGAAAAGCAAATAGAAATTAAATCCACTATTTGTAATAATATTTCAAAATATTTAAAGTCGTATTACTCATCTCATCCATGCAATATACAAAACGGAAAGAAGTCATCCCATTAGTTTTTGGGGTGACTTCTTTTTTGCTTCCATTCTTCTTTCAATAAAAATAATTTGCAGGCATTTTCAACATAAAAATTAATAAGACAAGTATCCAGCTTTTCTATAGTCTCTTCTCTTTCTATTTTAATAGGAAACTTAAAATTTAACTTTCCGGAGACATTCAAAATCACATGTATGTTAAAAGAAAAGACACGTATTTTGATTATGTAAAATCAAAAACAGCTTGTCTCACTCTTTTCAACTATTTTAAAATTTAGATGGGAAGCATTGCCAAAAAAGATATCCTCCGGATTCTGAAATTAGCTATTAAATTGTTTCTGGTTTTATTCAACGACTCCTGATTCCAGAATTTTGAACGTTACACGGTTGCAATCAATCTCCGCCATTGCTCCCATCGGAATAACTGTCATTGGTGTTCTATGAATAAAATCAATATTTGATATTACCGGAATATCCTCCCGGTGTGCTTCATACTTCAAAAACTTAACTAATACATTTTCTTCTTCATCACTTAATTGACCAATGATTATTCCTGCCGCATACTTAAACATTCCAGCCGCATCTAATGCACGCAGATCATGCAACCCTGCCAACGCACTTCTATATGGCAATCCTATTTCTAACATGATAATGCAACCCTTAAAAAAATCTTTACTTGGAAAAAATTCAGTTCCCATAATCTGTCGCAATGGTCCAGCACATCCGCCAAAAATTCTTCCTCTTACAACTCCATTCCCTTGAATTAATTTGTAACCAGTATTATGCACCCACTTAATTTCATTTTTGTCAACGTTTCGCCACTCAATTTCTGTATATTCTGCGCAAGGCGGTATATCACCAATCATTTTGGTAGAAAATAAACATTTTGTTATCGCTTCTTTTGTATAGTCATCCAATGTCACAGGTTGGGCGATAGGGGTTAATAAATTAGGTCCATAGTAGGCTCTTATTCCTGCTTTTACAAAAACAGCCATCCATGAAGTGATATCTGAGTATCCCATAAATACTTTCGGATTATTCTTTATTATATTCAAATCTATATATGGAAGTACTCTATATGAATCATCACCTCCCATCATACAAATAATTCCTTTTATCTCCTTATTCTGCATTGCCCATGTAAGATCTGCTCCACGTGCCTCTGGGTGTTCATAAAGGAATTTGCTTCCTGCCAATGCATTCGGTGTTGTGACAACATTAACTCCCCATATTTTTTGCAATCGTTCTTTTCCTATCTCATATCTATAAATCATATCATCATCGCCTGCTCTACCACCAGAAAGAGATATCAATGCAATCGTATCTCCTTCCTTTAACACCTTAGGTATCTCTAATTTATACATAAATATCCCCCTGTAATGTTGCTGAAAATACTTGTGTTTTCCGATTAATTTTCCTATTACAATACTAATTTACTGATATTTGTATTATATCATTCGAATATAAATTTTTCTATCATACCCTCGCTTTATATAATAGCAGAACTAACTTTTCTCATCAACGGTAAACCAATCGTTGTTGCCAAAGACATCTGCCATAAGCAGCAAGCAACAAATATTTCTGCCACAAGTTACAAAGTAAAAAGAAAAAGTCGAGTACAGAACACGAAAAGTGCCTAGGCTTGGCTTGTCTTCAGGGATTAAAAAAGATGCCAACAAGTTCTATACACTTCAGTATGATCTCATTAAAAATTTCCTGGAATATACCGACCTTCCAAAATCGTCTTCTTCTATTCTAGCTAAAAGTTGAGTGATCCGGTATTCTATACATAAGATCACTTCCATAAAACTAGCGGTAAGCAAAGTTAAGAGATACTTCTTCAAACCTCCGTTCTGATTTGATCCCATAAAGGTAACCAATCAGCAGCATTTTTAGGGGGACGTATAATTTCAATGTATTTCAACGATATATCTTTTTGGTGTTCGGCGGTCCAGATGGTGAGCTCGCTGCTTCCATGCGCTATCTCTCCCAAAGATATACTATGCCTTACAAAGAATGCTCAGCGCTTCTGACCGATATTGGTACAGAAGAATTAGCCCACCTGGAAATGATATGCGCCATTGTTTATCAGCTCACGAAAGATTTGACTCCTGAAGAAATCAAAGCTTCCGGTTTCGATAAATACTATGTTGACCATACTCTTGCTCTTTGGCCACAAGCAGCAGGTGGCATTCCTTTTAACGCATGTGAATTTCAGTCAAAGGGAGATGTTATCACGGACTTAAC
Organism: Lachnospiraceae bacterium; assembly: GCA_026169045.1. Taxonomy (GTDB): domain Bacteria; phylum Bacillota; class Clostridia; order Lachnospirales; family Lachnospiraceae; genus Fimimorpha. The sequence goes on along the minus strand of JAPFDH010000108.1, from coordinate 43,342 downwards.
CGAAAATATGGCTGCGGAACAAAAAGCCAGAACCACTTACGACAATATTCTTCGTCTTGTTAAGGATCCGGAAGTATGTGACCCCATTCGCTTTCTTCGTGCCCGTGAAATTGTTCATTTTCAGCGTTTTGGTGAAGCACTCGGAATTGTTCAGGAACGATTAAACCCTAAAAACTTCTACGCTTACAATCCTGCCTTTGACAAACGCTCCTTACAATAGAAAGATATCTGTTACATGATTATAAACCTTTGTTGCCAATCATGTTCCGTTCTAGTTATTGAAAAATTTGACGGTTTTTCTCTAACTCCATGTTATCAAAAAAAATGAGGCGGTTATATTGGAACCGCCCCATTTTTTTACCAAACCTGCTTTGCAATCCGCTTAACATGTTCTAATTTTGCCCACTGCTCTTCTTCGGATAACTTATTTCCGATTTCACAAGAAGCAAAACCACATTGTGGACTTAAGCAAAGATTATCAAGAGTTACAAATTGTGACGCATCATGAATACGCTTTATAATGGTTTCTTCATCTTCCAGCGTTGGAGATTTTGTGGTCAGTAATCCGAGAACAACCTTTTTATCCTTCGGAACAAAACGCAATGGTTCAAACCCTCCGGAACGCTCATCATCAAATTCCAAATAAAAGGCGTCCACATTTTCGCCGCCAAATAATGTCCGGGCAATAGGCTCATATCCTCCTGAAGAAGCCCAGGTAGAATGGTAATTACCACGGCAGACATGCGTAGTGATTACCAGATCTTCCGGCTTTTCTTCAAGAGCAAGATTGTTCAAATACAAATACTTTTCTGCTATTTCTTTTAATTCCGTTTCAGCATTTTGTCTGGTACTCCAATATTTTTTATCGCAAAACATTCCCCATGTACAATCATCCAATTGAATATTGCGGCATCCCACATGATAAAGATCTGCGATAACAGTTCGATACGCAGCGGCAATATCTTTGATAAGAATTTCATCATCAGGATAATATTTTCTTGTATTTTCTCCATTCTTTTCACGGAAAAGTTCTGCATAAAGCTGTGCCGGTGCCGGGATTGTTTGCCTTGCAACAGTGTTTTCGTCCTCAAACTGTTTCACAAATTTAAAATGTTCTACAAACGGATGATTCTTTCCGTTTATACGTCCACTTATGGCAATCGATCCGTGTGTCGTTTCCTCTCCATGGAAAAAGTATCCATGATCAAGCTCAATATGCTCAATTCCATTGAATCCCCACATAAAATCAAGATGCCAATAGCTACGTCTAAATTCCCCATCGGTTATTACATGGTAACCGGCTGCTTTTTGCTCGGAAATCAGCTTTTCAATTTCTTCATTTTCTATCTTTATCAGATCTTCTTTCGTTATATTTCCTTTGGCATAGTCTGCTCTTGCCTTTTTTAGATTAACAGGTCTTAAAAAACTCCCGACAAAATCATATTTAAATGGTGCATTTTCTTTTTTCATGATTCGCTCCTCACTTTCATTTGATGTTGCACCATAATTACATCATAAAATAGTTTCATTGTATAATATATAAAAATATCACTTTGCTATAACTTTTTTCTATAACAAAGTGATTTTGTTCAGTTATATGACACATATTTTTTTAACGCATTAATATAATACCTTCCCAGCCTGCTCAATACTGCCTTATGATGTGTAATTACACCGATATGCATTTCCCCCTCAGCCTTTAGAGGAATCGCAACAATATTATCTCCGTTAAGTTCTTTATCAATTACACCACTGCAAACCGTATAACCGTTCAAACCGATAAGCAGATTGAAAAGGGTAGCCCGATCCATGACACGGATATTTTTTGCGCGTACCGCAGTACTGAAAATTTCTTCAGAAAAATAAAATGAATTATGTTCCCCCTGTTCGTAAGAAAGATACGGATATGGTTTTAAGTCATCCATGGTAACCGCCTCTTTTTTTGCCAGAGGATTTCCTGAGCTCACAAATATATGGGGTTTTGCGGTAAATAATTCTGTAAATTTAAGATCATTTGCTTTCAACAGTTTTTCGATCACCATTCGATTGAATTCATTATAGTACAGAATTCCGATTTCACTTTTCATTCTGGAAACATCATCAATGATGGCAAACGTTTTTGTTTCCCGCAAACTAAAGTCATATTCTTCTCCGCCACATTCTTTTATCAAATCCACAAAAGCATTAACAGCAAACGAATAGTGCTGTGTGGACACACAAAATTCCTGTTTTCCACCGGCATGGAGTTTATACTTTTCTTCCAATAATGCAGCCTGTTCCAATACTTGTCTCGCATATCCCAAAAAAATTTCTCCGTCTTTTGAAACAGATACGCCTCGGTTGGTTCGCTGAAAAATAACAATACCCATTTCTTTTTCCAATTCCTTAATGGACTTTGTAAGGCTTGGCTGGGAAAGAAATAATGTCTTAGCTGCTTCGCTGAAGGTTCCCATTTCAGCAACCGTCACAATATATTTTAATTGTTGCAATGTCATATGTTTCACCGTCACTTCATTTTCTTCTTAAATATACAAAAGGAGCTTTTATTGCCCCTTTTCCCATAAATATGACAAGTATTTTTCAAATTCTACCCCTTCATTTCGATCGCTCCCCGATTCTACCGCGTCCCGGATTGCAAATCCAATCATGGTCACCGCTTTTTGTGCACATCTTGAAAGTGATTCCCCTTTTACAAAACCAGCACTTAGTGCAGATGCAAATAAATCACCGGTCCCGGAATAACTTCCCCCTATTTTTTCCGATTCTATCCAATTCATCTCTTCTCCCTGCAGAAGAAGATTTCCCACCAGTTCTTTTCCTCTATGATCACAATAATGATTTCCCGTTATAGCAATCGCTTCCAGGTCAAATTGTTCTTTTAATTTTTTTCCAATCCTTTCCACTTCCTTTTTATATACCTGCGGTTCAACACTTAATCGATTAAGTGTCTGATAAGATTGCTCCAAACCATCCCCTGTCAGAATCAATGCTTCTGTAATATTAGGGGTAATCATATCTGCTTCTGATACCAGCATCTTCATTTGTTCTAAAAGATGTTGTGTAAAAAACGCGTATTTCTTTCCTCCATCTCCCATCACCGGATCTACAATTACTTTTGTAAAGTCCATACGAAAATCATTTACAAATTTTAGAATTTGTTCTGCTTGATGTTCCCCGGATAAAAAGCCTGTATAAATCCCATCCAGTTCTACAGATATTTTCTTCCATTCTCTTGAGAAATACTGAATTTTGTCCGTATAATCATCACAATAATAGCTGGAATACCCTGTCTGATTGCTTAATATTGCCGTTGGCAGAGGACATGCCTGTACTCCCATGGCAGATATAACAGGAAGAGCTGCTGTCAATGAGCATCTTCCTAACCCTGATAGATCCTGTAACACTGCAATTTTTTTCACTGTTTTCTTCTCCATCTCTTGCTTTTTTATATCGCATTTATTAAAATACCACTAAATATGCTACGTAAGCCATTTATATTTTCAAATATATTTCTGTATCTGAAATTAATTTTTTACCCAAATAGTATATACGAATTGCAAGTAAATTTCAATTATTATCAAAGGTTTTAAAAGATAACTCAAAAACCTGAAAATCCTAACAGAACATGGAGGTTTTAGCATGCTGGATCTGGCCAACAAGAATACGCATTTATATATGCGTGTTTATCATTATTATAAAAATTTGATACTCAATGGTAAATTAAAGCCTGGTTCTAAAATGCCCTCTCTAAGAAGATGTGCTGCAGAACTGCAGATCAGCCGAACATCCGTTGAAGCTGCGTATCTTTTACTGGCCGCTGATGGATATATTATCTCCCGTGCCCAAAGTGGCTATTACATCACAGATATTGCCCAAAAGCAAGCTATCCTTCCTCCTAAAGCGAAGAAGGAAACCCCGGTTATTCGTTATGATTTTGCTTCTTCCGGCGTCGATAAAGATAGCTTTCATTTTGATATCTGGCGCCGCTACATCAAAAGTGCACTTCGTCAAGATGAACGTCTGTTAAGTTATGGGGAACCCCAAGGTGAGCAAGAGCTCAGAGAAGTTCTCTGCACTTATATTCATGAGCGTCGAAATGTTCTCTGCTCCCCCGACGATATTGTAATCGGAGCCGGTATTCAGAGCCTTCTCCATATTTTATGTCCTTTACTTTCAAGCAGAAAAACGGTTTCTTTTCCAAATCCCTCTTTTCTCCAAGGAATTTCTATTTTTGAAGATCATGGATTCACCATTCACTACCGGGATAAAAATAGTGATGTTATTTATGTTTCTCCTGCCCATATGACAAAATGGGGAGAGATCATGCCGACATCACGTCGAATTGAACTAATCCATTATGCCGCACAACATGGGAGTATTATTTTGGAAGATGACTATGAAAATGAATTTGTCTATATGCAGCAGCCCACGCCCTCTCTGCAAAGTTTAGCCGGAGGACAGGGGGTTGTATATTTGGGATCTTTCTCACGCCTTCTTCTTCCTTCCATCCGTTTGAGTTTTATGGTTCTGCCGCCTGATCTGGCTACACGTTATCATCAGGAAGCCAGCCGCTATAACCAGACAGCCTCAAAAATGGAACAGATCGCTTTATGTCAATTTATCCGCGATGGACATCTCGCGTCCCAGACCAGACGGTTACGCCGCTTATATTCCAATAAGTTGAAAGAGCTATACCAAACGGTTCGTGCTGTTTTTGGAGAAAATGCAAAAATACGAATCGGTTCGGCCGGAATCAGTCTTGCATTAACACTTCCCTGCTCTCTTTCCGGAAGCTCTTTTCAAAACCTGGCTCTTCAGAATGGACTGCGCATCGGGGTTTTATCAGAAAAAAAAGAAGAACTGGAATTAATTCTTTCCTGTTCTTCTTCTCCCACATCTGATTTTCTTCCCGGCTGCCAACTTCTACATCAGATTTGGCAATCCGTCTCTCAAAATCAAAATTCTCTGTAATTTTTTCGTTTTATTATTCTTCTGTCCGTATATAAGAGATAAGCAAAACAGACATATTCCATCGGTCCTATTACCTTTTAATACATATCTCTCAAATACGGACAGCCCACATTTCAGCCAGTGCGATTATTTGTTTACATGAATATTAAAATCATTCTTCTTCAAATCATGAACAATTTTTTCAAAATTGCTGCACTCAATTCTCATATTCACTTCCTGTAATCCCATTACGTCTGTATCACGTAAAACAATATTTCTAATATTTCCTTTGTCTTTTGCAATAATTTCCGAGATAGATGCCAATACACCTCTTGCATTATACGTATACACCGTCAAAGGATTATAACCTTCTCCAAACAATTTCTGATACTCTTTAAAAATTGCCTGTTGTGTCACTATTCCCAACAATTCTCCCTTTTCATTCGTAATCGGAATAAAACGTATCTTAGAATTAATAAAAATTGCGGCTGCATCTTCAATTGTACAATCTTCCCTGATAGGATCAATCGGAGTTTTTATCATCTCTTCTACTTTTTTCAACAAATATTCTTCTTTTGTCATTGCTGAAAATTCCTTAAAGTACATCTCAAATACATACTGCTTTGAAAGTATTCCTACAAACTGTCTGCCATCCACTACCGGCAAGGACAGTAGCCGGTTATTCTCAATTTTTCTAATAGCAGCATCCAATGTGTCATCTACCGATAAACACTGCAGCTGAGAAAATGGAATCATAATCGCTTTTACTAACATATCAAGTTCCTCCTTTTATCTTCTCTGCCTAACTAAATTACTATAAGTATATCATACCATCGCCTATTTCGAAAGTATTTTCACCTTGCAAATCCAATTTTTCCATACTATAATAAAACCAATGTCGTCATTTCCATGTTTTATTCTGACGACAATGATAGAAACAGGAGGTTCAATCCATATGAGTGAACAAAATTGCAGTCATGACTGCTCTTCCTGCGGGCAGTCATGTGATCACAGAGCAACTACGCCAACGTTTGATAAACCAAATGCGGCTAGCAACATCCATAAAGTAATCGGTATCGTCAGTGGAAAGGGCGGTGTCGGAAAATCCCTTGTAACTTCCATGATGGCAGTCATGTATCGCAGAAAAGGCTACCAGACAGCTATACTGGATGCAGATATTACCGGACCTTCCATCCCGAAAGTATTTGGCGTACATGGTCTTGCTACTGCCTCTGAAGCAGGTTTAAATCCTGCAGTATCTTCCGACGGAACAAAAATTATGTCCGTTAATCTTCTTTTAGAAAACGAAGAAGTTCCTGTTATCTGGAGAGGTCCTATTCTTGCCGGAATGGTAAAACAATTTTGGACTGACGTGGTTTGGGGAGAAGTAGATTATATGTTTGTAGATATGCCACCCGGAACAGGCGATGTCCCATTAACCATTTACCAGTCCATTCCTTTAGACGGAATTATTGTTGTCACGTCTCCTCAGGAATTGGTATCCATGATTGTTTCCAAAGCTGTAAATATGGCAAAACAAATGAATATCCCTATCCTTGGTCTGATTGAAAATATGAGTTATCTGGAATGTCCGGATTGCCACAAAAAAATTTCTGTATTTGGTGAAAGCCATATCGATACCATAGCGAAACAATACCAGTTACCGGTACTGGCAAAGCTCCCCATTGATCCAAACTTAGCAAAAGCCTGTGATGATGGAAAAATCGAAGAATTTTGTGCTGACTGGTTTCAGGGAATTGAACTAAATGAAATAAAATAAAGGACGAACACAATTCTTTTATGAAAAACGGTATAGCCGACTGGCTATACCATTTTTCATATTTAAATCCCGATACTTTCTCGAAGGATTCAAACACGATCTGTTTTTAATTGTATACTTTTATATATTTAAAATAAATACGCTTCCATGGTCCGATTGTTCTGTAAACATATTCTGCAATCTTTTGATATGTTTTATATGCCTGCCGTAATTGTTCTTTCTGTACAGAAGATTTTCCAAAGTTCTCTTGCATGGCCAATCCCACCAGGGTAAATACTTCTTCTTGCGTAACATCCGGAATCAATTCTGATACCATATAAGAAAATGTATCCTCATTTCCCTTATATTCTTTCATCTTTCCCATTAACCATATCATTTTAAGAATACGCTGAAGCAATCTGGAAGCAGTCGATTGACTATTTTTTTCTATACGCCATCTGCGGTAACACGATATGCCATGTCCGGCACATATAAGAAATGCAATCCCCCCTCCTAAAGATACAATAATTATTACCGAAATGCCAAAATATTTTTGGAATGAAGCATCCATTATGCCATTACCAGAAGAGCTGTTATTTTCCAACTGAACTTCTGTTGTCGTATCTTCCACCTCGTTTTGTATCGTCCCGGCTTCTGTCTGTGGCTCTGTCGCTTCTTCCTGGGATTCTGTTTCAACAGCTTCTGTACGTTCCTCCATATTTTCTGAACCAAGGGATTCTGATAGCTCTCCTACAACACTGCCTGGGGGTGTTGTTTCAATTGGTATCCATCCAATATAATCTATATATATTTCTACCCATGCATGTGATTGATTTTCCTTCAAAATCGCACTCCATGTTCCGTCCTCCTGTTGTACAAAATTATCCGGTAAAACAAGAAAACCCGATACATATCTTGCCGGTATCCCATAAAGACGATACATTAATGTCGCTATGGTAGCATAATGCTGACAGTAGCCCTGCTTTCGTTCAAACAAAACATACTCTGCCACATCTTTTCCCGGTGGAATCTCTCCCGGATTCAGTGTATAAGAAATATTTTCCCAGAGAATTGTTTGAATTTGTTGTGTAATTTCTTCCCGTGTCTGGGCAGGGTATAATTCACAAATCTGACGGAGTCCAGTTAATCCTGTTTCTGGCAGTCTTGTATACACATCTTTGGCATACACCCAGTAGTTTCCGCTTTTTCCCGATTCCTCCCATGAACCGGCATCCGCATACAACATTAATTTTTGGGCAAAATACGGTGAATACATATCGTACATGTATCCATCTCTTTTTTTCGTGATTTTTTTCGAAATATACGGACGATATTCACCATCACCATCTATTTCATCAACAGTAATACGAAATGTTTGATTATCCCATCTATCTAAGATTTGCTTCCATTCCTCAAAAGTATAATTCTCATAGTACTGTGCAATTTTATTGATTTGCGATTCGGAAGCGTTACTTCCTCCCACCTGGCTTGCATAAAATGCGTAATCATTTGCCTCTTTCCATCCGGATCCCGTATATTCTTCCCCAATAAATCCTTTTAAATAGAAGATATCCCCCGGCACCTCCGACAACGTTACTTTCAATCGTTCTCTCTCTTTTTCCTGCAGATTTCCTCGATTGATTGTTCCCTCTTCCGGTTTGCTCTCAAAAAAATCGGGTAAAATTCGAAAAACCGTCTTTTCTACATGAACAGGTACCGCAAAAAGAATTTCCTGATAAGAACTTTGAGCCAATAGAGCACTGATGAAAAATAATATACACACCATACCCTGGAGTATAAGAATTTTGGAACCAAATAAATCGTTTTTTCTTCCAAAACTGTGGGATTGTTTTCTGTTCTTTTTTTGATAAGGAACACCAATACAAACCGCAGTACATTGATAAAACAGAAAGAAAGCAATTTCATACATTGGTACATCCCGTTTCAAATAAATTTGAGCACCAATCACACACAAAATACCCAAAAGCCGAATCCATACACCTCTAAAATGAAAGGTTGCTTCATACAATGCCAGTGCACCGTATGTCATAAAATATAGAGTAAATATCGATTCCTGTTTTCTCGTTATATGAGCCAAGGCATTTTTATCCTGGTTTATTTTTTCCCATAAATCCCACAAAAATTCTCTCTCTACCCATATCGTTCCAACAGCAATAATGGAAACAATTCCCAAAATTATCCAACGATTTGCTTTTATCAAATACCTGCTTCCCCATAGGATACTTGAAATAATAAAGAGAAGAATATACACTACAGTTATCTCATATTTCAATTTGCCAAGTATCGTGGCAGCAATGAGTATTCCATAAATTCCACTCATGTAACACAGGTACGCCCCCAATGCTTTGCCAAAACTGCCCTTACTTTTTTTCTCCCACTGATACCCCGTTGTCTGAAATAGAATTTCTGTTTTTTCTTTTATTTTATGATTCTTTCTAAACAGAAAACCACCTCTTTTCTATTTCCTCACGATAGTTTTTCCATGAAAATTGAATCATCCTCTTATCATTTTTCCAAATACTTAGATCCTGTCTCGCACTGACAAGTGGTATATATTCGCCAAGCTCTCTCTGGAGACTTTCATAAAGTTTTCTCTGGGTTTGCTTATCCATTTCCACACTATATAGCATAGCGTTTTTCCATGTCTGCAAAAAATCCCGCTCCCCATAAATTTCCATCTTATGAAAGCATTCTTTCTGATCATTCCAAATTACTACATGAGAAATCCCGGCCAGCATAAAACCTCTTGATAAAGCTTCTGTCATTTCCCAATACGCATCCAGATACTCCAAACTTGCATCCTGTATTTTTTCTCTATACAAATATAAAACTGGTAACAACTGTGTTTCCTTACTGTATTGGCGGCTCATCATATCATCTAATCGGGCAGATAATTTCCAATGCACCACTCGTATAGGTTCACCTGGCTGATATGGATGAATTTGGAAAACATCAGGAGGAGTATCTCCGGGGCTGCTTTGCATCATTTTATCCTGACAGATTATCATTTCTGTCTTTATTTCATCTCCGTTAATCCTCATACACAGATCATAAGGAAAAATTACCATTTCCTTTTCCTGACCAATCTTCCTTTTCTTCCCAAATATACCTAAAATATCCCACACCTTTATCCATACAAGCTTGATCTTCACAACACCACTATACATTGGCTGAACCGAAAAAAACATTTCCCCCTTTCCTTTTCCTTCCAAAACTCCTTTTATTTTTTTCAGTTCCTTTGTTCCATATGGCTCATAACAGTATTCTACACCGATGCACATTTTTGAAACCGGGAAAAAGAATTTATTATGCAATACAATTTTACCTGAAACATCGTTACCTTTTTTCCCCCATGTCTCTTCCATATCCAATGTTACCTGCAGTAAAAATGACTGTATGATCACTTCCAAAAACAGTAAAACTCCAAATACCGCCATTGCCAAAGCTGCTGCCAAAACAGATTCTATTCTAAATAATCCAGCAATATAAAAGATCATACCCCATATAAAAATATATACTATTTTTTTCATAGATCACATCTTTCTCAACGCTGGTTTCTCCACTGATTCCAGAATTTCTCTTAATACCGTCTCACGCCCACGTTCTTCCATTTCCGCTTTTCTGCTAAGCTTCACTCTATGTCTGGTCACAGCCAGAAACTGACCGCTCACATCCAATGGAGAAACAAAATCCTGCCCGGATAACCATGCTACTGCACGTGCCATTTTTACCATTGCAATTGTTCCCCGAGGACTTACCCCCATTTCCAAATCGGGATGATTTCTTGTCGCATCCATCAATTTTACTATGTACGCATAAATTTCATCATGAATATATATTTCTTGTACATTATTTTGAATTCTCCGAACCATATCTGTATCCATGATTATTTGTGCCCGATCCGCCCGTTTTCCTTTATTTACATCTTTCGCCATTAATACTTCATTTTCAAAATTGGGATATCCTATGGTCAGTGAAACCAGAAAACGGTCCATCTGTGCTTCCGGAAGTCTTTGTGTACCGGTGGCTCCTATAGGATTTTGTGTTGCTATTACAAAAAACGGAACAGGAACTTCTCTCGTTTCTCCATCCACAGTCACTTGACGCTCTTCCATAACTTCCAAAAGCGCAGATTGTGTTTTAGGAGAGGTACGATTAATTTCATCCGCCAATAACAAATTACAAAATACTGCTCCCGGCTGATACACAAACTTCTGAATATCCCTTCGATACATTGTAAAACCGGTCAAATCGGAGGGAAGAACATCCGGAGTAAACTGAACTCTTTTCCAAGAAAGGCCCATCATTTTTGATACAGCCAAAGCCAATGTTGTTTTCCCCACACCGGGAATATCTTCCAGCAATATATGTCCATCTGCCAATAACGCTGCCAACACTTGAAAGGTAAATTGCTTCTTTCCTAAGATTACTTGATTCATCTCATCCAACATCTTCAGTGCTGCCATTCTTTCCCTTTCCATAGCACCACCTCCCATACCTTTTCTTTTATTATCCTATTTTTTTTAATTTCTGTAAAGATATATATTAAAAAAATTACTTCATTTCATTACTATCGAAATAGAAAGTGCTTATTCCATTTACCTAAAAATAATACTGGAAACTATCAAAAATTTTATATTTTTCTAATTATTCATTTTGTGTATGATAAAGGAAAAGAAACATTTAGAAGGAGGCGTAACATATGAATATCGAATACAATATTTCGCAAATGATCCAGCCAGTTCCCCATAAAAATATGTTGCTGGATAATGGATATTACACCTGGTGCGGATCATATATCAAAGATAAAGCTGGAATGTATCATGTATTTTATTCCCGCTGGAAATTAGAATATGGATTTGTTCAAGGATGGGTATCTCATTCAGAAATCGCCCATGCAGTGTCTGCACAAATCGATGGACCATATCACTTCCATGATATCGTACTAGGTCCGCGTGACCGAACTTTTTGGGACGGAACCACTTGCCATAACCCCTATATTATCGAAAAAAATGGACTTTACTATTTATACTACATGGGAACTACGGCACCAAAAGATATCAGTGATACTCCAGGTGAATACACGCCCGAATGGTATGAGTACCGAAACAGACAGCAAATCGGTCTTGCCGTATCCAACAATCTATATGGCCCCTGGACCAGATTGGATCACCCCATTGTGTCACCGGATAAAACGCTTACCCCTGACGGTAATACCCAATGGGACAGTATGCTGGTATCAAATCCAGCGGTTACTAAGATGCCTGACGGTAAAATACTTATGATTTACAAAGGTGTAAAAGATACTACCCACGGAGATACTTCCTCCCCAAATGGAATCGTAAAAATGGGAATTGCCATAGCAAATACCCCAGAGGGTCCTTTTGAAAAACAAAGCGGTCTGATTATGGAAGGGAATGGAATTCTTGCAGTAGAAGATCCCTTTTTGTGGTACTCTGCTAAAAACGCAACCTACTATTCCATCGTTCGCGATGCTACAGCATCATTCACAGGTATCGAAGGTGCCCTGGTTTTGTTTGAATCTTCTACAGGAGTAAATAATTGGAAACTGGCAAAACATCCTTTTGTTCTTGGAAATTCTGTAACATGGGAAGATGGAAGTATAAATAATAGTCGTATCGAAAGACCCTGGTTATTATTTGATCAAAAAGAGACACCTATCATGCTTTTCGGAGCAACCAGAATGAACAATGACGAACGATTTACCACCAATTTGTTTATTCCTCTCAAATAGAACGCTTGCCTTTCATTACTGGTTCTTTAAATATCTTGCGAACATTTTTTTCCTATGTTATTGTAATAAGCAGAAAAATCGATCTTTTGCTGTTGATTTTCCTGCTTATTTAACATATCCCATTTTATAAAAACAGAAAGCTGTGAAGAAATGTTCATACAACAAAATAAACAACTACATCCATGGGATTCCTCTCCCATTGAATCTTTACGTATTTTTATCAATAAGATCACTGATCAATATGGTGTTCAATTACAGTACCATGATAATATAGGTATTTTTCTAAATGACTACAAAATTGGGGCACTCTTACTGACATATTATTCTCATAATAATTCCTTCTGCAATTATATAAAAGCACAGCCGGATGCATGTAATATCTGTTATTGTTCCAAAGAAAAATTATGTGATATCGTTCAGAAAGCATCGGCACCTTTCTATGGAAAATGTCCTATGGGATTGGAAGAATTTATTTTTCCGGTTCTCCTTGGGCAACAAGTCATCGGCTATTTTACTGTAGGGGAATTTTACTCCAATAAAGATTTAGTCAAACAACATCTGGAAAAGATATCAGCACAATTAAAAATCGAAAATAAACTTCTTTATGATTATTTTTTTGAAACTGCCCACCAAATTACATTTCAGATCTCTGATCTGGCTGCTGATATGAATATTTTGACAAATTGGATCAGTCTCTATGTTCAATGCAATTCTTTATGCACAGGTTATACTTCTCTAAAACCCTTGGACTGTGACAGTAAAAATTATGTTGTAGATACCGCGAAGGACTATATTTTGAAAAATTACAATAATTACAATACTCCCTTAGATCTCAAACAAATCGCACAAACTTGTCACTGTAACAGTTCTTATTTAAGCCATATATTCAAAAAAAATACCGGAATGAATATTACAGAATATATAACCAGTTTTCGAATCAACCGCGCAAAATACTTTTTAAGTATAACCGATCATTCCATCTCACGTATTTCCGAAATGGTTGGATATAATGATTCCGGTTATTTTGCCAGAGTGTTCAAAAAAAATACCGGTTATTCCCCTGATTCCTTCCGAAAGAAACACCACAAGTCTGGTTCTTTATAATCTTCCGTTCATTTTCATTAAAATTTATTCGGTATTTCATATAACATAATGTCACTAATCCAAACCAAAAAAGAGCCCTGTGCATACAGGGCTCACACATCTAGCAGCTATAGATAAATCAAAACCCTCAATTCAGCTCTTAGTTTTCTCTAACTCTTCCAGCCTTTCCTTATAAATTTTCAGTTCTTACAAAAACTCCTCCATTAACATGTCAAAATAAAACAGTTAATAGCAGACTAGCTTCACTATTATTTTCGATAACCTATAACCCACAGATTTATAAATGTATTTTGTTCCTAATACGTAAACTTGCCTCTATGTGCATAATCCAATGTCTTGAAAATGGCATTTGGATCAATCCTCGTATATCTTTGTTGCACCAATAATCAATCAACCAAATTGCATTTTCATCATTACTTACAACATTTAACGATTTTAAGTATTCTTTCCTTTCTTCTGATACTTTCTTTTTTAATTCGGCATAAGAGAGATTTTTGATTATCTTTTCAGTACTTGCTTTTACCTCAAAAATATATGAATAAAGCTCCTTCAAATTAAGCTGCATTGAAAAATCTGCAATCTGCTGTTTTACAAGTTCATTTCCTGTTGTAATTATGGGTGAATTTATTCGTTCCTGATAATTTCCTGTAAAAAGAATCTGTTCATCTCCGTTTATCAAACTATGTGCAACTATATCTTCAATACGAAATATATGCCAGATTGAATATGCAATGGTTTTACTATGATAACCGTCCGCATTTAAAAAGGGAATTGCATTAAATTCCTCTCTATTTAATTCGGTATAGAAACCGGTTAAAACTTCCATTAACCGATTCCGCAACCCAAACAATGTATCGATACCAGCTTCATAAGTATCTTTCTTCCTAATTTGTGTTTGCATTGCTTTATTAAGTTCCGACCATTCTTTATTCATAATCAATCCTCCAAATCTTCATTTGCTATTTCTTACGACTCACTGTTTTCCAACCTATTCTATCATATTTTTGATTAACTGCCTGAAATGTTTGCCTATTTTCCCGAACATCCTCCGCTGTTTATATCATTCTAAATATCAATCTGCCAGCCGAAAAAATTCTTGAATTTCAACAGCAGATTATGACCGCTTATTTTGCATTTTGGAGGAAGTGTGACTACACACTCCGACAAAATAGGGGTTCCAAAGGGGCTTACCTCTTGGCACACGACTTTGCTTGCAAAGTGTAGTGTGTTATACGCTCTGTCGGCGTTGCTGCGAAAATGAGGTTGCCGCCGGGAAGGGCAAGCACATTTGAAGCAACAAGAAAGCAAGACTGTGATTGTATGGCGTGGAACTACAAACACAGGAGTGGTTTCATCAGCAGACAGGACGCATTTAAAGGAATCTTCTCTTATCCTACTCCCATGATTTACAATCGCATTTTTTCATAAGCTCCAATAAGCAAAATTTCTAATTCTATGTAAATTCAATTTTAGTTCTTTTATGTAGAATATCTTCATACCAAGATGTTAATATGTTCGAACTAAGTTTCTGCATCCTCTTTATTTCTCTTGAAGCCTTGTAAATATCCGTATCAAGATATGTCTGTGGTAATACTGTAATATTTGTTTGTTGTTTCAACGCTAATGGATTTTCACTATTGCCTTTAAGAAGTTTAACATATTCGCCAAACATTACAGGGCAATTTTTTTCTAATAAGGTAGGAATAGACGGATATACAATTTTGTTAATTATATCTGATGCCCAATACCCTGTTATTGATAAATCAAATGGATTCACATATATATGATTATAAAAATCAATGTCAACTATGCTACCATGAATTGTACCAATTCCACCAATTTGTTTTACCATATCTGCAATTCGTTTTTGAAATGAAATAAACTTGTCAAGCGGCGTTTTTATCGCAGAAATCATGATGTCCATATTATTATAATAATACTGAACATCTTGAATTTCCAATTTTTTCATGGCACCGCCGTCAAGAATAGTAAGACTACCACTTCTTGATTTGTGGATAAAACAATAATACCCCTTCTTTTTTAACATATAGAGTACATTTACTTCTCTCTGAAAGGTCATTGATATATTTTTCCCTCGGCAAAAGTCATTGTACTGCTCACTCGTAATCTCAAATATTCCATCCTCATAATCAGAAAAACAATCATAATCGTTTTCAATTAAAAAAGTTTTCAAGTGAGGATTTTCGATATGGTATCCAACTTGATTGTCTGAATAAACTCTATACTCACCATCATCATGGAAAAAATTCCTGTGTGTATGTCCACTTACATAAACATAATTTTTATCAGGTTCTGCTTCTCTGCACCAATCTTTTTTTGGTGTATGTGTTAAAATAATCGTGTTCTTATTGGCGAAGATAGGGCATAACCGATTATACAAATCTTCAAAAATTTTAGATTCTTTTATTTCAATAGTTCTGTCCATAGTCATTCGATAAATGCCATTATCAGCATTAAACTCCGTATTATATCCTGAAAAGCCCAATCCGCCGAGAATCACATATCTTGCACTTTGCAAACGATCAGAAATCTGCTTTTCATTCAATTGACACAAATCGCGATATTTAATCATATGTATTCCTATATTCGAATCAGCAGACCAATCGCAATCTTCTTTGTAAAGAAGATCATTATGAAGTAAATACATCCCATATTCTTCTAAAATAGTTCGATATTTTGAAATAACCTGTTCTATTTGAAAACCCGGAAAACTCCATAACTCATGATTTCCAAGTGTAAAAACAACCAAAGTGTTTCGGCTCAATGACTTATGAAGCAACTTTACAAATAGTTGAAACACTTCAAAATCCGAAGAGACATCTCCACCAATTAGCAATAATCTGACGTTCTCATCGACAATAGCATCAACTATTTTTTGTACCACATACTGTACATCTTCTTTTGAACGACACCCGGCATTTTGTATCCTGTGCATAAGATGAATATCTGAAATATAGTGAACTTTTTGGCATTTATTATCAAAATTTAAATCATATGTTGATAAGTCTCGTCTTGCTGCTTTTGATACCAAATCTCTTGAAGACTGAAGAACTGAAGCAGTTTCGAATTCGTTTTTTTCAATACAGTCAAAGGATTCTATAAGATTCAAGTTAATTGTATAAGTATCATATTGTAAACCAAGCTTTTTACACAAATTACTTTTCATTTTCGCATCTGTAAAATCAATAAAATCCCACTGCTCTAAATTGTCAAGACCATCACAAAAAAGCAAATCCGCGTCAGATAAATTTCCTTTAAGAAAAAAAGCAAAATCAAAAAAGAAGTTAAATTTATGATTATTTTCTTTAAGTACACTACCAGATTTATTAGTCCACTTCTGTATTACATGAAATTCCCCATTATGATAATATTTTTTTACAGAATATATGACATCCATGGCTGCATGAATCGGAAGCTTTGTTGTTTCATCAACGGTATACTTGGAAAAATCCTCATTACATTCAAGAGCATCGGATAAATCACAATATGTTAAATCTCCACTTCGATAATCAATAAAGGTATTAAAAGTTTCAAAATATCTATCAATTGTTGTAATTGGCTCATATTTGCTATCCTTTTTATACCTTCCTCGAGTTTTTTCGCAATAGTAGTGTATTCTCTTATCAAAGAATGCTTTTGAATCAAATTCAATTTCACCTTTTTTCAAATAACAGATATACTTTTTTAATTTCTTCTTATATTTATATACGGTTCCCTTTGCTCCCAAAAAGTAACAAAATGACTGCATAACATCATCTGGGTTATATATTGAACATAACGCATAGATTAATTTATATTGTGGGTCAGCACCGGAAGACATATATTCCATAATAATAGTAAAACGATGTTTATCTTCAATATCTGCAAAAATATACTGGAAAAGGAAAAAGGTAACATCCAAAATAGCTGATAGTTTAGATTTCTCATAATCATTCGTAACATCCATAAGTTCATTACAACTTTTACAATTATTAAATTTTTCAGTCCATTGTTGACACTGTTTATGAATATGCTTACCTTTTTCATAACTTTCTTTTTCTTCTCTTGACAATTCAATGGAATAGTCATCTATTGTATTTTTGATAAATGACTTTTTTTCCATCAACTTCTCAAAATCAACTTCACAAGAAAACGTGGTGAAATCTAATTGGTGGCAAAATGTATAGCATGCATTATCATATATATCTCCATTCAAAAAAACGTAAAAAGATTCAAAATCTTTAAATGACCGAAAAACACTTTTCTTTTGTTCTTCACCTGTGATATCTATATGAACTAAATCTTCTTCAACAAAAAAAGTATTTGAAATAATATCAAATCCTCTTTTTTTCGTTATACGTAAGCCATATTTACGCTCAAAATATACAATCTCAATAGAATTTTGATATTCATTAGGAATATCAAAAACTTTAATTTCATTTCTTTTTAATTGCTTGATTATTTTTTTAACTTTCGACTGTGCCATATTACTTTACCCCAATCTCTTCATTAACCGATTCCAACATCTTCTTCGCCATCTTATGAAATAAATTGGCAGTTTCTTTATTTAGCATCATAAACGGTCCAATTTGTTAGGAAATTATTACTATTACATCATCACCAGTATGTAGTCTGGCGATACCTTAAATTTCTTTACTACACCTATGAGAATATCACTGCTGACTGTTTTCATGTTGCGAATAAAGCCATAGACACGCATCTCCTCCGCATGCTTCCATTATACAGAATGATTGCAAAAATGCAATTTTCAAAGTGTAAACTTCATTAAAATGTAATTCTAGCAAGATTCCAAAGATTATATTTTTTCCGTGTAGACTTAAAGTAGTTCATCTATGGACAATACCTTGAAAACAGAATGATAATTCACAAAAGAATACCCCGGCTGTAAAAGCAATGCAAGGAGCCAGACTTCAGGAAAAAATATCCAAAAGTTTCGGAGAGCGTGCTAACGCCAAAGCACGTCGCAGGAATGGAGCAAAAAGCTTTTCGAGAAAAACAACAGTGGAGCAAAATGGCGGGTACGTATGAAAGATGATCCCTATAAAAACTTGCCGTCACTGGGACGCAAGCCGGACGGTTTCTTTTATCGCATGACTCTTGCACATACCCACAGATGATTTCTTTCTCAGTCTGCTGTAAGTGCTTTCGCTGGTCAGTTTTACCACTGAGCAGAACACTGGAATCAAAAATTTGGCTGGATTGATCTTAGATCAAAATTTAGTACAAGTTAAAATAAAATTTTCTTCATCTTAACCTGCGATCAGAGACTAATCTTGCTGGAACTTCCTATACAACTATTCATAATCATTCGTTAACATATAATCACAATAACTATAAATATGCTTCATGATATAGAAAGTCTCCATATATTCAAAAACTAACTGATAGGCACGGAGAAATATGTGCCCTTACATCCGATGAGATTCATAGGAATACTGTCAGCGTAAATAAATCCATGACAAAAACCATTCAGACCAGATCACAAACCGTTTTTGCAAAGCCATCCGAAAAACTGATCTCCCACATTTCCGCTTTCACGACCTGCGTCATTATGCGGCATCCATCATGCATGCATTGGGGATTCCTGATGTATACATCATGCAGAGAGGGGGCTGGTCATCTGATGGGACATTAAAAAGTATTTATAGGAATGTAATTGACGAAGAATCTGTCCGCTTTAATCAAAATCTTATGAAACATCTCGATTTAATGCAACATGAAATACAACACGAAAAGAAAAAAGCCTTGTAAACACAAGGCTTTAAGGATGCGGATGACAGGACTTGAACCTGCACGTCACGGGACACCAGAACCTAAATCTGGCGCGTCTGCCAATTCCGCCACATCCGCTTTTAATTACAGATGTCAGTTTATCAAAATTTATTCCCTCTGTCAATACTTATGTTGGGAAATATCCGTAATACTATCACAATTCAACCCGCGCCATTCGTAAAACTGTTACGTAATACTCTCTCTGATCCGATTTCTTTTACGATAATTACCGGGTGTCATACCAGTTTTTTTCCGAAAATGATTATGAAAAGAGACCATATCACAAAAGCCACACGAATAGGCAATTTCACTTATAGAATAATTGGAAGAACATAACATACGCATGGCATGTTCTAATCGCTGTTGTGTTAAATATACTTTTGGTGACATCCCAATTTCCCTAACAAAAATACGATACAAGTAGGTTCGATCTATACCAATCCAATCAGCAATATCTTGTACCTTAATATCATAGCTGTAATGATCTTCCACATATTGCAATGCCTTTTTTAAATATTCCCCTTCATATTTTTCTTCCTTTCCTGCTCTCATTTCTCCCAACAGTTCCATCAATTTTCCACTTAGGATAAGCCAGTTTGATTCTTTTTTTTCGTAAACAGCAACCAAGTCTTTTATCTTATGAATCATATCTTCATTTTCATTTTTTCCGTAGTATACGGAACTTTTAGAAAACACAGTCTCCTCTAAAACAGTTTCTGCTTCATATCCGCCAAATCCTACCCAGGCATATTCCCATGGATTTTTGCTGTCTGCCTGATAAAAATGGGATTCCATCGGACGAATAAAGAAAGCATCTCCCCCTTGTAGTGTATATTTTGTATTATTTACCGTATAAAATCCTTTTCCAGTTAAAATTACATGTAAAAGATAATGCGGGCGGACGGCAGGTCCCCAAAAGTGACCGAATGCACACGCTTCTCTTCCGCAATAAAATACCTGCAATGGCTGCCCCTTGCTATTCTTTTCCCCCATTGTTCCTCCTATGCAACAAATCATTTCTTTTTTTTGCTCATTTCGAAACAAAAAATAACGCTTCTTTTTTGTCTTTATTATACAATAACCGTAGAAAATTTCCAATGGAACCTTTCCAATGGAACATTTCCATAGAAACCTTTCCATAGGAATCTTTCCATAGGAATATAATGAGGAGGTATATTTATGTTAAAAATCACGTTTATGGGTGCCGGAAGCACTGTATTTGCAAGGAATGTTTTGGGGGATTGTATGTGCACACCTTCTTTGTGCGAGGCAGAAATTGCACTTTATGATATCGATGAACAACGTTTAAATGATTCGGAGATCATTCTTCGTGCAATTAACAAAAATGTAAATCAGGACCGTGCTACCATCCATACCTATCTTGGAGTAGAAAACCGAAAAGCTGCTTTAAAAGATGCAACATTTGTTGTCAATGCGATCCAGGTGGGCGGATACGAACCATGTACGGTAATTGATTTTGAAATCCCCAAAAAATATGGCCTTCGCCAAACCATTGCCGATACATTAGGAATCGGTGGAATTATGCGTGCACTGCGAACAATCCCAGTTATGGAAGATTTTGCGCGCGATATGGAAGAGGTATGTCCAAATGCCCTATTTCTCAATTACACCAATCCCATGGCAATGTTAACCGGATATATGCAGCGTTATACAAAAATAAAGACAGTCGGACTCTGTCATAGCGTGCAGGTTTGCTCAGAAAATCTTTTAAAAAAATTGGATATGACTGACTGTTTGGAAGGACGCACAGAAACCATTGCCGGTATTAATCATATGGCTTGGCTTTTGGATATTCATGATAAATACGGAAATGATTTGTATCCTGAAATCAAAAAACGGGCTGCGCAAAAAAACAGTACAGAAAAACATGATGATATGGTTCGTTTTGAATATATAAAATATCTCGGTTATTATTGTACGGAATCCAGTGAACATAATGCCGAATATAATCCATACTTTATTAAATCCCGTTATCCGGAAATGATTGATGCCTATAATATTCCATTGGACGAATATCCCAGACGTTGTATTAATCAAATTGCTGGCTGGGAAAAAGAACGGGAAAATATTTTAAATGACGGAAAAATCAGCCATACTCGCTCCAAAGAATATGCTTCTTATATCATGGAAGCTGTCGTTACCGGTGTACCTTATAAAATTGGAGGCAATGTTCTAAATACAGGTTTAATCGATAACCTTCCTTCCGATGCATGTGTAGAAGTTCCCTGCCTGGTAGATTCTACAGGTATCCATCCATGCCATGTCGGTTCTCTTCCTACTCAGCTTGCCGCCATGAATATGACCAATATTAATGTACAGCTTCTCACCATTGAAGCCGCCCGTACCAGAGACCGTCAAAAAATTTATCAGGCTGCTATGATGGATCCCCATACGGCTGCTGAGTTAAATCTCAAAGATATCGTTTCTATGACAGATGAATTAATCGATGCTCACGGAGATTATATGAAAATGTACCGCTGATCATTTTTGAGTTTTTTATAATTCATGCATATGTGCCATTGTCAACCATAAGTAAAATTTGGTATGATAAAAGTGCTGCGGCGATGGATAATATCTGGAAATCCCGCCGCAGCTTTTTATTTACACGCAGACAATGAGTCGTGCGCAGATGCTTGCATACGTCTGCGGCGACTGTCCGCGAACGTGAGAAACTCGCAAAGCGTGTTGCTCATCGTTACTTCGATATTTATGATTTATATTACAATTAGGAGGTATTTTACTATGAATGCAACGCAGGCACAATATGAAGCCTCAACTCACGAATTGTTCCATTTTATTGAAAACAGCCCCAGCTGTTTCCACGCTGTCGCCAGCACTTCTGATATCCTTTCAAAACATGGCTTTACTGAACTTATGGAAAACAATATCTGGAAACTGGAAAAAGGAAAGTCATATTTCGTGCGCCGGAATGACTCCGCAATAATCGCTTTTAAAATACCGGAAAATGATTTTAAGAATTTTCAGATTATAGCCAGCCACAGTGATTCTCCCACTTTTAAACTGAAAGAAAACCCGGAAATGAAAACCGCCGGTCATTATACAAAATTAAATGTGGAACGCTATGGAGGTATGATCTGCTCTCCTTGGTTTGACCGTCCTCTTTCCATAGCAGGAAAAGTAATGGTTCGTCAGGGAAACCAATTTACATCCCGTCTTATCAATCTGGATCAGGATCTCGTCATGATTGTCAATCTCGCCATCCACATGAACCGCAATATCAATGACGGCTATTCTTTCAATCCCCAAAAAGATCTGCTTCCCATATTCGGCAGCGAATGTGCTGACGGTGCACTTCTTGACCTTATTGCTAATACTCTTAATGTTTCCAAAGAGTCTATTGTGGGAACCGAACTCTACCTTTACAATAGAATGAAGGGTTGTATCTGGGGAGCAAACCGTGAGTTTATCTCTGCACCAAAATTAGATGACTTACAGTGTGCCTTTTCTTCCGTTAATGCACTGGTACAGAGTAACAATAACACCAATGTTTCTGTATGCGCAATTTTAGATAATGAAGAAGTGGGAAGCGGAACGAAACAGGGCGCCCGTTCTCCGTTCCTTTCCGATGTATTAAAACGAATCAGCATCGCATTTGGAAAATCAGATGAAGAACATTTTGCCTCACTGGCTTCCAGTTTTCTTGTATCTGCCGATAACGGCCATGCCATCCATCCGAATTACGAAGAAAAATGTGATCCCGTCAATAAACCTTATCTGGGCGGTGGCGTTTTAATTAAATTTGCCGGAAATCAAAGCTACACTACCGACAGCGTCTCCTATGCATTATTCCGTTCTATTTTAGATGATGAAAAAATTCCATACCAACTTTTCTTCAATCGTTCTGACCAGCCCGGAGGATCTACACTCGGAAATTTATCCACTTCCCATGTGGCAATAAATAGTGTCGATATTGGCGTCGCCCAGCTGGCTATGCATTCGCCCTACGAAACAGGCAGTGTCAAAGATACACTTCAATTGACAAACGCGATGACAGCATTCTATCAGCATACCATTCTTTCTGACGGAAACGGATGCTATACAATCCATAAAAACTAATATCATCCCCGGTCATTCGTATCACATCTTTTCTTATTATTGCATATTACTGATTATATACGATAATAATATGGAGGTATTCGATTGACAAACCTTCAATACGAACGGCTATGGATTTACTTTTTGGTCTATTCATGTCTTGGATGGATTCTAGAGGTTACTTTTGTCGCCATGACAGGCAGCGGTTTTACCAATCGTGGTTTCCTATTTGGTCCTTATTGTCCCATATATGGAATCGGATGTTTGATGGTTATTTCTATTACAAAAAATATACTCAGGAAACCCTTTCAATTTATACTTGCCTCCATGATTATTTGTGGAATTTTAGAATTTTCCACAAGTGTCATTATGGAATTTCTGTTTCATGAGCGTTGGTGGGATTACAGCAATTTCTTTTTTCAAATAGACGGAAGAATATGTCTGGAAACGCTGGTTCCCTTTGCTTTTTTATCCTACCTGGTTACATGCCAAATGCATCCTTTATTGGAAAAATGGGTATTTTATTTCCGGCGTAATACATTACATACCTTTGCCCGTTACACCTTTCTTCTGTTTCTGGCAGATTTTCTCACCACACTTTGGAGACAATTAAGTTAACCTTTATTCCACTAAAAAGCTGCCTTAATACGGATATTACCGTATCAAGGCAGCTAAAAATTATTTATTATCTTCTCGTAAGCATACGAATATTTTCATGACTTCCCATAACCATCAATGTTTCATCGGAAGAAAATACATGATCCGGATGCGGTAAAGGATAAATTTTTCCTCCATGCTTTGTTGCCAAAATGCTCACATGATATCTGGTTCTGACTGAACATTCAATAATACTTTTTCCATACCAGGATTGAGGAACCGCTATTTCAAAAATTGCATATTCCGGTGTCAGCTGAATATAGTCAAATATATTTTTAGATCCATACTTTACAGCTAAACGTTCTGCCATCTCTCTTTCAGCATAGACAACATGATCGGCTCCATTTCTCAGTAAAAGCTTCTTATGAACATCCCTTTGTGCTCTTGCCAAAATAAACTGTCCGCCAAGATCCTTTAGGATTACTGTAGCCTCCAGAGCACTTTGAAAATTATTTCCAATAGATACAACACATATATCAAAATTACTGACACCAATCGATTCCATAAATCCTTCATCGGTGGCATCGCCAATCTGAATATTTTGAACAATGTTAATTGCAGCATCTGCCCTTGCTTCATCTTTTTCAATGGC
Organism: Lachnospiraceae bacterium; assembly: GCA_026169045.1. Lineage (GTDB taxonomy): Bacteria > Bacillota > Clostridia > Lachnospirales > Lachnospiraceae > Fimimorpha. The sequence goes on along the minus strand of JAPFDH010000108.1, from coordinate 18,634 downwards.
CATTACAGAATTTCCCATGTCTATCAGTTTCTGTGCCATATGTCGACCAAATCTTCCCAATCCTATCATCAAAATTGATTTCATAGAAATCTCCTTTCCCAATTATCCAATCTGTACCTTTTCCAACGGCAATCGAGATGCTGTCGGTGTCCTTTTATTCGTAAATGCAAGTAAAATTGTAATAGATCCTACACGTCCAACCAACATTAACATGGCTAAAAGCAATTTACTTATCATACTTACCTCTGGAGTAATACCAAACGACAACCCTACTGTTGCAATTGCAGAAACACTTTCAAATAAGGCACTCATAAATGAAATAGACTCTATTCTGCATATAATAACAGCCACTGTTAAAGAAAGTCCCAAATACATCATGAAAATACACGATGCAGTTCGCGTAATTCCTTCTTCCATTCTTCTGCCGAATATCTCCAGTGCCTTTTTTTGCCGAAATACAGAACCAATACTGATAACCAAAACGCCAAATGTCGTTGTCTTAATACCACCAGCGGTAGACCCCGTTGAACCACCAATAAACATTAGGCAAATCATAACGAATTGCGCTGACTCCGTCATATCCGCTAGATTTATACTGTTAAATCCGGCAGTACGTGCAGATACCGATTGAAATGCTGAAACTAAAATCTGGTCTTTAATTGACAATCCAGAAAAAACCTTTGCTTCCTGCTCTAAAAGAAAAATTACCAATGTTCCAACTACAATTAATAAAATAGTGATGACCAAAACGATCTTTGTATGCAAACGCATCTTAGAAAATCGAAAGCGAGACTGGATCAAATCATGCCATACAAAAAAGCCCAATCCTCCAATTACAATTAATGCCATGATGATCAAATTGATGTACCAATTGCCTGCTTCTGCTGTCAATGAAGAAAACTGTTCTTCAATCCCCATCAAATCAAATCCGGCATTACAAAATGCTGAAATGGAATGGAAGATAGAAAAATAAATTCCTTTTCCAATACCAAATCTTGGACAGAAATGGAAACATAATAATAAGGCTCCCGTTCCTTCCACTATTGCCGTCCCGACCAATACCAATTTTGTCATCCGCACAATTCCACCTACCTGCGGAGCAGCAATGGAATCCTGCATTATCATTCGGGAATTTATACCAATTTTCCGCCTTGCGATCATAACAAGAGCGATTGCCACTGTCATAAATCCAATTCCACCGATTTGAATTAAACACAAAATAACGATTTGCCCAAACAATGTCCAGTGGGTATATGTATCAAACCGCACCAAACCCGTCACACATGTTGCAGAAGTAGCAGTAAAAAATGCATCTGTTATTCCCGTACCCCCATCACCGCTTGTCGCAATAGGAAGACTTAATAAAAGTGTACCTACCAATATAATCAAACAATATCCAAATAAAATTATTTTTGTTGAAGAAATCTTTTGCAGCTTTCTTCCTAATGTTTCATTAATTTTCTTCACCCCATTTTAACTTTATTGTATCCATATGTTCTTACGAAAAGAAAAGCCGAAACAGCCATTTGATTCTCTCCTATTATAAAGAATAGTATATTAAGAAAGAATTAAGATATCTTATTACGTATTAAGATTCCATTAATTTTTATCAGAAATATAACCCTAAAAATTATTTCTGATTTTTCTATTTTTCATCACTTTCTTCCGATACTATAGTCTCTTCTACCCGTTTCGCCGCTTTTTCTTCGAATTTTGCTGAAAACACAAGCAATAGAATGGCGGCTACCGCCATAAATATGGCAATAAACTGAGATGTAGAAAGCATCCCCACATTTCCCCTTGGGTCATTTCTCAAAAATTCAATTAGAAAACGACCAATTGCATAAAGAAGAAAATACATTCCTGTAATTACTCCTCTGTTTCTCTTTTTTCTTGCAAAAAATATGAGGAAAAAAGCCAACAAAAAATCTCCAATGCTGGATATAAGCTGTGTAGGAATTAATGCTACTCCGGCAGGAGCTAATCCTCCCTCAGGAAATATAACCCCATACCATGCATCTGTCTGACGCCCATAACAACATCCCGCTAAAAAACAACCAATTCGTCCAAATCCCTGTGCCAAAGCAATGGATGGAACCACCAGATCAATTACTGGAAGAAATTCTATCTTTTTCATTCTGCAATAAATATAAGCAACTAAACTTCCTCCGATAATACCTCCATACACAACGAATCCATTGGCAAAATCCCAAAGGATGGAGGGATCTTCCAAAATACTGGGAATCTCTGTTAAATAGAACATCACTTTGGCTCCTATTATTCCGCCGATTAATCCAAAAAAACCGGCATTGAATACCAAATCTCCATTTATTCCTTTCTTTTCTGCTCTTTTTGAAGCCACCATAAACGCTACAATAATACCAATTCCAATCATCAGTCCATACCCATGGATATGAAATGGACCAATGGAAAACAATTCGCTTTTCATGTCTCACTCTCCTTGTCTGTTTTAAACCCTACTATCTGTTTCGTCTCAAAGCCTTTTCTGTACGATCCCGCATAAAAAATAATACCATAGGTAACATATGAGCTGCAAGACTTTAATTATCTGTTAAAATACTGTCTCTTTCTGATTCTGGCTTTCTACTTCAACACAATAAATTGTTCCGTTTTTGATTCCCGATATCAGCACTGGCTGACCAGTAAAAATCTCCATTAATTTTCCGATAACAGCACCATGGGATATAATAAGGAGACTTTCTGCCTCGTACTTTAAAAGACTTAAAGCCGCCTGATTTATTCTTTTCTCAAATTCTCGATCAGATTCTCCACCCTGTCCATAACAGGAGTACCACTGATCCCATTCCTCATCTGTGAAGGTAATCGATCGTCCATTTGCACAACCGTAATCCTGTTCCATCAGAAGCGCATTCTCCCTCATCCAAAGATTTCTCCCTGAAAGCGCTTCCTTCTGTTTCAAAATCTCATATATAATATCCGCCGTCTGCTTTGTGCGAAGAAGCGGACTATATACAATTCCCTGAAATGGTAATTCCGCCACCTTTTCTGCCAGTGTACGCGCCTGTAAAATCCCGGTTTCATTTAAAGGAATATCCGTCTGCCCCTGCAGTATTTTCAGCCGATTCCATTCCGTCTCTCCATGCCGCACCAGATACAATCTCACTCTTTTTCCCACCTCCTTGTATATCCACTTCCACCGTTTTCATAGGATCAAGCGGATTTTTTGCTGCTATTTGTATTTTATCCTCATTTATTTCCAATAAAAATACTGCCGGTCCCCAAATACGCATCCGACTTTTCTGTCTTTCATCTTCTCCGAATAAGAATGTCCCACCTTGCGGATCCCAGCACACTCCAGCTATCCTGTTTTCCTGTTTTTGCCATACCACATGCATGTTGTCGTTAAAAACTAACAGTTCTATTTCATTTTCTCTTTTTTTCAGATCCTCTAAAGAGATATTCGGATATAAAACATAAGCATAATCCGTATTTTGCTTTTCCAGCACGTCATGTTCCATCCATATCTTCAGATAATGTTCGGAATATACCGTGTCCAAAGGCGAACAGTGATTAATACTTGTCCATGTACCTGTTCGCATCTCTTTCCTCACTTGAAGAAATGCCGGATGTAAAAAATAGAACCCTCTACCCTTTCCTTCTCCATTCCCCTTTGAGAATATCCACTTGGTTTTTCCATCCGACTCATCCAGCCACAGATTCTTTTCATTTTCAGGGAAACGCCTGTTTTCCAATGTTGTCTGAAGTATTCCATCCTGACAGACCATATCATTTCCCAGACATACGATGGAATCTTCAAAAAACATCCATGACTTTCTCACATGAAAATCCTCTTCTGTTACTTCCATAACCGATACGCCACAGATTCCCATACCTATTCCACCCACAAATGCGGACTTTTGAACATGCTGTTGAGGAGGTCTGCTACCGATCTTTACTGTTGTACCAGGCAAATAATCCATATCTGCTGTACACCAGAAATTATCATCATACTCATTATCATTATGAGAATATAGATATAGCATACCATTTCCTGTATAGTATCCTTTTTGATTTTCTTCATTGATTGCTTCATAGTTTTGAATTCTGGAAGAATACATTGCCAATCCGACACTATAATTTTCTCTTCGGCAAACCGTACGATCCATGTGATCATAATGGACAAATTGAGATGGACATCCTCTTTTTTTCAGCCAATTCTCTGTTCTTTCCAACAACCATTCTGCTGTTTGTGTATCAACACAACAAGACATTCTCCACATACTGTCCATTAATTGTTTTCCGGCTTGATTTCCTCTCATAAAATGTCGGGAAATTTCACGCCCGCATACCATATCCATCATATACCCATTTACAGTAAGCGGAAAAAACGCTTTCTTTAAAAAGTAACATAAGATTCCATATTCTTCTTTCGAAAAAGCATATGCTGTACCTTTTAACAACACCATCATCTTGGACATTTGCTCCATGAAAGATATCCCATACCCACCGGTATAAGCTAATTTTTCATGTTGAATGAATGAGCCGTCCCGATAAAATCCATCGCCAGAATCCACAAAATGAAGTTCTTTTAGAGCAGCTTGTTTTGCTTCCTTTAACTCTTCTTCATCTTCCGTCAGCAAGCCGCACATCGCAGAAATCATAGCTGTCCAAACTAAATTTGCTCCTGTAAAAATAGGATTTGTCAACGTCTGTCTTCCCGAAAAATGCTCCACCGTCTGACATGCCTGACGAATCCTTTTTTCTCCCAGTTCCTTTCGCAATAAAAAACAACAGTCCAGCAAAGCGAGAGGCACCCCGATCTGCCAATCCCACCAATTATCTGTCTGATTCATATTTTTTTTGTATCCATATTCGGCCATCCAATCAAACGCCCCGATAATTTCAGATAAAACAGTTTCTTCCTTTTTCTCTCTTTTCTTTGTCCATACCAGAGCCATTAACCGTATATTCTGTATCGTCTCTGTCCGGTATTGGGAACAGGAATAATCGGATACTTCTTCCCACAAAAACGGACGTCCAATTTCTTTTTTCATTCTTTCATACAAACGGACAGCCTTTTTCTCATTTCTATTGCTTACTTCTTCATGCCATGGGTATGGACAGGAAAAGGGTGGTTCTTCTTTTAGAAAATCGGCATATCGTTCCTGTAGCTCTTCCCATTCTTGTTTATTCACATTTCCCCTCACTATTCCACTCTAAACGGTGCAAATGTCCTGACAACTGCATATGACAAAATTTATTTTGCCTTAATGCTTCATATAACACAATGGCAACCGAATTAGATAAATTCAAAGAACGAATATTTTCATTCATTGGAATCCTCACACACGTATCTTCATAATCAACTAAAATTTCTTCCGGTATCCCCGCACTTTCTTTACCAAACATAATAAAACAGTCTGGTTCATATTCTGCCTGATCATACGTCTGATGTGCTTTTGTTGTTGCCATATATATTTTTGCGTTTGGATTTTTACATAAAAAATCTTCAAAATTTTCATAAACATGGACATCTAACTTAGACCAATAATCCAATCCAGCTCTTCTTAATGCTTTCTCATCCAAAGAAAATCCCAATGGTTTAATTAAATGCAGACTTGTCCCTGTTGCGGCACATGTTCGTCCAATATTTCCTGTATTTGCTGGAATTTCCGGTTCATGTAATATAATATTCATTTTTTTCTCTTCCTTTCTATACCAATATTCCTGCTTTATACATTTCATCTACAGCCGGGCGATCCAAAAATCTTTTTTCTTCTCCATTCTCAATCACACGTTCTTTCTTATTTGTCATTTTCCCGATCACATGTGCCTGAATCCCCATACGGCGTATCTGCCCTGCCAGTTCTTCTCCCTGCAAGGTCACAAAGAATACCATTCCATCTGCCATCATCTGATATGGATTTAAGCCAAAAAATTCACTGATTTCCACGGTTTCCTGCCGGATTGGAATTTCCTTTAAATAAACATGCAGTCCCAATCCGGTTCTTTCCGCCAGATTCCATAATCCGGCCATAACACCGCCTTCTCCCAAGGCATGAATCAATACGGGCTGTTTTAATTGTATTCCTGCCAACATCTTCCTCACAGATAGTTGATCCATGAACGCCTCTGCCTGTTCAATAAATTCAAATGAAAAACGTTTACTTAATGCTTCTCTTTTCTCCCTCACCAACATGGAAATCCCTTCCATTCCAGTATGGCCTGCTGCCACGATATCCCAATCCGGAAGCACATTCGGCTTATCGGCAAATTGTACTCCATATCCGGTCAACATACATATGGGAGCTTTCACTTGGCTGGATCCGATTGCATCTATCCCCAGAACCTGGCATGCTGTTTCTTCACAAAGCAAATCCAAATTTTTGCTCCATACCGCAGCCAGTATTTCATCTGTTTCCGATGGAAAAACAAACATAGGATGAACACCAATAAGTTTTCCTCCGGCTGACAGAATCTCATTTTCAACCCGAAAAAATGCATACTTTATGGCATCTTCCACCTGATTTCCCATAACATAACAGGCAGAAGATGTCACTAAAGCTTCATTTTCCATATTACAGCAAGAAAAAAGTTGTCCGATTCCGTCTCCCATGCATTGCTTTCTCTCTTTTTTTATTGGACGAAGCACACTTCTTTTTGCCACATTATAGGGGGCTTTTCCCTGACCCATCTCACTCATATGATTCACCCCATCCAGCCTGCCACAGCAGATACCACGGTAGGAATAATCATAGTTAACACCAGAATTCCTGCTATAATTCCAGTTAAAATTCTTTTATTCTTTTTATTATTCATATTAATCATACGATTTCCTCACTTTCATCAACGCATAAACCAATATCTAAATCATCTTTCCATATTCAGAAATAATTCCATCAATGGTACGTGAAGCTTCATTTTTTGTTAAACTCTCAATTTCAAACTCAAGCTTTATTTTATGATACTTTATTAATGCATGCAAGTATTCTTTTTGTTTTCGTGTAGCCGGAACTTCACGTTTTATTTTACACAAAAGAGGTTTCGGTTCCAGCAACTTTTCATCCAATACCCACTTTTCTTTCATATATTCATATAAAAATGCAGCTGCTTTCGCATCATCCTGTGCGCGATGGCTCGTTCCCGTATTAATTTTAAATTGCTCGCATACATAAGAAAGACTTTTTTTAGGAAGTTGGGGCAAAAAAAGCCGAACCAATGCCAATGTATCTATCCCTTCCTTTTCAAATGTTCCACCAACATTGAGTACATTTCTTTTTAAAAAACTATAATCAAACATAAGATTATGTCCCACCAGAGGGGCATCACCCACAAATGCCAAAAATTCCGGCAACACTTCGGATATTTTAGGTGCATCCTTAACCATATCATCTGTAATTCCGGTTAAATGTTCCACAAATTCTCCGATCTTTCTTTCCGGATTAATCAGTTTATGAAACATATCCTGTACAATTCCATTTTTCACTTTTACCGCACCGATTTCAATAATCCTATCCATTTTAGGATTTAGACCCGTCGTTTCCAAGTCCACTGCCACATAGGTATTCTCCATATTCATTCCTCGCTTTTTTTCTGTCGTTCTCTCTTTTTTCCATACGGACAATACGGAAGTAAAAAGCAGGTATTGCATGCCGGCTTTCTGGCTGTACATATTTGTCTTCCGTGAGTGATAATTTGAATATTATAAAGTATCCAATGATCTCTGGGAAGAATACCCTCCAGTTCATGCTCAATCTTTTCAGGGTCATCACTATTGGTAAATCCTAGCTTTTTAGATATCCGTTTCACATGGGTATCTACCACAATACTTGGTTCATGGTAAATATTTCCCCGAATGACATTCGCGGTTTTCCGTCCTACACCGGCAAGAGAAGTCAAATCTTCCAGGGACCTCGGAACTACTCCGTCGAATTCTTCCACCAATTTCCGACAGCAAAGAACTATATTTTTGGCTTTCATACGATAGAATCCAATAGAATGGATATCCTGTTCCAATTCTCCTACATCAGCATATGCAAACTTTTCCAATGTATCATATTTTTGAAATAAATCTTTTGTTACCAAATTCACCCTGGCATCTGTGCACTGTGCGCTCATAATGACTGCAATTAAAAGCTGCCACGGTGTTTCATAATTCAAATAGCATTTATATTCCGTTGTATAATACTGATCCAGCAAATCCAGTATCTTTTTCACCCGTTCCCTATCCACTCGTTTTGACATATCATTTTCTCCCTTTTCTTCATCTGCTATTCGATAGAAAATACAGCCGCACCCATATGAAGAGGATCTCTCTTTTGATAATCAAATACTTTCCAACATTCTTTTGGCACTACTATCCCCTCTTTTATATAGCCGTCAATATCTATCTCAAATACTTCCACATGTACCATATTCAAAAGCTGGCGACTTGGTATCCGATCATATCCTGCCAACAGGCTATGCTCTTTCGCTTCCCGCATACTCCACTGTTTCTTTTCTTCTTTCCATTTATCCTGGGGCAACGCAAACATCGGACGGTTTTTCATATTTTCTCTTAAATATGCATCATAAGTTAAAACCTGAGCAAAAATCCAAGGATCCATTGATGTCTCTTCAAGGGCAAATTCATTCAGGATTTCGAATCGTTTTAAACGGCTATGACTAATATCAAACAGATGATGGGTTTCATAATATTGTGCAAGGCGTTCATACAAATGAAATGGTCGGTCAAAAAAGCGCAACAGGCATTCCATGGAAGCAGTAAACTGCCCACTATTATAATAGACTTCCACCATCTCTTCCACACCTTTCAACCGAATGATATCGTCATAAGATAACCAATTTGTATTTAACACTTCATAAGGCGGCTGACTTTCATATACAATCCCAAAGTTTTCCTTTTGTTCATACATGGGAGAACCATACAATACTTTTAAAAATCCCAACTGAAGCTGATCTGGTCTTAATTCATACACATCATCAAATGAATAGCCAAAACTTTCATAATCTTCATATGGCAATCCTGCTATTAAATCCAAATGCTGATGGATATTGGAAAATGTTTTTATTTTTCTTACCACCTCTGCTATTTTTTCAAAGGAAGCGGTGCGATGAATCGCCTCTGCAGTTTTCTTATTTGTTGTCTGCACCCCGATTTCCAACTGGATCAAGCCCGGACGCATCTGTCGCATAACATTCAGTTCTTCTTCCCCAATCAAATCAGCAGATACTTCAAAATGGAAATTTGTCACCCCGTTATCATGTTCCAAAAGATATTGCCAGATTGCCAAACCATGTTTTTTTCCGGCATTGAATGTACGATCAACCAATTTTACCTGAGACGGTTTCTCTTTTAAAAAGAAATCCAATTCTTTTTTTACAATAGACAGATCACGGAAACGTACCGTTTTATCCACAGAAGAAAGGCAATAACTACATCGGTAGGGACATCCTCTGCTCGTTTCATAATAGATAATTCTATTTTTCCATCCGGACAAATCCTGATATAGAAATGGCACCTGAGATAAATCCAAAACAGAACGTTGTGGATTGATTTGAATCCCACCATCCTCATTTCGCCAGGCAATTCCCCGGATCGTATCCAATCCTGTTCTACACCCTATGCCGTGCTCTTGATACCAAGACAAAAGTTCCAGGAATGTTTCTTCGCCTTCTCCAAACATGATACCAAAAGCTTCCGGCACTTTTCTCATCTGTTCATTTAAATCAAAGGAGACTTCCGGTCCTCCCAACCATATGGGTACTTGCGGAAGCAATTTTTTCAATTCGGTTATTAATTCACGAACCAAAGAAATATTCCATATATAGCAGGAAAAGCCAATCACATCTGGTCTTTTCTTATAAATATCTTTTAAAATAGCATATTTTTCGTGATTAATCGTATACTCTGCCAACGCAATTTCCCAATCACGCATTTCCAATCGTTCTTCCGCATATGCCTTCAGGCTATAAATAGCAGGATTGCTATGTATATATTTTGCATTGATTGCAACCAGTAAAAATTTCATTTCCGTTTTCGTCTCTTTCCCTTCTTTATCAATTTACAAATATGATTTTCTCAACCTCTGGTATTATAAAATTGCCAAAATATCCCAAGGACAGATAAGATCACACCAACAATCGTCATCGCAGCGGCATGCTCAATTCCAAAAATACCAAATATAATCTGGCTCGCCATCATTCCTCCTGAAATAGCAGTCGTCAGAATAATCGCTGGACGGGACAGAATTACCCCTGCTACTCCAATTCCAATTCCCATTAACGCAGAAATAATTATGACAATCGTTTCATACTCTGAAAACCACAAATTTCCAATATTCGAAAACAAAATAAACCCAAATAATCCACAGATCAAAAACACTCCTGCCAAATAAATTCGAAATGCTACAAACGTCATTAAAACTCCTGCTCCGATGCCAATTACCGCACATAACGCCTGATTATCCAGAAAATATTGAGAGCCTGTATATCCGCCCCAGATACCGACAAAAAAGCCAACCGTCCCAATCCAAAATCGCATCATGCGATATCCGAAAAAACAGTTTATCAATGCAAAAACAGCTCCTATTCCTGCTCCTATACCGTTCTTTCCTCCGATCGATATCGTTATTTCACCCAGTGTTTTCTGCATATTTTCCAATATCCATTTCATATATTTCATCCCTCATTTCCATATACAAAATCAACGAGTCTCTCTGATTGTTTCAATCTCTTGTTTTACTATACACGTCTTGTAGAAAAAAGTCCATACCGGCTGATACAAAAAAGAATCTTCCAAAAGCCTTTTTCCAGCCCTCAGAAGATCCTTCTTTTCATTCTGAATAAACAAATTCATCCCACTTTACATCTCGTTATTTTAGGGAAGAACTGTTCCATTTTTCAATTACACCATATCCAATCGGTTCTGGTCCTGTATGCACTCCGATCGTTGCTCCGATCTGACGGATTGGTATATCTTCTCTTGATAACGCACCATCAAAATCCCGTAATAATTCTCCGCGAAACGGTTCCGCTTCCTCGTGATTGTATCCCACACCTATAGCAAAAGAAAAATCTTTTGGATCCAAATGATTTTCATCAAAATATTCATGTCCTTTTTGGATTACCTTTTCCAATGATTTTTTTCTTCCTCTTGCTATTCCGCCGAGAAAAATCTCCCCTTCTTTTAATATGATCACAGGTTTCAGAGAGAAACAGCTGGTAATTTTACCCGCTACTTTTCCGGCTCTACCTCCTTTGACCAAATAATCCATATTTTTAATGGTAAAGAAAATTCGTCCTGTCTTTTTAATTTCCTCAATTCTGTCTACCGTTTGTTCCATTGTAAGACCTGCATTTTTCATCTTAGCCGCCTCAATGACTAAGAGTCCCTGAAGAACAGTATTTACTGTTGTATCAATAACCTTAATTTTTACATCCGGATAACGCTCTCTTACCATCTCACTGGCAGTCATCGCTGAATTGTAAGAACCACTGAATTTTGTCGTAATACATAAACATATGATATCTATTCCCTGTTCAGCATAAATTAAAAATGCATTGACAAAATCTTGAATTGACGGCAAGGAAGATTTTGGTGTTAATTCAGGATAATCCAGCATTTGCTGATAAAAATCCATTACACCGATTTCTTCTATTTCTTTCTTATAATATTCTCCGTCAATTGACACATAAAACGGAACCACATGAACTCCATATTTTTTCGCTGTTTCTATCCCAAGATCACAGGAACCATCACTTATTATCTGGTACATCATTTCAAATTTCTACTCCATTCTCTATCAAAAGTTTTCTGGCGGATTCTACAGAATCCACACCACTTGGATTTTTTATTGGCGCAAATTCTTTTTCCCTAACTACTTCATACGGTAAACAGGTATCCATCAAATGAATCATATCCAAAACTAACTCTTCGAATTTATATCCATTTGGCTTATCCGGCTTTACCAGTTCTCCTTTTTCGTTAATATATGGAATCTTTTTCTCAACAATATGCACAGGCATTTCTTTGTTGACAATTGCTTCCAGACTATCCACTTTAAACATATAATTTAAAATTACGCCAAAATTATATAACAAATTTCCTTTCTCATCTCTTAAATGAATCATATCATCTGTCATCTCATAATATTCCACAATGGATGGCTTTTTATCTTCCAGACATAAAACACCAACCCGCTCATCCGGTGCTGCTTTTCTCACTACTTTTCCACCACAATCACAGCCCGACTGGATCACAGCTCCCACATACGCAGGATCATTGATTCTCTGCAAAACATTATCAACAGCAAATACCGTAAGCCATTCCACGCCATTCTTCTTCATGGTTTCCACCAGACCGCTTCGGCGCATGGAAGAATACCATCCTCCATTTCCGTTGGGGGACAGAGACAGACGATCCTTTGCTTCCATCAGAAGTTTTCCATCATAATCCACAGAAGGTGCCATACGCTGTTTAAAGAAATATACATACTCTTTCTTGTATCCAAAGTAATTTTGTTCTTCGAAAAAACGAGTCGTATCTTCGTGATTTTTTTCGCTTGTCATGATATACAAGGGAATCCATGCATCCACACGCTTTACCACATCCATCAGATTGTTAATAAGGCATTCAAAAATGTATAAGGTATGTGTAACCCCCACATTAAACATTCCCTTCGGCTTATCAAATCCAAGACGGGTCCCCTGTCCGCCGGCCAATAGAACAGCACCTACCTTTTGTTCTTTTAACGCCTGAATACCGATTTCTTCAAATTCTTCCCTTCTTTTTTCAATCTCATCCACTTCCAAGGCTCCCAGCGGTTCCAAATAACCTCTCGTTTCCTCCGTAGTCTTGTGATTATGAACGAGATCCAAAAGTTTCCAATCGATATCTGCGATCTGTTCCAACAATGACGCTCTCTGTTCCTCATTTAACTCATCATAGTATTTTAATAAATGAGACTGTCCATGTTCCTCTAACATGGAAGAAATTGTCTGATAATCCATTTTTTTCTCCTTTACACTTACCATAAATCCCTTTTCATGGTCAAGACAATACACTAGTATACAATATCTGTTCTATTTTTTCAATAACCTAATTTCAATCCCAATAATTACCCAGCTTACTATAAAGCTCTTTTACCACATCATAGGCAAGTTTTCTTCTTCTATACTCATCCACAATTCCTTTATTATTCATCGTTCTGGGACGATTGGAGAACCATTCATCAGAGACCCGAACATCACAGTATTGCCAAATATAGATCCCGTTACAGCAACCACTGTTTATTACACCGCTAATCTGCTTTTTCAAAGCTTCCGCCTGATATTCTTCTGACCACTTTACCTTTGCTGGTGTCCGATATCCGTAAATAGCTCCGGCTCCTATCTCTGAAATAATAAATGGCTTCTCACCAAATGTTTCTACAGCCCAATCATGAATATCTGTCAGCAGCTCCGTTGTTTCTCTGTCTACATACCACTCTGGATAAATATTATAAGAATATACTTCCGGCATAAACAAACTCTTTTCCTGCTTTACATGACAGCATGCATATGTCCTGGGTCTGGAATCATCCAACCGGCGAATCTGCTCCAGCTGTTTTTGGTAACACTTACTTCCGTATTCTGTATGATCTGCACATTCATTTAAAATTCCCCAGATATAAATACATGGATGATTAAAATGTGCTGTAATCATTTCCCGATTACAATCTTCACACTGTTTGTCAAAATTAGGATTTCTCATCATTTCTTCCGATAGGCCTCTGGCATGATTTTCTTCCCAAACAAGAATACCCTTTTCATCACAAAGATCCAGAAAAATCTCATCATTGGGATAATGACTGGTTCTTACCGAATTGGCTCCTAAATTCTGCATTACATTTAAATCATAATCTATCGCCTCATAAGGAAGGGCACATCCAAATAACGGATGATCTTCATGACGGCAAAAACCTTTGATGAGAACTGGTCTTTCATTAATTAAAAGTTTCTTTCCTTCTGTCCTTACAATACGAAAACCAATCCGTTCCATCCAATCGTCCATTGCTCTTCCATCTTGCTGTAATATCGCATTCATCAGATACAAATTGGGCGCTTCCATAGACCATTCCTTAGCTTCCTCACACCAAACAGTTTTGTTGAGTTTGCCCTCTTCATTGCCAGCCAGCAAAAGGGAACCCAGAGAAATTTTTAAACTGCCCTTTTCCTCTGAATCAGAAAGTGTAATCTGCTCTGTTTTGGTTTTTGCGGTCACGCAGCCTTCTAAAGAAAATACTACTTCTGCCTTTTGTACCGTATCGGATATATTTTTCACACATGCTTCCAGCTTCAATCCCCATTTCCCCTGTTCCTTAACAGGAACAGCATGAACCCACTTGATATACAGATCAGAAAGTTCTTCCATAACCACTGCTCTGGTAATACCTCCATAAGTCTGATAATCGTTGGGAATATGCAGCGACGAATTTTCGCCATAGCGATTGTCTACCTGTACCAGAAGATCATGCATACCGGCTTCCAACCATACGACTGAGTCAAAACTGGTAAACGCATTATAATGGTGAGCCACCGGTTTCTGATCCACAAAAACATCTGCCGTATGGCTCACACCTTTAAATTCTAAGCGGACATTTCCTGCTTTCTCTACAAAAAATTTTCTTGTGTATACCGCAATCCCCCGATACGTTTCAAAATCCGGATAACACTCCCAGGCACTGGGAACAGCCACGGCTATTTTTTTTCCTGCATGTTCTCCTTCACTGGGAGAAAACTCCCAGAGCGCACTACTTAATTCCTCCTGTTTACGAATCCTGTGTGTCTGAAATGTACGAATCATAAAGTCCTCCTTTGCTACACCCTTTCATTATGAAAAACCTTCGGATTCATCTGCGTCTGAACCCGTGTTTTTCCTTTCCTCTATGTATCTCTCAGTATAGCACCGGAATGAAAATAGGGCAACTAAAACCCTCAAGAACCTGTGGATTTATAATGACGCACACCAAACCGCCAAAGCAGAAGACATGGTATAACAAATATGCAGGAAACCAAGGGCAAAAAGAGATACCAGATCTCTGTCCTATGTCCGATTAAATACAAAAACGGATAGTATTGAAACAATGCATAGGGTATCAGATAGGTGCAAATCGCCAATACCCGTTTCCCATAGATTCCATATGGATATTTGCCAAACTCTTGACCACCATAAGTAAAAATATTTACAATTTCCAATCCTTCAAGAGTAAAAAAGCAGATAGCGGCATGTACAATAAATAAAGAAGAAAACACAACGGTTCCACCGATCAGCATAAATATTAATCCCATGATTTTCATACCATTCCACTCTACTCCACAGTTGGGTATGGCATAACAAAAAATAACAACTGCCTGTAATAACCGTCCCACCTTGGTCAGTTCTACCTTTTTACAAATCACCTGGAAAATAAGTCCCTTGGGCCGCAGCATCATCCGGTCAAACTCTCCATTGGCGATACAGGAAGCAAACGTGTCAAATCCACGGAAAAATACCTCTGCCATGGTAAATGCTGCCAACGTTACAGCATAACATAAAAGACATTGCCCATAGGTATAATTATCTACCATATGAAACCTCTGAAACATAAAAAACATACCCAGAAATACACTAAATGACGTAAGAAATTGCCCGACAGCAGTCATAAAGAAAGAAACTTTATACTGCATCATACTGTGCAGATGGATCTGTACATGTTTCCAATACAACTTTATCCCTTTTCCCATCTTTTCTTCATCCTCCCTGAACAACGATCTTTTTCTTAATATCCTGTTCCATCCATTTGCCGACAACTACAAAAATCACCATCCACATGACCTGTAATCCAATGGTAAAAAACACATCGTTCCCAGCAATGTCCCCGCCGTAAATGCGTAAGGGAGCATTATTCATGGATGCAAAGGGAAGAATCTTCAAAACGGTCTGTGCAGCATCCGGAAAAAACGGAAGCGGAATAATGGAACCACACAAAAAATCTGATACGTTACTTGCTACCATGCGAAGTCCTGCGGAAGAAATGGTATAAAATGTTCCCATGTAAATAACCATGCTAAAGGCACATACCAAAAGAAGCCCTAAAACCATAGCCGTAACAAATCCGACTGCCGCAATGACATCCTTTGGCAGTCCCAAACCATATGGAGCAGGCAGGAAAACCGCCACGATCAATATAGGAAAACAGCGAAGTACTGCCCTGGACATCCGGCGTGCCATACTTCTGGCAAACCACATGTTATAAATGCTGACCGGTCTGCATAATTCATAAGCTACATTTCCGCTGGTAATGCTTTCAAACAATTCCCCTTCCCACTGCCAACTGGCAAAAAGTGTTAAAAACGCCTGCTGAAGCCAGATATAAGAAGAGAGTGCCTGCTGATCCATAGGAAAACTGGTGGGATCTGCCCGATAAAAAGCCTGAAACATTAAAATTTCCATAAATCCCCAGGCAAACTGTGTCATAATTCCTGCCCACGCGGCTGCCCGATATTGAAGCCCGTGAATAAATCGCATACGGAAAAAAGCCAGATATTTTTTCATCCTGCCACCTCCTAAATCTCATAGGAGCGGTATAAAGATGCTACAATTTCATCTAAACTGGCATTTTTATTTTCCACACATCCACGCATATCAGACAGCGTTCCGTCCATCAGAACCCTGCCTTTTCCTATTAATATAATTCGACTTGCCAATGCTTCAATATCCTGCATATCATGCGTCGTTAAAATTACAGTTGTCCCATGTTCCTCGTTGCGCTTTCGGATAAAGGCTCTCACTGCCAGTTTGGATACTGCATCCAATCCAATAGTGGGCTCATCCAAAAAAAGAAGATCCGGCTGATGGAGAAGAGATGCCGCAATTTCACAGCGCATCCGTTGTCCCAAAGAAAGCTGCCTCGCCGGTGTCTTTAAAATTTCTTTCAGAGAAAGAAGTTCCGTCAGTTCTTCACAAGTTTGCTGGAATTCTTTTTCCGGTACATCATAGATATCCTTTAAAAGACAGAAGGAATCGATAACCGGCACGTCCCACCAAAGCTGAGAACGCTGTCCAAACACAACACCAATATGTTTGACATGTTCTTTCCGATCTTTCCATGGTATCCTTCCATTTATAACACATGTCCCCTCATCCGGTGTCAAAATTCCGCTCAAAACCTTGATTGTACTGCTTTTTCCGGCACCGTTTGGTCCGATATACCCCACCATTTCTCCGTCTCCAATGGAAAAGGAAATATCGTTCAGTGCTTTTATTTCTTCATACTGCTTGTTCCATAGGGCTTTGAATGCTGACTTGAAACCAGCGCCCCGTTTTGCGACCTGAAATGTTTTGGTCAGATGTTCTACTTCGATCATATTGTTTCCTCCTGGTAGTAATATTAAAAGGTTCCCTGTTTCAGGTTTCCTCTGAAATACATCAAATCAAACAGAGGGCAGTCTCCGACTACTGCCATAATCTGTCTGTGTATTTCAAATATCTTACCAAGCGGTTTTTCTGCCCCATCCCGACAGACCCCCGTGGTTCGGTATTCTCTTTGCACAAAATGAAAGGAGTGATTTTATCTTTATTTATTATATATGACAAATTCACTCCTCATTTTATGAAAGGACTTATATTATATATCCACAATTTTTTTTGTCAATGGCTTATGAATATTCCAATCACTTCGTTCCCTTTTCTATTAATCGTTTCATTTTTTCACAAAGTGGTTCGACTTCCATCGTTCGTCCACATTCAAAAGCCAGCCATCTGGAATACCCGGCATCCCGGATCGCACGAAATACCATTTCATAATTAATCTCTCCCGTTCCGGGTTCCATACGTCCCGGATTATCCGCAATATGAAAATGACCGATCAAATCGATTCCCTCACGGATGTTTGCAATTAAATTTCCCTCGGAAATCTGTTGATGATAAATATCAAACAACAAACGACAAGCCGGACTGTCTACTTCCCGAATCATCTGGAATCCTTCCTTACTGGTCACCAAAAAATGTCCCGGGTGGTTGACCAATACATTCAACGGTTCCAAAACAATCATCACCCCTGCTTCCTCTGCATAAGGTGCCATTGCTTTCAATGTCTCCACCACAATTTCATGCTGCTTCTCTCTGCAAATATCATTGCGCTCATTTCCTGTGGTCGCAATAATATTGGGTACATGCATTGCCTTAGCTGCCAGAATCGTTTCTTTCAAAGCTTCCACAAATGCATCTCTCGAATCTTCCCATACCATTCCGTGGGTCCATGGAAGATACTTTGCCACTTCCTGTGACCGGCTCTGTATGATCAACGCTGTACTCGTCACCTGATATTCTTTCAAAACCTGACCTGCTTTTTCCAAATCCAGCCCAAGCCATTCCAACTGTTCCACTCCGTAAAATCCATATTTTGCACCCATTTTAACATTTTGGTACCAATCTTTGGAAAACCAATTTCCTGCTGCAGCAAATTTCATTCTTATCCTCCTCTTCTCTATTATGATCTCTCGGAATCTTTAAGCCAATAAATATAAGGCTTTCAGATTCCTTTTTTATTAAAATCCCCCACTTTTTTGTCAAAAACCACTTGACAAATCGCTCAAAATTTGCGGCGAAGCCGATTGAATGTATTTTATT